>NZ_WVUG01000301.1 GCF_017614965.1 Streptomyces griseorubiginosus | reverse complement strand
CCTCCACGACGACCCCGCATACGTCCCCCGCCGCCTCCCGCACCCTCAACTCCCCGTCCGTGCGCAGGGACCGTCCGGCCGACACGTCCACATCGAGCCGGTCCAGCAGCCGGTTGGCGAGTCCTACGACGGCCTCGGGCACCCGGAACCCGGTCGTCAGCGGCACGACCGCCGCGTCCGGCTTCCCCAGATGACGCAGGACCGTCCCCCACGACCGCGCGGCCCACGGCGTGGTGCCCTGCGCCAGATCGCCGAGGACGGTCAGCGAACCGAAACGCGCCCGGCGCGCGATCGCCCGGCACTCCATCGGGGAGAGGTCCTGCGCCTCGTCGACGACGAGATGGCCGTACCCCTCGGGGTGTTCGATCAGCCCCGCGACCTCGTCGAGGAGGACGAGATCGGCGGCGGACCAGCGCGCCGACTTCCACGAGCGCGGCGGCTTCGCCCACAGCAGCGCCCGCTGTTCGTCGTCGTCCAGCAGCCCGTCGGCGGCCTCCCCCAACACACCGGCGTCGGAAAGCAGTTGGCTGACGACCTCCTCCGGCCGCACCCGGGGCCACACCGCGTCGACGTACGCGCCGACCGCCCGCGCCCGCGAGATCTTCTGCACCCAGGCGTTCGTCTGCGGTCCGGCCCGCCGCTCGGCCCGCAGTTGCAGCGCCCGCACGGCCCGGGTCCGTACCCGCTCCCGTCCGACGGCGTACGGCGGTTGCTCGGCGAGCACGTCCTCGACGATCCGTACGAGTTCGCCGGCGCCGACCCTCCACCGGTACGAACCGTCCTTGATCGCGAGGGAGTCGACGTCCTGGCTGGACACGTGGGCGTACAGCGCCCGGCGCAGCACCTCGGCCATGCGCGCGTCGTGTTTGACGAGGGCGGTCCCCTCCTCGTCCGTCCCGGTGACCGGATGGCGGCCGATCTCCTCCTGGAGCGTGGACTGCCGTACGCCGGTCTCGCCCAGGGCGGGCAGCACTTCGCCGATGTACGTCAGGAAGGTGCGGTTGGGTCCGAGGATGAGGAGTCCGCCGCGTCGGATGCGCTGCGGGTGGGTGTAGAGGAGATAGGCGGCGCGGTGCAGCCCGACGGCGGTCTTGCCGGTGCCCGGTGCCCCTTGCACGCACACGGACAGACCGATCCCACCCCGTACGAGATCGTCCTGCTCGGGCTGGATGGTGGCCGCGATGTCCCGCATGGGCCCGACCCGGGGCCGCTCGATCTCTCGCGCCACGATCCCGCTGGCCTGCGACTCCCCCTTCCCCAGATGCTCGTCCTCCAGCCCGGTGAGATCGGCGGAGTCGCCCCGGCTGCCGGCCGCCCACCCGAACCTCCGCCGGACCGCGACGCCCTGCGGATCCCGGGCACTCGCCTGATAGAAGGCCCTGCTGACGGGCGCACGCCAGTCCACGACGAGGGGTGGGGCGGCGGGCGCCTCGGTGATCCGCAGCCGCCCGATGTGGTAGCTCTGCCCGGAGTGGTCACCGGCGTCGGCCGAGAAGTCCAAGCGCCCGAAGAACAGGGGCCCTTCGGGCAGCTCGCGCATCGCCTTGGCCTGACTCCTCAGCCGGTACCCGAGCACCTCGGCGTCGGCACCGGAGGCGGAGACGTCCTCGCCGGTGACGACGTGTTCCTGGGCGCCGTCGACCATGGCGGCGAGGGCGGTACGGCAGCGGTCGTGGTGGGCGCGCTCGTGGTGGAGGGACTCTTTCAGGGCGGGGTCGGCTGAGGTCATGGGGGCGAGGGTACGCCAGAAAACGTAACCGAGTTAAATTTCTTACCGAACCTCGTCCCTCGGGAACCGCTCCGCTCAGGCGAACTGAGGCAAACCCGCGGCCAGCATGTCGAACGCCCGCTCGGCGGCACGTACGGCATCCGACCGCACCTCCTCGATCGACTCCCCGGCCGCGATCCGCCGCCAGTTCTCCAGCGCGAGGATCCGCTGGACGGCGATGATCTGCCCCGCGGCGAGCCGCGCCTCCAGCCCTCCCCCGAGCGCCTCGGCGAGCGCGGCCTCGGACCGCTCCTGGTAGGTGTGGACGCGGGCGACGAGGGAGGGGGTGCCGTAGAGGAGGGAGTGGAAGGCGAGGACGGCCGGATGATCGTTGAGCCCGGTGACGGGGTCGGACCGCTCGAGCCCGTCTAGAAAGTGCCGCCGCAGGGCGGCGACCGGCGTCGGCCCCTGGGCGGCGATGCGGGCGGCCTCGCCCTCATGATCGGCGATCCGATGCAGAACCAGGTCCTCCTTGGTCGGGAAGTACCGGAACAGCGTCGGTTTCGACACCTCGGCGGCGGCGGCAACCTCGGCGACGGACACGGCGTCGAAGCCCCTCTCCAGGAACAGCCGGATGGCGGTCTCGGAGAGGTCGTTGAACATCCGCTGCTTCTTGCGCTCACGCAGGCCGATGTCGGTCATGCCGACGACTCTAACCGTGCCGCTTTGATCCGACCGTGCCGCTCTGATCCGACCGTGCCGCTCTGACCAGTGCCGCTTGACCTCAACCTCGCTTGAGGTCGAAGACTGCGCGAGTCGAGTCCGTACGACGACTGCGCGACCGGAGGCATGCCATGCGAGCGGTACAGGTGAAGGAGTTCGGCGGTCCGGAGGTCCTGGTGCCGGTGGAACTGCCGGACCCGGAACCGGAGGCGGGCGAGGTGGTGATCGACGTGGCGTACGCCGACACGCTCTTCGTCGAGACGCAGGTACGGTCCGGATGGGGCCGCGAGTACTTCGACGTCACCCCGCCGTACGTCCCCGGGGGCGGCGTCTCCGGCACGGTCACGGAGACCGGCCCCGGCGTACCGGCGGAGTGGCTGGGACGCCGAGTGGTGTCCCACGTCCGGGGAAGCTACGCCTCACGTGCCGTGGCTGCGGTGTCTGCCCTGACGGTCGTACCGGAGGGTGTCGATCTGCTGACCGCGGCAGCGCTGGTGCACGACGGGGTGACGGGGGCGGGGCTGATCGAGCGGACGGAGATCACGCGCGGCGAACGGGTGCTGATCCTGGGGGCGTCGGGCGGCATGGGGACGCTACTGGTGCAGTTGGCGGCGGCGCGTGGTGCGCGGGTGGTGGGGCTGGCCCGGGGCGCCGAGAAGACGTCCCTCGTACGGGAGTTGGGCGCCCTCACAGCGATCGACATCTCCGCCGGCGAATGGGTGACACGGGCCAGGGAGGCGCTGGGCGGGGCGGCCGACGTGGTGCTGGACGGGGTGGGGGGTGAACTGGGCGCCTCGGCCCTCCCTTTGACGGCTGACGGGGGGCGCTTCTCGGCGCATGGGGCGCCTTCCGGGGGTTTCGCACCGGTTGACGCCCAGAAGGCAGCGGACCGTGGCATCAGGTCGTTCGGGATCGGGGACGTGCAGTTCGCGGCGGCGGAGCTCGGGCGGCTGGCCGGGTACGCGCTGGAGGAAGCGGCGGGTGGGCGGTTGCGAGCGGTGATCGGGAAGGTGTTCCCGTTGGAACGGGCCCGTGAGGCCCATACGGCCGTCGAGCGACGGACAGTGGTGGGCAAGGTGTTGCTGGAGTGCTGAGCGGTCGGGCCCTGTAGGAGGCCTCCAGTCACCCACTCAGGACTTGAGCGGGTTGCAGCCACGCGGGTGTCAGCCCTTCGCCTGCGAGTCGTCTCGGCGCCAGCGGTCCAGAGCCGCCGTGATGTCTTCCTGGCTCGGCACGGAGGACAGGTCCAACGGGTCGGCGGCAACTGTCAGGATCTCATGCAGTTTCCAGCCGGCTTGGGCGAGTTCAGTGTCGATGTCCGGGCCGGATACGAGCGACATCGCCTCACGGATCACGTCAGTGAAGACGGACTGCGCCCTCTTGTAGTCCATGAGGAGCGGCAGATCCTCCGCCATTCCGGCAGAGCTCCCTGGCCGGATGTGCTCGACGACCTCGGCCCACAATTTTTGCACCCACTTGCTCTGCTCGTCCGGGTACTGCATCAGAAACAAGTGTGTCGCCAGGTCGTACAGTGGATCGCCGACCATGGCCAGTTCCCAGTCGATCGTCCAGAGCTGCTGCTGGGGATCGATGATGAAGTTCTCCCGGTGCAGGTCCGCATGGAGAAGGCAGAAGGGCCGCCCCGATAGACGGACCGTGCGCTTCCGAAGCCGCGGGAAAACGCTGTTATCCACCCCGAGGTCTTGGAACAGTTCTCCGAACCGGCGTCGGTTCTTCTTGTAGACCTGTTCCTCGGTGAAGTGAATGAGACGGTCAAGAAATCCGTTCGTGTCACCGTCGGCCGGCCGATCTTCTTCCACGCATCGCCGTTCGACCGTGATCGTCTCCGGGGCCACGCGAACCAATTGCTCGAAAAGGAGGACAATCTGATCGAGGATCGGCTCCGGAAGCGCCTCTCCGAACGTGTAGAGGGAACCGAGCGTCTGCCCTTCAACGAATCGCTGCAGTCCGGTCGAGTCGACATCGAAGACGTCCGGGATTCTCTCGATGTGCCCCGCCAAAGCCTTCAGCAGCTGCTCCTCAGACACGAAGCAGCGCCGGTCGAACCAGAGGAGATTGCTACGCGGCTCCCGGCACTTCCAACGTCCCTGGCCAAGCCCAATTCCGTCGGGAAGCGGAAATACGTAGGTCTCGTGGTGGTAGCCGCGGAGGGGACCTTCGATCTCATTGCGACCTATGCTCAATTGGGCGGCACGCACCCGGGCTCCAGAAGTCGGTTCGAGTGACATTACCCGTTTTCTCTCGCGTCGGTCCACGGCTTGACGAGCTACGCGGTCAGCTCCGTGACGATAATGCCCAGCGAAAACAGCCTCGCGGCAACAATTCCATACGACAGTTGCAAGCGCTCATCATGTCTGCGACGCCCTCTTCCAGGCCCCTGTCCCACCTACGGACATGCGCCGTCCTCCCCTGTCCGAGATGCCTGTCGCCGCTCACAAGCCGTCGGAGTACCCGACCGGCGAAGAACTTCCAGGGCCACCATGGGGCAAAGCGAGGGCGAGGTAGGGGTTGGCCGTTGACTTGGCCTTGAGCCCCAGGGTCGCGGTCGCCTCGGTCAGGGTCATGGCGTACCGTTCCACCGCTCGGCGAACGTTGGGAGCCTCCAGACTGTCGCCAGCCACGAGGCGGTCGAGATCCACATAGGCCGAGCGGACCATCTCGATCCAGCGGTACACGCGCCAGTCCTGCTGCCAGCCCACCGTGCAATCCTCGGGCAGCAACGCGGCCCAACGAGAGAAAAGACGCTCACGGATGTCCGGCAAGGTCGGAGTCAGATGGGTGTGGCGGACCAGGTCATAAAGCGGGTCGCCCACCATCGCCATCTCCCAGTCGATGAGGGTCAGTCCGCTGCCGTCCTCGCGGCGCACCAGGTTCCAGGGATTCAGGTCACCATGCAGCAGCACGGGCCGACGCGGCGTCACCTTGTGCCGGCCGAGAATCTCCCCGAGTCGGTAGCTGCTAGGAAGGCCGAGTTCGCGTGCCAGGTCAGCGGTCCTTTTGGGTAGTTCGGCGACCATGCGGATGAGTTCGCTACTGAGGTGGGCGTAGAAGTCCGTTGGCACAACGGGTTGTTCCCGCTCTTCCAACTTTTCGCAGTCGACATAGGTCAGCGCGCAGAGCTGGTTGACGAGATCGTCCGCCTCATGCGGCAGCAGCCCGTCTTCCGGGTGGTCCGGGTGCCGAATACGCCCCTTGGGACCCTCGTAGGTATGAATGGTGAATTTGTCTCCGAGTTCGCTGGTGCCAAGGGCCAGCACCTTCGGTGCCCGGACCAAGACTCCTGACTGCTCGATGGCCCTGAGCACGGCGTGCTCGTACAGAAATCGCCGTTCCAGCGGGTTGCCGGTGCCCACCTTTCTCCGCACCATGACGGGATCCTTGTATCCGCTGACCCGCACGGCCGTGCTGAGGTGCGCCGTCCCTTTGAAGACCCGGTCCGCCGACGCGGCACCTTCCTCGAACAGCGCCTCCGCGACAGCCGACGAGGGGAACATCGGATGCTCCGGCACCCGCTCGTCCCGCTCCCAGGAGATGGACGACACCCCGCGGGCACTGCTGTGCCGCTTACCGTGGGACACGCTCCACCGGAAGAGGATGCGCTCGATCGCCTTCTCGTCGGGCACGCTCTTGAGCCGGAGAGGTTCCTCGGCCGACTCGAGTGCCATGCGCACCGCTCTCGTGGCCCCGTCCAGGTCCCGCTGGTCGAAGGAGTCGCCGAGGGAGGTCACAGCACGCATGACGTCCGGGTAGACGGACTGGGCCCGTTCGAAGTCCACGTAGTGCCTCAGGTCCCGGTCGAGGCCGTTGACAGCCTTGAGGCTTCGCCGTCCCATGCTGTCGCGCCACGCTTCGATCACTTCCTGCCGCTGATGGTCGGGGTACTGCATCCGCACCAGATGGGTGGCCAGGTCGTGCAACGGGTCGCCGAAGCTCGCCAGTTCCCAGTCAACGCAGATCAGCGGTGGGTCCCCCTGATACGACACGATCACGTTGTCGCGATGCAGGTCCGTATGGAGCAAGCTGAAGGGACGGGCGCTCATCGCCGGCACCCGCTCGGCGAACCCCACCATCGCGTTCTCCGGAATGCCCAGCATGGCGAACAGTCCTCCGAACCGACGCCAGTTGCGCTGCCGGATCTGCACCTCCGCGGCGTGTGCCAGTGCCCGCAGGAAAGCGCGGCTGTCCCTGCCGTTGCGGGGCCAGGATGGCGGCAACGGCGGTAGGTCCCTTCTGCGCACCTTCGTCATGTCGGCAAGGAGATCGGTCAAAGCGGCGATCAGATTCGTGTCCACCGTCTTGCCGTTGGGGCAGATGCTGGACAGCGGCACGCCCTGGACGTAGCTCAGGATGGTCAGGTCACGGTCCTGAACCAGACAGCGCGGTACATGGGGCAAGGCCTGTCGGACGACGGCGAGAATGTCGGCCTCGTTCTGCCAGGTCCGGATGACCACGGGCAACGCACCGCGGATCCGCTCTCTGAGGGTGACCTGCTCTCCATCCGCACTTCCAATGCGCCGACTGTGCTCCTCCGTGAGCGGTCGCACCATGTAGTTGCGGTTGTGATGCCCCCGGCCGAACTCCCCCACCGCTCGGGCATAGCGCACGAAGTGTTCGGGCACCGATCGCCGGACGCCGGGCATTGATGGACCACCCAAGGGGCACTCCTGAATAGTTATGCGCTAGCGCTGATCCTCATGCGCGAAAGTGAGTGGACACAGATTAGTGCCCTGCCCACTCGCGCGATGCCACTGTCACCAAACAGTCATGCACTTGAGTACGTCCAGGACACACGCCAGTCTCATACCACCCAAATTCTCCCGCGTGACGAGCACGTTTCAGGAAGGTGGTTCGAGGATGGTCCACCAGGAGTCGTACCAGGCCTGCCAGCTCTCCATGAACACAGATCCGGTGGAGTTGGGATCGCCCGGGTCGTTGACGTGGCGCGTCAGCGTCGACCCCAGACCAAGAACGTCCAGAGCTTGGATCTCCGTCTCGTCGTCGAGCAGAATCGACCGCTCGACCACCCGGTACGGGCCGAACAGCGCCTCGACGTCTCGCATCAGGTACAGCTTGAACGGCGGGGCCAACGGTATCCGGCGCACGTCCACGCGCACGGACGGCACCAGCCCTTCCGTCCCGAGGTCCCGTAGCGCGGCGCGCAGTGAGGCCGTGTGCCGTCGGGTGATGTCACGCATCCGGTCCTGGAGCCGGTGGTCGATGTCCGACGTCTCACCTGGGCCGCCGGCTGACCTTCTGGCCCTGGGATACGGCAGATCGATCGAGTCGTCGGGGAGCAGCATGCGCAACTCGATGCGCTCGGGAGGACGGATTTCCCGCAGACGGATGCGCTCGGACTGAAGCCGGATGTGCGCGTCCAGGCTCTCCGACGTGAAGGTGAACACGTCCAACTGCACGACGGGTTGCCCGAAGGCCCGGGCAATGAAGGGCCCCAGAGCCGCTCGAAGGCGCGGCGCCGTCGGTGGCTGTATCAGTGAGTGGATCGGCGGCTCGTCCACGACCCACGAGCCACTGCCCTGCTTGGAATCTATCCACCCCTCGCTCTTCAGCTCACCGAGCACCTTCTGCACGGTGTCGCGCGAGACGTCGAACTCCTCCGCGAGCGCCCGCTGCGGCGGCAGGTGAGACCCCGGCGCATAGGACCCCTCGGCGATCCGGCCACGCAACGCCTCCAGAAGAGAGGAGGACCCCTTCCCGGCACCGGCACCACGTTCCGCGCTCACATCGCGACCGTACCTCCCACGCGACACGAACAAACCAATTCAAGTCAGATTGGGCGGCCAGTTAAGGGATCAGGCGGCCAGGGCACAACCAATTTACAAGCAACCAGTCCAATTGGACCGGTAGTTGATCGGTTTCCTGAGCGGATCGGGGTGGGGCGATGCTGATCATCCAATTGGTGGTTTCGGTTGCGGCGATGCTGCTGAATCACATCGTTCAGACGCGGTACGGGCTCGTGGCCGGGCTGGGTCTCGTCCTCCTCGGCGTCGGGGCTCGGACGCGTAACGACAAGTGTGCGGGCGCAGGGGCCGCCCTTCTTGCCCTGGCCGTGATGGCCGGTCCTGCTTAGGGGGCCCTTCAGAGCGCTGGGTTCTTGCGGGCGAGGGTCATGCAGTGGGCGAGCCGGAGATAGCGGCGTGCATGGCGTCTCGGGTTTCCCAGCGAGTGCGTAAGTCGCGCGAGACCAAGCGATGCCGGACTCGGCAACCCGTCGCACCTGCCCCGGCCCGAGCCATGTGGCTGACCGGGGCGGGCGATCTTCGGGACGATACCGCCCTCGCTTGGGGCTGGCCCCCCTTGCCCCGCACGGTCAACCGGACTCCGGCCGACTCTCCCACAGCTTCCGCCGTGCCACAGTTCACCCGCACAAAGACGGAATCGCCCTAAGCCCGCTCTCGCAACACCTGCAGGACTGGTAGTAGTGATCCCACCACGTCCTGGGCGCCGGCGTCCCTGAGCTGTTTTGCCTTGTACTCGTTACGCGCGTAGCCCAGGAACGGCACGCCGGCCTCCTTCGCGGCCTGCAGGTCTGTTGGCGCGTCGCCGATCATCAGGGCCGCGGAGGGGGCGGCGCCCATCGCGTTGAGGGCCCTGTTGAGGCAGTGCGGGTTCGGCTTCAGCAGGTCGAGATCGCTGGTGCGTCCGTAGATGTGGGGGGCGAAGCAGTCGGCCAGGCCGCGGGTGGTGAGGTAATCGGCGACCGTGCGGGGCGAGTTGTTGGTGGCGACCGCGAGACGACTGCCCAGGGCATGCCATGTGCGTATGAGGGGGTCCGCCCACGCCGTCGGCAGGGCGGAGGAGACGGCCTTGATTTCCTGCTGGGTGAGCCGCTCCTCCAGCTCGGCCACCAGATCGCTGTGCGGATGGCGTCGGTTGACGGCATACAGCACCACCATCGGGTCCGGATGGACCCTCTCCTCCTCCGTCAGCAAGCCGCGCAGCCCCTGCCGCTCCAGCCAGGTGACGAGTTCCTTCGCCACCTGCTCCGCCGTGTGCCCCGCGAACAGCCGGCAAACAGGGCCGTCGAAGTCGAAGAGCACGAAGCGGGCGTTGGTGATCAGTTCTCGCTGGTTCCCTGTCTCTACCGTCACCGGATCAGTCTGCGTCGTATCAGGAGTCACTAGGAGAGTGTCAGGTCCGTCGTGATGGTTTCCCAGAGGGCGTTGAACCACTTCTGGGATTGGTCGACAAAGGCGGCGTCCCGTTGGCCGGTGCGCTGTTCGAAGGAGAAGAGCAGGGACTCGGTGCCCAGAGTGTCGTACATCTCGAGGGTTTCGCTGTCCCACTCCTCCTCGCGTTTGGTGATCATGTAGTACGCGATGAGCGCCTCGGTGCCGTTGAGCAGGTAGAGCTTGACCGGCGGAGTGAACGGCAGGGCACGGAACGTGACGCGGACGTCAAGGCCGTGAGTGGACCGCAATGCCAGGAGGTTGTGCTTGAGGACCTGGCCCTGAGCATTGCGCTGGGACAGCCACCGCTGGTGGACCGGGTCGTCGTCGCCGCGGCCGTCGACCGGGACCGGGAAGGCGAGGGTGATCTCCCTGGACGGCAGCAGGATGCGCGCGTCGATCGACTTGGGGCGTATCTCGCCCGCGTGGATGCGACGCAGCGGCTCCCCAAGGGCCAGCATCAGGCTCTCGGCGGTGAGGCACGCGGCGTCGATGCGGACGTGCGGGGCCGAGAACGCCTCCGCGAGCCGTGGGGCCAGGCCCACCATCGTCGGTTGTGGTTCACCGCGCGTCACGGGCGGTTCTGCGATCCGCGGCGGGCTCCCCTTGCTGACGTTGCTCAGCAGGCCGTCCTCCTGGAGGGCGCGCAGGGCCTGGCGTACCGCGCCCCGTTCCACGCCGAACTCGTCCGCCAGTTCTGCCTGGGTCGGCAGGCGGTCGCCGGCCTTGAGGTCGCCGGTGCGGATGCGTTCGCGGAGGATGTCGGCGATCTCCTGGGGGGACCTTCTGCTGCCGTTCACTGCCACGTTCTCCTGGGTCACGACCAAACGCTACAACTCGGATCCATCTGCTGGGAGTTGTTGGCGACTTGTTTATAAGTAGGGACCAAGTGGGGATTACTTAGTCAGAGTTGGTTACCAACTCGGAAGAGTTGGCGGAAGGTTTGCCTCCTCGTTCGAATCGGCCTCCCCCAACTCCGTCCGCTCCGCCCGTCCCGCCTCCGCAC
>NZ_WVUG01000300.1 GCF_017614965.1 Streptomyces griseorubiginosus | reverse complement strand
CCGGAACCCGACCGAAGCCCCCCGACCTCGCACGACCAGGCCGTCGAGGCCGTGACCGGCCGGACGACTGTGGCTGGGCTCACCGTAACGGCTGATGGACGTTTTGTGGATGAGTTGGGACGGGGTGTGCAGGAACGATGCGGCGACCGCCCCGCTCAGCGCCGTGGGCCGCCATCCGGACCGCGCTGTCCCGGCCAAGGTCACCCGCCGTACACTCCCGGAGTGACCGTCACCGCAACCTCCGTGGACGAGTCGGACCAGCTGCGGCCGCAGCCTGTGCCCGCCTCGCGCACGGCGCGCCTCGTACGCCTCGTCCCGGCCCTCGTCGCCGCGCTCTGCGGAGTGCTCCTCTACGTCAGCTTCCCGCCGCGCACCCTGTGGTGGCTGGCCCTGCCCGCCTTCGCCGGCTTCGGCTGGGTCCTGCGCGGCCGCGGCTGGAAGGCGGGCCTCGGGCTCGGCTACCTCTTCGGCCTCGGCTTCCTGCTGCCGCTGCTGGTGTGGACCGGCGTGGAGGTCGGCCCGGTGCCGTGGATCGCCCTCGCCGCGATCGAGGCGGTCTTCGTCGCGCTGGTCGGCGCGGGCGTCACGCTCGTGTCGCGGCTGCCCGCGTGGCCGCTGTGGGCGGCCGCGGTGTGGATCGCGGGAGAGGCGGCACGCGCGCGTGTGCCCTTCCACGGCTTCCCCTGGGGCAAGATCGCCTTCGGTCAGGCCGACGGCGTCTTCCTGCCGCTGGCCGCGGTGGGCGGCACTCCCGTGCTGGGCTTCGGGGTCGTCCTGTGCGGCTTCGGGCTGTACGACGTCGTACGTGTGGTCGTCGAGGGGCGGCGGACGCGGGAGGTCCGGCGATCGGCGGCCACTGTGGCCCTGCTGAGCGTGGCCGTCCCGGTGGTGGGCGCGGTGGCCGCCCGGGGGCTGGTCAGCGACAAGGCCGAGAACGGTTACGCCACCGTCGCGCTCATCCAGGGCAACGTCCCCCGCTCGGGTCTGGAGTTCAACGAGCAGCGCCGGGCCGTGCTGGACTACCACGCGCGGGAGACGCTGCGGCTGGCCGCCGACGTCAAGGCCGGCAAGACCCCCAGGCCAGACTTCGTGCTGTGGCCGGAGA
Organism: Streptomyces griseorubiginosus; assembly: GCF_017614965.1. Lineage (GTDB taxonomy): Bacteria > Actinomycetota > Actinomycetes > Streptomycetales > Streptomycetaceae > Streptomyces > Streptomyces griseorubiginosus_B. The sequence goes on along the minus strand of NZ_WVUG01000300.1, from coordinate 9,584 downwards.
ACTCCTCCGACGTCGACCCCTTCGCCAACGCCGACGCCTACGCCGTCATCGACAACGCGGCCAAGGCGATCGGCGTGCCCATCTCGGTGGGCGGTGTCGTCGAGCGCGGCGGCAAGCTGTGGAACGAGCAGATCCTGTGGGACCCGAAGAAGGGCCCGACAGACACCTACGACAAGCGGCAGATCCAGCCCTTCGGCGAGTACCTGCCGCTGCGCGGCCTCATCGGCGCCATCAACAGCAACTGGACCTCGATGGTCCGCCAGGACTTCAGCCGGGGCACCAAGCCGGGCGTGTTCACCATGGACCACGCCAAGGTCGGCCTGGTCACCTGCTACGAGGCCGCCTTCGACTGGGCCGTGCGCTCCGAGGTCACCGACGGCGCGCAGCTGATCTCCGTGCCCAGCAACAACGCCACCTTCGACCGCAGCGAGATGACCTACCAGCAGCTCGCCATGTCCCGCGTGCGCGCCGTCGAGCACAGCCGGACCGTCACGGTCCCGGTCACCAGCGGCGTCAGCGCGGTCATCATGCCGGACGGGAAGATCACCCAGAAGACCGGCATGTTCGTCCCGGCCTACCTGGTCCAGAAGGTGCCCCTGCGCTCCTCGCAGACGCCGGCCACCAAGCTGGGCATCCTTCCGGAGATCGCCCTGGTGCTGGTCGCCGCGGGCGGCCTCGGCTGGGCGATCGGCGCCGGGGTGCGCGGCCGGCGGGCCGGGGGAGCGTCCTCGGCCAGCTAGGGTCGGGATCATGGCTACCCCCGACTTCATCCGTGATCTGCGGTCCTCCATCGGCCAACGGCTGCTGTGGCTGCCCGGTGTCAGCGCCGTCGTCCTCGACGACGAGGGCAGAGTCCTGCTCAACCGCCGCTCCGACAACGGCAAGTGGTCGCTGATCGGCGGCATCCCGGAGCCGGGGGAGCAGCCCGCGGCCTGCGCGGTGCGCGAGGTCCACGAGGAGACGGGGGTGCACTGCGTCGTCGAGCGGGTGCTCGTCGTCCAGGCGCTGAAGCCCGTCACGTACGACAACGGGGACGTCTGCCAGTACATGGACATCTCGGTGCGCTGCCGGGCCGTCGGCGGCGAGGCCCGGGTCAACGACGACGAGTCGTTGGAGGTCGGCTGGTTCGAGGTGGACGCCCTCCCGGAGCTGAACGAGTTCGCCCTGCACCGGATCAAGCAGGCACTGTCGGACGCACCCACATGGTTCGACCCCACCACTTCGGGCTGAAGTATGGGGCCTGACCATATGTGGTCGGGCGTCCCCGCTGCTTAGGGTCGTGCCATGACCCCGCTCAACGCCGCATCCGCCCCCCACACCCCCTCCCTGGACCTCGGCGGCCGCACCGCCCTGGTCACCGGCGCCGCCGGTGGCATCGGCGGCGCCTGCGCGCTGCGGCTCGCCGCCGCCGGGGCCAAGGTGAGAGCGGTCGACCGGGACGCGGCGGGCCTGGAGACGCTGGCCGAGCGGGCAGCGGGCCTGGCCGGCACGGTCGAACCGCACGTCCTGGACCTCACCGACCTCGACGCCGCCGAACTCGCCGCCGCGGGCACCGACGTCCTCGTCAACAACGCCGGACTGCAGCTGGTCCGCCCCATCGAAGAGTTCCCGCCCGACGCCTTCCACACCGTGCTCACCGTGATGCTGGAAGCGCCCTTCCGGCTCATCCGCGGCGCCCTGCCGCACATGTACGGGCAGGGATGGGGCCGTATCGTCAACATCTCCTCGGTGCACGGGCTGCGCGCCTCCGCCTACAAGTCGGCCTATGTGGCCGCCAAACACGGACTGGAGGGTCTGTCCAAGACCGCCGCCCTGGAAGGCGCGGCGCACGGTGTCACCTCGAACTGTGTGAACCCCGGCTATGTGCGCACCCCCCTGGTCGAACGGCAGCTCGCCGACCAGGCGGAGGCGCACGGCATCCCCGAGGAACGGGTGCTCACGGAGGTGCTGCTGCAGGACAGCGCGGTGAAGCGGCTCGTCGAACCGGAGGAGGTCGCCGAGGCCGTGGCGTATCTGTGCGGTCCGCGGGCATCCTTCGTCACCGGCACCTCGCTCGTCCTCGACGGCGGCTGGACCGCGCACTGAGCAGGCCGTGGCCGTGCACGGACGAGTTGTCCACAGGGCTGACGGGGCGAGCACCGGATGGGGAATCCTGTGACCATGTCCCGCGATCACGTGCGGTCCGCCGAGCGCGCCGACGGCGCGGCGTCGGCGGCCGCGCCCACCGAGACGCCGTTCCTGGAGCTGCTGGCCAGGGGCGCGCCCGTCGACGCCTATGAGCAGCCGGTGCTGCTGGCGCGCGCGGAGGGCCGCCCCGGCGAGACCGTCGGCGCGCTGGAGCACGCCAAGCTGCTCGCACTGCGGGTGCGGGCGGAGCTGGAGGGACGGCGCCGCCGCGAGGCGGAGCTGTCGGCGTTGTTCGAGACCGCCCACGACCTCGCGGGCCTGCGCGACCTGGACTCCGTCCTGCGGGCGATCGTGCAGCGCGCCCGCTCACTGCTCGGCACGGACGTCGCCTACCTCAGCCTGAACGACCCCGCGCGCGGCGACACCTACATGCGGGTCACGGAGGGCTCGGTCGCCGCCCGCTTCCAGCAGCTGCGGCTCGGGATGGGGGAGGGACTGGGCGGGCTGGTCGCCCAGACGGCCCGCCCCTACGTCACCGACGACTACTTCAAGGACGACCGCTTCCAGCACACCCACGCCATCGACGCCGGCGTACGCGACGAGGGACTGGTCGCCATCCTGGGCGTCCCCCTGATGCTGGGCCACCACGTCATCGGCGTCCTCTTCGCCGCCGACCGGCGGGCCCGGGTCTTCGAGCGGGAGCAGATCGCCCTGCTCGGCTCCTTCGCCGCCCTCGCCGCGGCCGCCATCGACACCGCCAACCTCCTCACCGAGACCCGCTCGGCCCTCGCCGGACTGGAGCGGGCCAACGAGATCATCCGGGACCGCAGCGCTGTCATCGAGCGTGCCTCCGACGTCCACGACCGGCTGACCGAACTCGTCCTGCGCGGCGGCGGGGTGCACGACGTGGCCGCGGCCGTCTCCCAGGTCCTCGACGGCACCGTCGAGTTCACCGAGGCCGCCGACACACCCCAGGGGCCCCTGGAGGCCTCCCGGGCCGAAGGCCACGCCGTACGCCACAAGGACGACTGGATCGCGGCCGTGGCGGCCGGGGGCGAACTCCTCGGCGCGCTCGTCCTGCACGGCCACCCCGGACTCGACCCCGTCGACCAACTCACCCTGGAACGCGCGGCGATGGTCACCTCGCTGCTGCTCCTGGCCAGACGCTCCGCCCTCGACGCCGAACAACGCGTCCGCGGCGAGCTGCTGGACGATCTCCTCGACGCCCGCGACCGCGACCCACGGCTGCTGCGCGAGCGCGCCGCACGCCTGCACGCCGACCTCGACGCCACCCACGTCGTCCTCGCCGCCCGCCTCGACGGCCCCGCCGCCGACGCCGAGCAGGAGGCCGACGCCCGCCGGCGCCTGTGGTCCGCCGCCTCCCACCTCGCCGCCACCCGGCACGGCCTGGCCGCCGCCCGCGACGGCGGCACCGTCCTGCTGCTGCCGCTGCGGACCGGTGACACCGCCACCGCCCTGGCCCGCCGGACCGCCCGCCACCTGGGCACCGCCGTCCATGAGCCGGTCACCGTCGGCGCCTCCGCGCCCGTCCGCGACCTGGCCGCCCATCCCGACGCGGTGGCCGCCGCCTACCAGGAGGGCCGACGCTGCCTGGAGGCCCTGCGGCTGCTGGGGCGCGCCGGTGACGGGGCCGCCGCCGAGGACTTCGGGTTCCTCGGCCTCCTGCTCGCCGGGGACCGGGACATCGCCGGCTTCGTCGACCGCACCATCGGCCAGGTCGTCGCCTACGACGAACGCCGCGGCACCGATCTCGTGCGCACCCTCGACGCCTACTTCACCTGCGGCATGAGCCCGGCCCGCACCAAGGACGAACTCCACGTCCACGTCAACACCGTGGCCCAGCGCCTGGAGCGCGTCGGCCGCCTCCTCGGCGACGACTGGCAGAGCCCCGCCCGCGCCCTGGAGATCCAACTCGCCCTGCGCCTGCACCGGTTGTCGGCGGCGGAGCAGCGTTGAACCCCCGCACGCGGTCGCGTACGGGGGCCGGTCGCGGAAGGGTCACACGGTCCGGGCGTCCGCCGCGGGAGTCCTCGCCGACTCGTCGGTGGCCGAGGAGTCGACCTCGGCGAGATCCCGTCGGCGGGTCTCCTTCGCGAGCCCCACGGCGACGACCGTGAGGACGGCCGCGGCGATGACGTACAGGGCGATCGGGGTCGAGCTGTCGTAGTCGGACAGCAGCGCGGTGGCGATCAGCGGTGCCGGGGCGCCGGCGGCGACCGAGGCGAACTGGGCGCCGATCGAGGCACCGGAGTAGCGCATGCGCGTGGCGAACATCTCGGAGAAGAACGCGGCCTGGGGCGCGTACATCGCGCCGTGCAGGACCAGGCCCACCGTGACGGCGATGATCAGGTTGCCGAAGCCGCCGGTGTCGATGAGGGAGAAGAAGGGGAACATCCACAGCCCGACGCCGACCGCGCCCAGCAGATACACCGGCCGTCGTCCGACGCGGTCCGACAGCGCGCCCCAGGCCGGGATGACCGCGAAGTGCACGGCGGAGGCGATCAGTACGGCGTTCAGCGCGGTCTGCTTGGAGACGCCGGCCGCCGTGGTGGCGTACACGAGGACGAAGGCGGTGATGACGTAGTAGCTGATGTTCTCCGCCATGCGCGCGCCCATCGCCACCAGCACGTCGCGCCAGTGATGGCGCAGCACGGAGACCAGTGGCAGCTTCTCGGTGGCGCCGCCGTCCGCCCTACGGGCCTCGGCCTGCGCCAACGCCTGCCGGAAGACGGGTGATTCATCGACAGACAGACGAATCCACAAACCGACGATCACCAGTACACCGGAGAGCAGGAAGGGGATCCGCCAGCCCCAGGAGCCGAAGGCGGCGTCGGAGAGCAGCGCCGTCAGCAGGGAGAGCACGCCGGTCGCGAGCAACTGCCCGGCGGGCGCCCCGGTCTGCGGCCACGAGGCCCAGAACCCGCGCCGCCGCGCGTCCCCGTGCTCCGACACCAGCAGCACCGCCCCGCCCCACTCACCGCCGAGCGCGAAGCCCTGCACGAGCCGCAGGGTGGTCAGCAGCACGGGCGCCGCGGCGCCGACCGTCGCGTGCGTGGGCAGCAGCCCGATCGCGAAGGTCGCCCCGCCCATCAACAGCAGGCTGAGCACCAGCAGCTTCTTGCGGCCGATCCGGTCACCGTAGTGCCCGAAGACCAGAGCACCGAGAGGACGGGCGGCGAACCCAACGGCGTACGTCAGGAACGACAGCAGCGTGCCGACCAGGGGGTCGGAGTCCGGGAAGAACAGCTTGTTGAAGACGAGCGCGGCGGCGGAACCGTACAGGAAGAAGTCGTACCACTCGATGGTGGTGCCGATGAGGCTGGCGGCGACGATGCGCTTGAGGTTGGCGGGGGTCGGTGGAGCGGATGCTGCGGAGGCCATGTGCGCCACTTCCTCGTGTGCGGTGGGGACGGGTACGTGTCGGCACACGCTAGGAAGACGCAGGTCACGCGCACATGTGGTGGGGATACATAGTTTGGGGCCCACCTATCCGCGCAGCCGCTATGTCTGTGTTTCCGGTGCGCCTGCGAATACCAGGGCCCGGGCCAGGGTGACGGCCCGGGATCTCACGGGCGCGAGGCGGGAACGGGCGGCCGGAGCATGGTCCCGGGCACACGGCGCCGTCGGGTGGGCCGGCGTGCCGGGAGCAACCAGAAGGAGACCTGCGATGGCGAGGGTGCTTTTGAAACAGAAGGTGGGCGTCGTGTTCGGCCGTGGCCCGGTCTTTCGATGAGAAACCTTCGCCAACCGGCCGTGGTCGCTTGCCGGATGCTCGTCCGCCTGCTGTTCGACGACGAATGGATCCAGCCGGTGTCGGCCGATCTGATCTACGACAGCACGGACCCCTACGCCGTCTGCATGGCCTTCCACGCGGCCGGTGACTCGGTGGTGTGCTGGGTGTTCGCCCGGGACCTGCTGATCGGCGGCCGGTCCCGCTGCACGGGGGAGGGGGACATCCGCGTGTGGCCCTCGGCGCGGGGCGGGCTGAACGAGGTCTGCGTCCAGTTGCGGCCGGGCGGGGAAGCGGAGCGGGTCGTCCTCGTCGCGTCGGCGCGGTCCGTGGAGGCGTTCCTGCACCGGACCCTTGAAGCGGTGCCCGCGGGCACGGAGACGGGCCACCTCGACCTGGACGACCTCGCCGACCAGCTGCTGAACCGGCCGGGCTGGCCGCACGGGTAGCCCCGGCGGTCCCGACGTCCGTCCGGATCAGCGCGGTCGGGCCCGTGTCATGGGCGCAGGAGGGTGTTGAGCCGGGCGGCCTGGCGGGTCAGGTGGTCGCGTTCGGCGAGGTTGGGTGCCTTCCGCGCCGCCTCGGCGTACAGCCGGGCCGCGGTCGTCAGGTCGCCGTCGCGTTCGTGGAGGTGGGCCGCCACCGCCGTGTGGCGGGGCAGCGCGGCGTCCAGCTCCGCGAGCGCGGCCAGACCCGCGCGCGGTCCGTCCGCCTCACCGACGGCGACCGCGCGGTTGAGGCGGGCGACGGGGCTGTCGGTCAGGCGTACGAGCTCGTCGTACCACTCGACGATCTGCACCCAGTCGGTCTCCTCGGCGCGGGGCGCGTCCGCGTGCAGGGCCGCGACGGCGGCCTGCGCCTGGAACTCGCCCAGCCGGTCGCGGGCGAGGGCCGCCTGGAGGATCTCGACACCCTCCGCGATCATCGCGGTGTCCCACCGGCCGCGGTCCTGCTCGGCGAGCGGCACCAGGCTGCCGTCGGGCGCCGTGCGGGCGGCGCGGCGGGCGTGGTGCAGCAGCATCAGGGCGAGCAGCCCCGCCACCTCGGGATGGTCGATGGCGGCCGCGAGCTGCCGGGTGAGCCGGATGGCCTCGGCGGCGAGGTCGACGTCTCCGGAGTAGCCCTCGTTGAAGACGAGGTAGAGGACGCGCAGCACGGTGGCGACATCGCCGGGCTGCTCGAAGCGCACCCCGGAGACGGTGCGCTTGGCCCGGCTGATGCGCTGCGCCATGGTCGCCTCGGGCACCAGGTAGGCCTGGGCGATCTGCCGGGTGGTGAGCCCGCCGACGGCGCGCAGGGTGAGCGCGACGGCGGACGAGGGCGTGAGGGACGGGTGGGCGCACAGGAAGTAGAGCTGCAGCGTGTCGTCGACCGCGGACGCGGGCCCCGGCGGCGGCTCTTCCTCCAGGCGGTCCTCACGCCGTCGGCGCGCGCTGTCCGCCCGGGCCTGGTCGAGGAACTTCCGCCAGGCCACGGTGACCAGCCAGCCCTTCGCGTCCCGCGGCGGGTCGTCCGGCCACACGCGGACCGCTTCGAGCAGTGCCTCCTGTACGGCGTCCTCGGCCGCCGCGAAGTCGGCTCCGCGGCGGACGAGGACCGTGAGGACGTTCGGTGTGAGGCTCCGCAGGAGGGCCTCGTCCATGGGCGGGCTCACTCCTGCGCGGGGGCCGTGCTGGTGCAGTGCTCGGCGAAGTCCGTGACGCCTGCGTGCGGGTTCATGAACGGGCGCACCTCCAGCCACTCGTGGATCGGCCGGCCGCCCGCCCCGGGAGCGGCCGACAGCTCCGCGGCCAGCTCGACGGCGCGCTCATGACTGTCCACGTCGATGATCATCCAGCCGGCGATGAGGTCCTTGGTCTCGGCGAACGGGCCGTCGGTGACCGGCGGACGCCCCTCACCGCCGTACTGGACCCAGCTCCCCTCGGGGGTGAGCGCCTGGCTGTCGACGAACTCGCCGGACTTCTCCAGCCGGGCCGCGAAGTCGTTCATGTACCGCACGTGCGCCGAGATCTCCTCCGGCGTCCACTGGTCCATCGGCACGTCGTTCACGGGAGCCGGGGCGCCGCGGTAGTGCTTCAGCAGCAGATACTTGGCCATCGTGTTCTCCTCGGTGCTGGTGCGACCTTTCCTGGCCGCGTTCACCCCTGGGACGGAGCCGGTCGGGCGTTCTCGACATGACCGCGAGGATTCGTTCGCGCCCGGATCTCGCCGAGCCATTCCGTGCCCAGCCGGCGCCCGTCGGGGAGCTGGTCGTCCCGCTCCCAGCGCCATGTCGTGATCATCGCCAGGACGAGGAGCCGGCAGGCGCGCAGCAACGCGTGATCGACTCCCGGGTAGTGGTCGCCGACGTCCTCGGGCGCATGGGCGAGGTCGAATTCGACGGGTCCACGGCAGCAGGTCTCCAGGTCGACGAACAGGGGGCCGTTCGCCGTGGTGAGCAGGTTGCCCGGGTGCGGCTCGCCGTGCAGCAGCTGATCGGGGCCGCCGCGCTCGCCGATCACTTCTCTCAGGTTCCGCAAGGTGTCGCCGAGCAGTTCCCGGTCCGCGTCGGTGAGCTCCGGAGTGCGGTCGTGGCTCGCCACGAGGTGTTGGGCCTGCGCGATGCGGTCCGTGAAGTGGGGTGCGGGGACGTCGAGTCGGCGCATGCCGGCGTGCAGCCGCCGGAGCGCGTGGGCGTAGTCGGGCGGTGCGGTCTGTCGTGGTTCCGCGGGTTCGTAGTAGGTCCAGAGCGTGATGACGAAGCCGTCCCGTTGGTGGACGCGCGGCTTCACACGAGGGTCCAGTACGGCTACGGGGCACCCGGCCTCGGCGAGTCGCTGGGCGAGGTCGACCTCGAAGTGCGCGACATGGTCCGCCGCCGGTGCCACCCGGGCCAGGACGTCGCAGGGCAGCAGTCGCAGGGTGAGCTTGTTGGAGTCGTGCAGCACGATCGCGTCGTCGGCGCTCAGGCCCAGGGACGAGGCGGTCACCGTGGCCGCCGCCACGGCGCGCGGGAGCACGGACGCCTGCATCGTCGCCTTGCCTCTCTCCCGAAAGTGCCGCAACTCTCGCACCTTACCAAGGCGTACTCCGCGACCGCGGTCACGGAGTACGCCTCAGCAGCGGTTCGTCATTCGGCGGGAGTGGTGCGGATGGCGGCGATGTCGAATTGCAGACGCACTTTCTCGCTCACCATGGCACCGCCCTCGGCGAGTTTGGCGTTGTACGTCAGACCCCATTCGGAACGGTTGATGGTGGTGGTGCCGTCGAATCCGACCCGTTCGTAGCCGAACGGGTCGGTCACATGGCCTATGTAGGTGAGTTCCAGCACCACGGGACGCGTCACCTTCTTGATGGTGAGGTCGCCGGTCATGCGGTAGACATCGTTGCCGTCGACCTCGACGGCGGTGCTCCGGAAGCTCATCCGGGGGTAGTTGCGGGCGTCCAGGAAGTCGCGGCCGATCAGGTGCGCGTCGCGTTGTTCCACGCCGGTGTCGACGCTTGCGGTGGACAGCACGATCTCCGCCTGCGAGCGGGCGGGGTCGTGGCCGTCGAAGAAGAGCCTGCTGCGGTACTCGGTGAAGGCTCCGCGCACGGTGGTGACCATGGCGTGCCGGACGGAGAAACCGATCCGGCTGTGCGCCGGGTCGATCATCCATTCGCCGGTCAGTGAGGCCAGGGTGGGGGTGGCGGCACCGGCGGTGGGGGAGAACGCCGGCGGCCGGGT
>NZ_WVUG01000002.1 GCF_017614965.1 Streptomyces griseorubiginosus | reverse complement strand
CTCGTGCGGCCACACAGCGCACGCCGACGTCGTGGGAGCAACCAACGTTCTACGGGCCGGGCTGGTCCGTCGCAACGCCAACCCGGCTTAGCGAGAAGCCACCCCGTTTACGGGGTGGAGGAGTCACCATGTTCGAGAGCGAGCGCAGCCAGCGGGCGGCAGCAGGCGTCGAGGCCCACGTTCGCGACTTCTTCACCGGCCATGCGATCACCGTCAGCGATTACGACCCGGGACCTGCCCGAAGGGAAATGGTTCCCGACCTGAGGATCCTCACCGTCAGCCCAGGACCGCGCGCCGACAGCTGGGCCTACATCACCGCCGGCTGCTGGTCCACCGTTGAGACGGACGGCCACGGCCTCGAATTCGTCCTCACTGCTCCCGCCCGCGACGAACGCTTCGCTGATCTCCTGGCCATGACCGCCTACTACCACGCCGATCACCACCTCGATCTCGAGCACAGCCTGCCCATCGGGGAGCCGTGGCTGCCCGGGTCCCACTGCGACCACCTGCTGATCAGCCTTCCCTACCTCCATGGCCCTGACTTGGAGCACTGCCCGCTGCCGGACGGCCATGCCCGCATCCTCTGGGCCCTGCCGGTCACGGCAGCCGAAATCGCATACCGCGGTGAGCACGGCCACGAAGCCCTTGAACAGCTCTTCGACGAGCACGCGATCGTCCCCACCGATCCAAGGCGTCCATCCGTCGCCTGAACCTCGTGGTCACAGTCCGGGCACAAGCGGCAGCCGGGAAGTCCTCCAGTGCCGTCAAAACGCAGAAATGACGTCGCCGTGGTGCGGTGCCACCGGAGTACGCAGAAGGGCCGTCCCTTGATCACCGGTCGTTAGACTCCCGGGGCCCGGGTGCTGTCGGTGAAGTGGAAGGCCAAGCCGTGGACGATGACTTTTGGGCCGGCTGGCCGGAACGATGGACCGGCACGGACCGCGACGTGCGGACGGCCGTGGGCGCGATCCCGCGGGAGGCCAAGGACGGGTTCAGGTATGACGAGGTCCCTTGGCAGCGGTTCCGGCACTTCTACGGTCCGGGCGAGGAGATCCCCGGCCTGCTCGCTACGCTCGCGTCCGGGGACGCCGAAGCTGCAGACAGGGCCTTGCATCGGCTCTGGACGAATCTTCATCATCAGGGCGGCACGATCGCGGTCGGAGCTCTGGCGGTGCCGTTTCTGCTCCGGATCGCGGCGACCGGGCGCCCCGAACTCCGTGCCCGTATCCTTCGCTTGATCGCCGAGATCGGGCGGTGTCAGCACATGGGGGACGGATCACGGGAAGGCATGCTCCAGGTCGCCGAGGAGCCGTTGATGATCGAGGGCAGCACGATGTGCCCGGTGGACTGGACGATCCAGGCCTCCCGTCAGGCCGTCACGGACGACCTGCACCTTCTGCTCCCGCTTCTCTCCGATCCCGACCCCGAGGTCCGCTCCGTGACCGCCTACGTCCTTGCCGCAGCGACCGGCGAACTTTCACACGTCTCCTCCGCTCTGCAGTCCAGGCTGGCGGAGGAAGGCGATGCGGTAGTCCGGGTGAGCCTGATCCTGGCAATCGCCCAACTCGCCCGCGAAAACCAAGATGGACACGCTTCCCAATGGGCCCGGGATCTGTGGTCGGATCCCGGACGACCGCCCGAGGTCCGCATCGGCGCCGGCCTGGCCTGGCTGTGCCTGGCCACAGACCCCGCCCCCGACGAGCTCCGCACCCTCCTCACCGACCCCGGCACCCGTCAATACGACGACCTGCTCCAGCCGGTGCCATGGCTCACCTGGGTCGACCACAATGGCGCCGGGCTGCGCCGCTGCACCGACGAAATGCTCACGGCGAACATCCCCGAAACAGTGCTTGACGATCCTTGGGGTGGAGAACCATCAAGCTGAACCATGCAGCGGGCCACGTCGCCCGCGAGGTCCCGCTCGATCCCGCGCAGCGTCTGCCCGCCGGCGAGGAATGCCTGCACGTCGTACGACCGGTCTTCAGGGTCGGTTCCGTGGAATTCGGCGAGGTCGTCCCAGAGGGCCCGGTTGGCTGCGAGGCCATCGCTGGCCGCCACGCCGTCCTCGCGCGTGCACACGCCGTCAGATGTGTTCCCATCCTCCATTGCCGGCCTCTCCTTCGCTTTCCGTCTCTGTTCCGAAGACGCTTTCCGACGGGCAGTCGGCGGCGCAGCCGCTAGCGGAGCGGCTGGTCCTCTTCCACAGGCCTGCTGCCTCGATGCCCGAGCTCTGCAGGCTCTGGGGCGGCGGCGGCAGGGTGGCCGCCGCGGACGTCGGCTGTGCGCTCGTCGCCACCGCCTCATCGCCACGATCTCGCTCGCGGAGAACGACGACGAACCAGTCCGGTTCTGGAGCTATGTACTCACCGCACTGCACAACGCCGGCGACGCGATCAGCAGGGGCCCGCTGCAGGCACTGGACGCGGCCAGCGTCTCCCCCATCGACCTCGCGCTGCCGATGTTGCTGAACGAACTGGTAGCGACGGTGCCGCACGTACTGGTTGGTCCTGGACAACTACCACCTACTCGCCGACCGGCGGATCCACGAGGCGCTCGAGTACCTCGTGGCATACCTGCCCGACTCGTTGCGTATCGTGATCGCCTCGCGCACCGACCCGCCGCTGCCGATCGCACGGCTGCGGGCCCGCGGTGACCTGACCGAGCTGCGGGCGGCACAGCTGCGGTTCTCGCCCCCCCCCGAGGCGGCGGCCCTGGTGGCTTCGGTGTCGGGGCACGACCTCGACGCAGCGGTCGCGGCAGCCGTATGGGAACGGACAAAAGGATGGGCGGCCGGCCTGCAGCTGGCCGCTCTCGCCCTGCGCACGAACCCGGCGAAGGCCCACGCCGACGACCGGCATCTGCTGGACTACTTCGCTGCGGAGGTTCTGCCGGGCCTCGCGCCGCGCCATCGCGACCTGCTGGTGCGGGCCGCGCCGCTCGAACGGCTCTCCGGCCCGATGTGCGACGCCGCACTGCAGGTGACCGGATCGGCCGGGGTGCCGGCGGTGGCGGGCGCGTCGTCCACGGGGGCGACGACCCGGTAGTGGCCGCCCGGCAGCGGGGCGACGACGGTGAGGCCCGCGGGGCCGTAGGTGAGCGAGACCTTGTCGGTGACCTGTCCAAGGCACCGGTCAAGCTCGGGACACCGAGAGTCGGCGAGAGCGTCGGTATTGCCCACATCCAGTACACCGTCGACCGCTGGAACTGGTTACCCGCGCGTTGATTGCCGGTCCCTGAAGGGGACAAGGCGACCAGTCGGGTGATGTGATGTACGGGGTGTGTGGGGACGATCGGTGGCTGCCTCGTCCGCCACTCCGGGACACTTGCGATGAATCGGGGTGATTCCTGGAACGATGCCCGTTATGCAGCAGTTGCCCATCCCCTGCCCGGGCCATCTGGTCCCCGACGCCACCGACCGGTTCGATGCTGTGTATCGCGCGGCCAAGACCCAGCGGGCCGTGTTCGTGGGCATTGAACGCGAGGGCGAGCGGTGGACGGTGAAGGCGGACGCGCTGACCGCCGGCCCGGGCCATGTCGTCGACGACGCCGTGAACGCCGCCCTGCGGGCCGCCATCGCCTGCCTGGTCCACGAGCGGGAGACGGGCACGGACGCCTTTGCCGGGCCGCTCTACTTCATGCTGCACGGGGTGCCGAGTGAGGGTCGGGCCCGTGAGCTCGCCGCAGCCTTCCATGCCGCCCTGTACGGGGATCTGGGGCCGTTGCGCCGTGCGGTGCCCGGCACTGATGTTGATCAAGACGCGGGCACCAGTGATTGACGCCTCGGTGACCTGATCCGCTCCAAGAGCGGTGCGTCGGGCAGGACGGGTGGACCGTCGTCCGGAAGGCCTCGGTTTGCTTCCCGCATTCGGGCCAGGGCCGTGGCTTGCGCCGGCCAACGCGCTTATGGCTCAGATAGCCGGCCTGTTCGAGAAACCCGAAGCCGAAACGGAATGCGAACAAGGCCCCTATGAGTCGGTGCGTGCCTTACGTGATCGGGTGACGGCGCGACACCTGTTGCACGCAGTAACGCCTTCCGCACGGTGACGATGTCTCCATCTCAGATCGCCGACACGGCCCACTGGTGGTGACCAGGGAAGCGGTGGGCGCCGCCTCGGGGACTGCTGGTGCGGCAGGGCTCTGTCGGAGGTTTTCCTCCGACAGAGCGTCGCTGTTCATTCGGTGTGCAGGACCTGGGCGATGGTCTGCCTGGCAGCCGTGCGCGCCGGCAGTACCGCGCCGAGCGCGGCGATCGCCACTCCCGCCAGTGCCAGCAACGTCATCGAGCCGGGATGCCACACCTCCAGCATCCGGTCCGGGAAGGTGAGGTTGGCACTGTGCTCCGTCACCGGGATCACCACCCGGTACGCGACGACTCCCAGGGGCAGCCCCAGGATTCCGCCGAGCAGACCAAGGCCGGCCATGGACACCACCATCATGACCGTGACCTGCCGTGGCGTCATGCCGATCGACTTCAGCATCCCCAGGTCGCGCCGCCGTTCCCGGCTGTTCAGCACGACGGTGTTGAACACGCCCATCGCAGCGACCACTGTCAGCATCAGCGTCAGCAGGGCCGCGGAGCCGATCACCGTCACGGCTCCGGCGTTCACCGATGTCTTCGCACTCGGGTAGAGCCCGGGATCGGCGGCCCGGACGGCCTTCATGTAGGTGCCGGCATCAGCTCCTTTGATGAGCCGCACCCAGTACTGGCTGGCCTGCGCGCCCGGTGCCAGGGCCGTCACCGTGGTCCAGTCGGCGCGCAGCGAGTCCGCTGGCCCGGACATGACTTCCCCGACCAGCCTCACGCGCTGTTGCCGGCCGTCCGCCGCGGCCAGGGCGAAGGAGTCACCGAGCCGCAGCCCTTCCTTGGACAGGAACCTGCCAGAGGCCACCACCTCGCCGGGGCCGCGCATCCACCGGCCCCTGGCCAGGTCGTCCTGGAGAGCCGACCGGTCTCCGCGCTGACCCTCGATCGTCACCTCCTGGTTCTGCCCGAGAAGCCGCACATTGACATAACCGACGGCGGACACGTGCGCCGCTTGTGGCAGGCCGCGCAACAGGGCCTGTGCCGCGGTGTCGCCGTGCTTCGGGACGGTCTGCCCGACCCTGGCCTCCCCTCGGTCGACGATCACCTGCGCCCTGCCGGCGCCCTCGACCGCGTTGCCGTAGGAGACCATGGTTGCCGACAGGCCGGTGGCGAGGGTCGCTGTCGCCACCCCGAGCAGTACCGCGCAGACGGTGAGCATGGCCCGCCCGGGCCGGGCCAGGGGCAGGCCCAGGCCCAGGGTCACCGGGCGCGGCATCCCCACCCCGGTCAGCCACCGCTGCACCGCCCGCCCCCGTCCGCCACCAGGTGCGCTGCCCGCGCTGATCGCGCGTGCCGCAGACAGGCGGTGCGCGCGCAGTGCCGGAATCAGTGCGGCCAGCAGCACGACTGCGGGCATGCCGAGCGCCGTGGTCGCGTACACCCAGGAGGCGATCGTCGGCGTGACGATCACCGTGCCGAGGTCCGCGCCGGTGAAGACCTGGTGCAGGAGCGGCTGTGCCACCAGTGCGCCCAGGGCCGTGCCGGCCACCGCGCCCGCCGTCGCGGGGACGCAGACCATCATCAGGTAGACAGCGACGACCTGGTTGGGCGTGAATCCCAGGGACTTGAGCACCCCGATGTGCCGGAAGCCGGACACGACGGCACCGCTGACCACGTTGCCCACGATCAGGACGGCCACCAGCAGGCCGAGGATGCCAAAGGCCATGAGGAACGGCACGAACGCGTTGGGCTTTGACGCGATCTGCGCCTTCAGTGCCAGATACGACTGGTGGGCGAGCAGCGATCCGGAGGGCAGGTCGGCTGTGGCCGCTGCGGTGTAGACGGTGATCTGACGGGCTGTCGTGGCCTGGTCGAACCGGTACAGCATCTGGTATGTCGTGGGGTGCAAGGCCGCTATCTGGTGCGGGGAGACCCACGCCTGTGCGGTTTCGCTCACGCTGGATGCGAGGCCCACGACGGTCAGCGGTGGCAACCCGGGCAGCTGGATGCGTTTGCCGATCGGCGAGTTGGGCCCCTTGCCCAGCCCGGGCACGTCGGGCAAGGCCAGGACGATCTGGCCCCGGCCGGTGGCCCAGTGCCCGGTGAAGAGGTCCAACCGGTCGAGGGGACCGCCGGGGTCCGCCCGTCCCACCACCTGCAGGGGGCCGGGCTCCATCCCGAGCGACTGGGATGCCGCGCTCTGCGGCACCTCGATCACGGCCTGCGGGAACGGCCCGGCGGAGGCTCGTACGCCCGGGCGGTGTGCCGTCTGTGCCAGCTGCGCGCCGGAGACCTTCGCCGCGTCGAAGGTGGCGATGACGTGTGCGCCGTGCGCCTGGCCGAAGAGCCGGTCGAAGGGTCCGGACGCGATGTCCAACAGGCCCAGGGCGACCACCAGGGCTGTACTGGAGACAAGGACTACCACCCCGATCACGGCAGTCTGCAGCCGGCGGCGGCGCACGGCCGCGCGCGAGGCCCGCCACACCGCGCTCATGCCGAACGCTCCAGGGTCCGTTCGCCGGTGATCCGGCCGTCCGCCATGGTCACCACGCGGCTGGCGCAGCGCGTGGCCAGCCGTTGGTCGTGCGTCACCAGCAGCAAGGTCTGGCCGAGCTCGTTGAGGTCCAAGAGCAGGTCCATCACCTGTTCGCCTGCGTGGCTGTCCAGGGCGCCGGTCGGCTCGTCCGCCAGCAGCAGGGCGGGGCGGTTCATCAGCGCGCGGGCCACTGCGACACGCTGGCGCTCGCCGCCGCTGAGTGCGGCGGGGTAGACGTTCTTGCGGTCGGCGATGCCGAGTTCGTCCAGCAGCTCCAGTGCCCGGCGCCGGGCCTGACGGGCCGGCGTTCCGGTAAGCTGGGCGGCCAGGGCGACGTTGTCGATGGCAGGCAGGTCGTCGATGAGGTTGAAGAACTGGAAGATCATGCCGATCCGGCGGCGCCGGAAGAGCGCGAGTCCGGTCTCGTTGATCGCTGCCAGGTCCTCGTCGTGTACGCGCACGGAGCCGGCGCTCGGCCGGTCGAGGCCGGCGATCATGTTGAGCAGGGTCGACTTGCCGCAGCCGGACGGGCCCATCACCGCCACCGCCTCCCCGGCGCTGATCTGCAACGACACCCCGTTCAGGGCGACGGTGTCGCCGTACTCCTTGCGCAGGCCGCTCACCCGGACGACTTCCCGGCGGGGCACGGCAGCCGGGCCGGCAGCCCGGGCCGTGCCGCTGATGTCTTCGGTGGTCATGGTTGGGACCGTAGGCGGCGTGGGCCGTCCGTGCGTCAGCCCCCGGAGGTAACCGGTGGGAGTGGTCATTCTGGGGATGTAGGGGGTGGACCCACAGGGGGACGCCGGTTCACCGGCTGCCTGGCACGATGGGGCGCAATGGACGACGTGTGGGGATCGGGTGCGGGCTGGCTGCTCATCGCCGTTACGGCGGTGAGCCTGGCGGTGGCCGGGGGCACTGCCATGCTGCTGGCGCGTGCCCGGCGCCGTCACGCCAAGGTCCTGGAAGACCGGCGCTGGCTGCTGGAGCGTGAACGGGAGGCCGCCGCCCGCACGGCGGTCGCGGCCGAACGCGCCCGCATCGCCCGTGAGCTGCACGACATCGTCAGTCACAAGGTCAGCCTGATGGTCGTTCAGGCGAGCGCCGCCCGCGAGGTGCTGGCCACCCTGCCCAACGAGGCGGAGACCGCGCTGCGGGCGGTCGAGGGTGCCGGACGCGACGCGATGACCGAACTGCGCCACCTGCTGGGCCTGCTGGCGCCGTCACCGTGCGGCGATGACGAGGACGAGGCCGAGCGGTACGGCGAAGGCGACCTCTCCGGGCTTGCACCGCAGCCCAGCCTGAGCCAGCTCGGCACCCTCGTCGACAGGATCGCTTTCGCCGGACTCCCGGTCGAGGTCCGTATCTCGGGTGAACCGCGCCCACTACCGCCCGGCATCGACGTCACCGCCTACCGCATCGTCCAGGAGGCGCTGACCAACGCGCTCAAGCATGGCGACGGAGGCAGGGCGACCGTGACGTTGCGCTATGCCGATCACAGTCTGCGGGTCGAGGTGCTCAACAGCGGTCCGAGCGTGCTGTCGCCCGATGACGCAAGGATGAGTGCGGGATCGGGTGATCACGGTCGCAGGGACGAGGGCGCCGGGCGCGGTCTGATCGGCCTGCGTGAGCGCGTCGCCGTTTACGGCGGCCGGTTCGACGCCCGGCGCCGCATCGGCGGCGGCTACCGTGTCCGTGCCCGTATCCCGCTGGAGCGCCCGTGACCGACCCCGCCGCCCCTGACCGCCGCGCCCACCAAGCCATGAGTCCGGTCCCCATCCCCCAAGCACCCGACGTGAACCCGAACCGGGAAACCGACGGCCCGCGTGTTCTCATCGCCGACGACGAGGAGCTCATCCGAACCGGCTTCCGCCTCATCCTCGCCTCGCGCGGCATCGACGTCGTCGGGGAGGCAGCGGACGGTGTCCAGGCCGTCGCGGAAGCCGAACGGTTGCGACCGGACGTCGTCCTCATGGACATCCGGATGCCCAACCTGGACGGCCTGGAAGCCGCCAAACGTGTCCTGCGGATACTCCCGCACTGCCGTGTCCTCATGCTCACCACCTTCGACCTCGACAGCTACGTCTATGCGGCCCTCGCCGCCGGAGCCAGCGGCTTCCTGCTCAAGGACGTCACCGCCGCCCATCTCGCAGGCGCCGTGCGACTGGTGAACACCGGCGACGCGCTGCTCGCCCCCTCGATCACCCGCCGTCTGGTCGAGCGCTACGCGACCACCCACGAGCCCGGTCGGCCAGGCCCGACTCCCCGGTCCTCGGCCGCCGGCACACCCGCGATCCACCGCGACCTGGCCCCGCTCACCCCCCGTGAACGCGAGGTGCTGGCGCTGATGGGCCGAGGCCTGTCGAACACGGAAATTGCCCGGACCCTCTCCCTCAGCGAGTCGACCGTCAAGACTCACGTCGCCCGGATCTTCACCAAGCTCGCTCTCCGCGACCGCGCCCAGGCTGTCGTCCTCGCTTACGAGACGGGCCTCGTCACGCCCGGCGCGACAGCCGCCGACTGACACTGCTTCCAGGCAGAGGAGGACGGGATTGTCTCCTCGGATCTGATCGAGTGGATCGGCGCGGGCCCGACCGTATGGGATCCCTGAGCGCCCCACGCAGGGCTCAGACCACCCCACCCCGCCGAGGCCCGGCCCGCGTACCGTGCGAGTCTGGCTGTGATGC
Source organism: Streptomyces griseorubiginosus (assembly GCF_017614965.1). Lineage (GTDB taxonomy): Bacteria > Actinomycetota > Actinomycetes > Streptomycetales > Streptomycetaceae > Streptomyces > Streptomyces griseorubiginosus_B. The sequence continues at coordinate 82,091 of NZ_WVUG01000002.1, read as the reverse complement.
GAACGAGCGACTACGCCCGCCCGAATCAGGGACTCATGGGATTCAGTGGGCTGACTCCGGTTCCGGCGTACAGCTCGGGGTCCAGGGACAGCAGCGTTGCGTCGTCTCCGGTCAGCTCGGCTACGACAACCGAGGAAGCCGGGTGGAGGATCCGCCAGTCCGCCTGCCGCCATGCAGCCGAGGCCAGGGCATGGGCGCGTGTGAAGTCGGCGACCGTGGTGAAGCGACGGTTGAGGTCTGGTGACGCGAGGCGACGTGGGGATGGTGGAGGCCTGTCATGGTTCCTCCCTGCGGTGGGTGAGTGGACCGCCATGGATCAGGGTCCGGGGTTCCGAATTGCCGCGCTTACGTCGAATGACTGTGTTCACCGCTGTGTTCAGGAGCGGGTGACGGCCGTGACCGCGGGGGGACTCATTGCCTGCCTTCCAGTCAACCGACTGAAGACGGCGCGCCGGCCGCGTCCCAGGATGGGACGAACGGTTCCGGCCTGGGGTAGCGCTCGCCCGGTGACGCCGGTGTCCGGTGTGACACCGGCGTCGTGGAAGCCGATGACTGGCCCGCTGGGCTCACTCGGTGCCGTGGAGGAAGGAGTTCGGCATGATTCCCCTGCACCGTCCGCTCGTCGAGTACTGGGACTGGCAGCGTCATGCGCTGTGCCGGGGAATGGACAGTTCGGTGTTCTTCCCCCCGTTGGGCGAACGGGGTGCGCTACGGCGTACTCGCGAGGAGAAGGCACGGGCCATTTGCGCGCGCTGCCCGGTCCGTGAGGAGTGCGCCCGGACCGCGCTGAACGGGGGCGAACGGTACGGGGTGTGGGGCGGCCTCACGGAACTCGAGCGAGAGGAAGCCCGGACCGACCGGCCGGGCCCGCCTGCGCGGCCTGTCTGAGGCACTGCCGTTCAGAACACAAGCGGTCGTGGTTTGTGCTGGATGCTGATCCAGTGGTGAGTGGTGAAATCCTCGGCGACCCACCTGCCGCCGAAGCGGCCGACACCCGACGCCTTCTCACCTCCGAAAGCGGCGTGGACGTCGTCGTGGACGGTGGTGTCGTTGATATGGGTCATGCCCGCCTCCACCTGCTGGGCGAATCGCAGCCCGCGTTCCACGTCGCGCGTGAAGACACCGCTGGACAGGCCGTATTCCGTGTCGTTGGCGATGCGCAAGGCATCCGCCTCGCCGTCCGCTCGGATCAGCGTCGCGACGGGTCCGAATACCTCCTGTGCCGCCGTGGCGGTGTAGTTGTCACCGAGGAGTACATGGGGCGGCAGCACACGGCCGGTGGGGCCGGCCGGTTCGCCGGACAGCAGCAGCCGCGCCCCACCTGCAACCGCTTCGGTCACCTTGGCGCGGATGCCGTCGAGTTGTCTGTCGTTGATGACCGGGCCGATCTGCGTGGACGCGTCCTGCGGGTCGCCTATCCGCAGTGCACGGGCCAGTTCGACGAACCGATCCACGAACTCGCCGTACACGGACGCATCCACGATGACCCGGTTCGTGGCCATGCAGATCTGTCCCTGGTGGTAGTAGCTTCCGAACACCGCGCACTCCACGGCCCGTTCGAGGTCTGCGTCGTCCAGCACGACGAGCGGTCCGTTGCCACCGAGTTCCAGAGCGAGTCTCTTCACTCCGGCCTTGGCCGCGATGCCCCGGCCGACGGGTGTCGAGCCAGTGAACGAGACGACCCTGGGAGTCTCGTGCTGGACCAGGTAATCGCCTATGTCGCGCCCCTTGCCCACGAGGACACTGAGCAGACCGGCGGGCAGCCCGGCCTCCTCGTACACCTTGGCCAGGAGCAGGCCGCCGGTGATCGGTGAGTCCTCGGCCGGTTTGAGTACGACGGCGTTGCCCAGCGCCAGAGCAGGCGCGACGGACCGGTTGGACAGGTACATCGGGAAGTTCCACGGGCTGATGACCGTGACCACCCCGGCGGGCTTGCGGTAGACCCGGTTCTCTTTGTCGGGCACGTCCGTACCGACGGTGTCGACGACATCGGCGGTATGTTCGGCCGCTGCGGCCGTGACGGCGGCCACGATGGCGACCTCCACAGCAGCCCGGTCGCGGGTGGCGCCGATCTCGCGCGTCAGCCAGTCCGCGAGCTCGTCGGCCCGTTGCACGACGATGGCAGCAGCGCGCTGGAAAGTCGCTGCCCGCTCTTCAGGGTCGGTGCACGACCACGCCCGCTGCGCGTCCCGGGCGGCATCGTAGGCGAGATCCACGTCGCGGGTGCCGGCCAATGTGATCTCGGTGAGCACCTCGCCGCTGTAGGGATTGCCGTCGGAGAGCGTCCGGCCGGCGCTGCCTGGGCGCCATTCGCCGGCCAGCGGCATCGCGTCGAATCCGGTGTAGAAGGTGTGGGAGCCGGTGGTGTCGGACATGGCGGTTCCTCCTGGTGACGTCGCTCCGGGGCTGGAGGCGGGTCCAGATTTCTGTCACTGCTCAGTGGCGGGGACCTGGGCGGGCAGCAGACGGGGCGGCAGGGCGCCGAGTTGTCGGAACAGCTCGAAATGGTCGATCACCGTCCAGTTCTGGAACACCTTGCCGTCCCGGAAGTGGAAGACGGTCAGGGCCTGGACCGCTACTCGCCTGCCCGTGGGCGGGAGACCGCTGTACTCGCCTGTGTGTGTGCCGCGCCAGGTCAGACGGGTCACCACCTTGTCGTCGTCGGCGAGTTGCTCCTCGATGGTGACTTCGAGGTCGGGGAAGCCGTTCAGACGGTTGGCCACATTGCGCTGTGGACCGGCGGTCCCGACCAGTCTTCCGTTGGTGCGGAAGTCCGCAGTGAAGGTCTTCTCCGCGAGGCCGACCTGGCCCATGGCGCCTTCCGTCAGCCAACGCCGGGCGACGGCCGCGTTTCTCTTCTCTTCGTTGTTCCACCTTCCGACGGCCAACACGACTGCACCTCCTGCGCTCCGCGGTGCCCCGTCGGTCTCCGGGCGACCGTCCCGACGCAACGACGCTACGTACGTCCCCCCGTCCGCGGCTTCAGTCGGACGACTGAAGCGGGTACACGCCAAGGACCTCATGCTGAGCTCGTCGGATCCCACAGCGTCAGGAGCCCTCGTGGCAACGAGTGAGGCAGCCGGAGGCGAAGCCCTGCTGCGGTATTCCAGTGCGGCAGGACGATGGGTGCTGGCCGCCACCGTCCTCGGGTCGATGATCGCCTCGATAGACGCGACCGTAGTCGGAATCGCCCTGCCGGCCCTCGGCCGGTCTTTCCACATCGGCCTGGCAAGTCTGCAGTGGGTCGTCACCGCGTATACCGTCACCCTCGCCGGGCTGCTGCTGTTCGCCGGTGCCCTGGGTGACCGCTACGGACGCCGACGGGTTTTCCTCGTCGGCGTCGTCTGGTTCGCGGTGGCTTCCCTGCTCTGCGCCCTCGCGCCGGCCCCCGGGGCCCTGATCGCGGCGCGCGTACTGCAGGGCGTCGGCGCGGCCCTGTTGACGCCTGGGAGTCTCGCCATCCTGGAAGCGTCCTTTGACCCGGCGGACCGAAGCCGGGCGATCGGCGCGTGGTCGGGGCTGAGCGGTGTCGGTACGGCGATCGGTCCGTTTCTGGGAGGCTGGCTCGTCGAAGCCGCCTCCTGGCGGCTGATATTCCTGATCAACCTGCCCGTCGCCGCGGCGGTCGTGGCGCTGTCATGGCGGCACGTCCCCGAATCCCGCGACCCCGCGGCGACCGGCAGGGTCGACGTCACCGGCGGCGCCCTGGTCACCTTCGGGCTGATGGGAGTGACGTACGCCCTCATAGAGGGACCGTCCAGCGGTTGGGCGAGCCCCGCCGTACTGGCGGCTTTCCATGGCGGTGCGATCACGCTGGCCGCCTTCCTGCTGTGGGAACAGCGATCACCGCAGCCGCTGGTGCCGCTGAGCCTGTTCTCCTCCGCCCAGTTCGATGCCGCCAACGTGGTGACGTTCCTTGTCTACGGCGCCCTGGGCGGCGCGCTGTTCCTGCTGCCCATCGAGTTGCAGCAGGTGTGCGGCTACACGCCGCTGCAGGCGGGGACAGCACTGCTGCCCGTCACCGTCATCACCCTTGCCCTCTCGGCCCGCTCGGGAGCGGTCGCCACCCGGATCGGCCCGCGGCTGCAGATGAGTCTCGGCCCGATCACAGTCGGCGCCGGATTCGCCTTGTTCACCCAGGTCACGGCATCCGGCGACTACATGACGCAGGTGCTGCCCGCTGTCACCGTCCTCGGTCTGGGACTGGCGATCACGGTGGCCCCCCTCACGGCCACCGTGCTGGCGGCCGCGCCGGCCCGCCGTGCCGGCACGGCCTCGGCCCTCAACAACGACGTAGCACGCGCCGCCTCACTCATCGCCGTGGCGACATTCCCCGCCGCGACAGGCATCACCGGCGACGCCTACCTCCATCCGGAGCGCTTCTCGGCCGGGTTCCATTCCGCCGCGGTCATCGCCTGCGCCCTGTGCCTTTTCGGAGGGCTGCTTGCCGCCACAGCGATCCGCAACCCTCGACGTGCACCAGCAGCTTCAGCCCGGCCCGTCCGGTCGCACTGCGCCATCGACGCCCCGCCGCCGCAGTCACCTGACCGAAGTCCGTGAACCACCGCACCTCTTACCTTCCACATAGTGGCGTCATCAATTCACCGCCACTCCGGCCCGGTTATGCAATTGGGCTGCCATCCCCGGGAAAGGGAAAGCCATGCTCCCTCGACTTCGCCCGCTCAGGCGGCGCTGGACGTACCCCGTTTTGACCTTCAGCGCGGCCCTGACCGCATTTCTGCCGAACGTGGTCGGCGCGTCTGCCGCCGCGGGCAGCAGTTCCCTCGCCACTCCCAAGCCGACGATCGTGTTCGTGCACGGGGCCTTCGCCGACTCCAGCGGCTTCACCGCCGACATCGCAGACCTCCAGCGCCTCGGCTTCCCGGTGGTCGCGGCCCCGAACCCGCTGCGGGGTCTCAGCAGTGACGCCGACTGCGTACGCTCGCTCCTGCGGACGATCAGCGGTCCGATCGTGCTGGTCGGGCATTCCTACGGCGGCGCCGTCATCACCAATGCGGCCCGTGGCGTGGACAACGTCAAGGCGCTGGTGTACGTCGGCGCGTTCGTGCCCGACAAGGGGGAAAGCCTCGCTACCGTGCTCGATCCACGTCAGTACCCCGGATCCCTCCTCGGTCCCGACACCACCATGACCCGCCCGGTTCCGAACCCGGCCGCGCCAAGCGGTCAGGACGCGGACATCTACATCAAGGCCCCGGACTTCCGGCAGGTGTTCGCCGGGGACGTGCCCGCCTCCCAAGCGTCGGTCATGGCCGCCACGCAAAGGCCCCTGTCCTACACCGCGGAGACCGAGGTATCCGGCGATCCGGCGTGGAAGAGCATCCCGTCCTGGGACCTGGTGACGCTCAACGACAAGGCCATACCGCCGGCAGGCCAGCGGTTCATGGCCGAGCGCGCGAATGCCCACATCGAGTACGTGGAATCCTCGCACGCCGTCATGGTGTCCCACCCTCAGGCGGTCCTGCGTATCGTGCTCGACGCCGTACGTCACGACGGTTGATCCCGCCGCAGAAGGCCGTTGGGACCCGGCTCGGCCGACGGGTCCCAACCAGGGCCGTTGCAAAGTGCGGTGATCTTGTATTCGCGCTGGTCAGACGATGTCCAGCAGGTCGAGCGGGCGGGTGAAGGGCTCGTAGGAGACGTGCCGGATGCCGGCCGCGATGTTGCGGTGTCCGGCGGCGCGGAGCGCGTTGATCGCCAGGTTGCGTAGGGTCGACATGTTTTCGGGGCCGTGGCCGGTGCGGATCTTCGAGGCGTCCTCGGCGAAGGTGGTGTCGCGGACGAAATGGAGCCGATTCTCGATGGTCCACTGCGACCTGGCCAGTTGGCCCAGCCGCTGGGGCGATGCCTGATGCGAGCTCAGGTCTGTGATCACGTAGACGGTCTGACGGCTGACGGTTCCGGTCCTGCGGTCGGTACGGTGGCGCAGGATACGTACAGCCTGGGCGGCGTGGGGGAAGTCGAGGCCGAGGTCGGTCACGGTGAGGGCCCTGGTCACTCGGGTCTCCCGGCGGCCGTGGCCGCTCTCCCGGTCGTAGCGGCGCGGGGTGATGTCCTTCCACGGCAGTGATCGCAGCCTGCGGTGCAGTTCGGGCTGGTTGGCCTTGACCACCAAGAGGTAGTGCGCCTTCTTCTCGTCCACCAGGAAGCGCGCATGCGCGCGCTGGGTGTGCAGGGCGTCGGCCGTGACGGTGACCCCGGTCAGGTCGAAGGGCGCCAGTAGCGCGGCGAAGCAGGTAGTCTCGTTGGTCCTGTCGGGGATCCGCAACTGGGTGACGGTTCGGCCGTCGCCGGTCATCGCGGCCAGCAGGTGGGCTGCGGGCGTCTGGCCGTGTCGGGAGCCGCGGGCAGCCTTGCCGTCGAGCGCCACCGAGTCCGAGCCGGCAGGATCAGCGCCGGTCAGATCGGCCAGACCGCCGGGGCAGACCAGGCCGACGATCCGCCGAATCGTGGCGGCACTCGGCGCGACGCGCACGCTCAACGACCCTACGACCCGGGCACCCAGGCGGGCCAGGGCGTGCTGCGGCGCGTTGGTGGACCACTGGCCGATAGCCGTATACGAGCGTGCGCCAGCGACAACCGAAGAGGCGGCAACCAGCAGCACCGCCACGAACGGGTGACGCACCCCTCGACATCGCCGCGGATCCGGCAACAGCCGCAACGGCTCCACCAGCGACAACCCCGCAGTGCCCTCCAGAGCGGGCGACTTGATCAGGCAAACGGTGGCAGACTGACGACACATCGAAGCTCCGGTGGTACGAGGCGACTTGGGAAGGTCACCCCCGTTCAACCGGACTTTCGCTGCGTGCGTGACGGCCCAGCCCCGCTCCTTGCACCGCCGCGACCTGAGGACCCTCAGGGCCGGTCGTACCAGGAAAACGCCGCGATCCGCCAGCCCTGTGGGGTGCGGACGAACTGGATGGTCTTGGTCCCGCCGCCCTCGAACGGCTCGCCGTCCAGGATGCCGGCCTTCCGGTACTCGCCGAAGCGCGACGCGATGTCGCCCGCGACCTCGGTTCGCTCGGAAGTCTCCCACTCCGAGAACTCGACCAACCGGCCGTCGGCGAGCAGGCGTTCGCGCGGCTCGATGAACTCGTCCACGGTGTAGACCGTGTACTTCGGCCCGGTCAGCACGATCACACCACCCGGAATGACCAGCCGGCGGATCCGGGCCACGTCCGCGGCCTTGCCGCCGCGGTTATCGAAGGCCCCGAAGAACTCGGCGGCGATTGCGTCAATCTCGATCTTGGACATGGCGCGACGGTAACATCGCTACGGGGCAACGGACATGGCGTCGAGGCAACTTCGACTCAGGGCACCCACGAGATCATGCGACTTTGCAGCAGCCCTGGGGTCCCAACGGCCTTCTCAGCCGCGCCGGGTGCGCATGCATTGCTTACAGACGGCTCTTACTCCGGCGCTCTCTGGCACAGCCTCCGGGTGACGTCGACGACGCGGCGGGCTGGCGACGGCAAAGCAACTCCAGTGGTAGACGGCGTTGTTCATCGCCGGAGCCCGTCGATTCCTGCTCGGAAGTTTCGCTATGTCCGGGTATCCGTCATCCGACCGTCATCTCAAGGCCTCCTGCCCGGTATTCGGCCGGAACCCCTTTGAAAACGGGCAGTCGCTTGACAGAAGTCCAGACGGCCGAAAAGCGGTGTGATGGTGGAATCTCACGCGCCGGAAGGTAATAGGCATGACCGCCCATAAAGAGCGCAGAACGCGGCACGCATTCCAGGACTGCCCCTACACGCCCGACGTCGCCTGCCCGTGCGGGGACTTCGTGGAATGTCGCGCCATCGGCGAAGTGGCCGTTCTGATAGATCGCGTCGCCGCACAGAGCGGACTGGCTCCGCAGGATCTTCTTCAAAGCATCAGCGATGAGGCACTCGCCGCTCTGTACCTCCGCTGCGTGGCGGACGTCCGCACACGCGCCGCAACGGTGACGCGCGACGACACATGAGCGGTCACCGGGCCGTCGACCCGGTGACCGAGAAATCTCACGTGCAGGCAAGGCCGTTACCGGGATTCTTGCAGAAAGCCCTAGCGTTCATGCCGGGGATGAATGCATCTCAAGACTGCCCTGACGTGCACGTCCGGTACCTCGTCGTTGAACACCCCGCGCCGTGCACATGCATTGCCGAATGGGTCTACCCGGACGCCGCACAGCGCCGTGCGCTGGCCAGTGCGTTCGGGTGCGCCCGCGTGGTGTGGAACGACTGCCTGCGCGACCGGAAGGAAGCACACGCGGCGGGGCTGCCGTACGGGACGTCGGCGGAGCTGTCCCGGCTTCGCATCACCCAGGCCAAGCGCACCGAGGAACGCTCATGGCTCGCCGATGTGGTCGCCCTGCAACAGTCCCTGCGGGACATGGACACCGCCTACAAGAACTTCTTCGACAGCCTCAGGGGCAAGCGGCCCGGCCGCAAGGTCGGCCCTCCCCGCTACAAGTCGAAGAAGGACACCCGGCAGTCGATCCGCCTTAACACCAACGCCTTCTCCCTCCAGGAGGATGGCACGGTGTACGTGGCCAAGGTCGGCAGCCTCAAGGTCACGTGGTCCCGCCGACTTCCGGCCGCACCCACGTCCCTGACCGTCACCAAGGACAGCTGCGGCCGGTACTTCCTCAGCTTCGTCGTGGACACCGAGCCGGACATCCTGCCCGAGCTTGAGGACGAGGCCGGTATCGACCTCGGTCTGTCCGCCTTCGCTGTCCTGTCCGACGGCAGCAAGATCGCCAGCCCGCGCTTCCTGCGCCGGGCGGAGAAAAAGCTCAAGCACCTGCAGCGGGAGCTGTCCCGAAAGGCAAAGGGGTCGAAGAACCGGGCTAAGGCCCGCATCAAGGTCGCACGCCAGCACGCCAAGGTCGGCGACCGGCGCCGGGACTTCCACCACAAGGCTTCCACACAGATCATTCGCGACAACCAAGCGGTGTACGTGGAAGACCTCGCGGTGTCCGGCCTCGGCCGTACCCGGCTCGCCAAGTCCGTGCACGACGCGGGATGGTCCGCGTTCGTCGGCATGCTGGAGTACAAGGCGGTCAAGCACGGCCGCACCTTCGCCAAGGTGGACCGGGCTTTCCCGTCCTCTCAGGTCTGCTCGGCCTGCGGATTCCGGGACGGTCCCAAGCCCCTGCACGTGCGGGAGTGGAGGTGCGGAGCCTGCGGCACCGTGCACGACCGCGATCGCAACGCAGCCCGCAACGTCCTCTTCGAAGGACACCGAATCGTCGCCGCCAAACGGGCGGAGACGCTAAACGCCTGTGGAGCGCCGGTAAGACGGGCACCCGTGCCCGCACAGCGCGGTGAAGCAGGAAGCCCCCGGAAGGGTCAGACGACCCAGGCCGGAATCCCTGGACTTTAGGCCAGGGAGCGCGTCAACCCTCGCTGATACGGAGTACCACCTTCCCGCGAGGATGCTCCGTCTGCAGGGCCTCGTACGCCGCGCGGGTCTCGGACAGGGAAACGACACGGTCCACGACCGGGGTGAGGCGGCCCTGGTCGATCAACGCGGTGATGGCTTCCAGGCCGTTACGGTCCGGTGAGACGACGAAGAACACGCCGCGTGCTGCTCGCGACGCGGCGTCGTCCGGATTCGGGGGCTGGACGATGCTGACCAAGGTCCCGCCTGGACGCAGCGTCGTCCACGAGCGGGACTGCGTCTGGCCGCCGACCGTGTCCAGCACGACGTCGGCGTCGTGTACGTGGTCCTCGAAGCGATCGCCGATGTAGTCGAAGACCTGGTCCGCACCAAGCCCCGCGACGAACTCCCGGTCCCCTGCCGCAGCGGTTGCCGACACGCGTGCGCCGAGTGCCGCGGCGATTTGTACAGCAAGGGAACCGACGCCGCCGGCACCGCCATGGATCAGGACGTGCTGTCCAGGCGCCAGCGCCGCATGGCCGACCAGTGCCTGCCAGGCCGTGAGTGCCGCCAGCGGCAGCGCCGCCGCGTCCGCATGGGCCAGACGGGACGGTTTGGCCGCCAGCGCCTCCGCGGGAACGGTGACGTACTCGGCGGCGGCACCATCACGGGTGAACGGGATCAGCCCGTACACCTCCTCCCCCACGGCCAGGCCCGTCACCGCCGGACCGAGCTCGGCCACGACACCGCTGACCTCGTGCGAGGGCACGACCGGTGTCCGGTCGACGCCCGTTCCGTCGAAGCTGTCAGTCCAGGTGGCGTCCCAGCCGAGCTCCCCGTTGGTGATGGAGGCGGCGTTCACGGCGACCAGCACCTCGCCCTCGGCAGGCACGGGACGCGGTGCGGTCTCGTACACCAGCTCCTCCGCACCGCCCCGCTTGTGGGCCCGCACAGCGCGCATGGTGGTCATCGGTCAATCACTCCTTGCGATGGAATGTCGTTCCCGTCGAGGATGTGGGAGGTCCCGGAAACGCCGCTTGCGTCATTTGACTGAAACCCGCGCCGGTGGCCTGTGACCTTCGCATGATCGCCTCGCGAGCTGCCTCGGTCAGCCCGCCCCAGATGCCGTACCGCTCCTTACGGCTCAGCGCATGGCGTCGGCAGGGCGTCCGGACCGGGCACCGGCTGCACACAGACAGGGCCGTTCGGATCGTGGCCTGGTCTTCGGGCAGCGGATAGAAGGTCTCGACGTCGAGGCCCCGGCACGAGGCAGCGCTGCGCCAGTTCGATCGTGTCATGCCACCTCCTCCAGCGTCTTGCCGGGAATGCCGGTTCGCCGCGAGTTCCTCGTACCGTCGAGGTCGACGCCCACGGTCAGGCTGCCGGAACGGGGCCGGCGGATGCGCTCGCGCACGGTGAACCTCCGTGCTCAGGGGTGGATGGCGAACGGTCCCAGCACGTCGTCGTCGATGCGCAGGGACTCCACGACGGTGAAGGCGTTGTCGACGGTGAAGACATCGGCCGCCGCCAGAACACCGAGGTACTTGTCCGTGACAGGGCCCGCGGCACGCTCCGCCGCCGCCCGGAGATACGTCTTGAAGACGGCCCATGCGTTGCCGCCGGGGCCGTACTTCGCGAAGAAGGGTGTGGGGTCCAAACCGGCGATCGCGGCGCGGGCACCGGCGTACAGATCGGCGATGTACTGCCGCTGGACCTCCGCGTCCCCGCGGTGCCCCAGACGTCCCAGGTGACCCGCCACCAGGGTCTGCCACCGGTAGCCGAGCGCGATGTCGTGAGCCCGGACCCAGCCGGGGATCTCCTGGGACACAGCCAGGTTGGAGAAGGGAACCCACCCCGGGTAGAACACGTCGACGACCATCAGGGTCCGCTGGCGGGGAGCCCGGATGAAGATGTTGTCCGGCGCGTGGTTGGCGCCGTGATGGCTCAACTCCAGCCTCTCTCCGCCAACTTCGACGACGAGACGGTCCTCGAAGACTGTGGCGGGCGCAGGCCGGCCGGGGTCGGCGTCCCGTTTCAAAAGCCGCCGGTTCTCGGCGTGGCCGATGCGCTCGACGTCCTTGCCCCACAGTCCTGCGGCTCCGATGTGATCGGCGTGCGAGTGGGAGTAGACCAGGTGCGTCACCTTGCTGGGCAGGCCGATCGGCCGGGTGACCTGCTCGATGGCGCGTATCAGGTTGTGCCCGAGGGTGGGTGGGGCGTCCACCAGGACGACGCCTTCCCTGGTGGCCAGGAACATGGCCTGGTAGCTGCCGTCGGTCACCCAGTACAGGCCGTCGGCGATGGGCCCGACGTAGTAGCCCTGCCCGTTGAGCGCTGGGCCGAGGGACCCGGCAGGTACGGGAGCGAAGTCCGGCAGATCGGGTGTGGCAGCCGCCTCGGCGGTTCCGGACAACAGACCTGCCGTCAGGGAGGCCGCGGCGGGGACGGCAGCCGTCAATGCGGCTCTTGTCAGGAAGGCACGGCGTGCGGTTGTCCCGCGCCCCGCATCGATGGAGTTCGTCACGTCAGTGGCGTGCGTCACGGCGTTCCCCTCTGAGATCGGCAGCCGGCGAGTCGGCTGCTGTCCGGCACGGCCGTCTGCCGCGCCGGATGGTGACGTCAGCGTGGGCGCCGGGGTAATTTAGCCGCTTGAGTCATCCGACTGGGGTCCCTGCAGCGGCCCTTGCAGTCGAACGACGCAAGCGCGCGTCCGCCCGGCACCCGGAGTCTGTCAGCGCAAGCACCGGTCCCGTGGACAAGGAGCGCAGCCGTGCGTGAGCCTCACGACGCTGAGCCGCAGGACGACCTCGCCGTGGTCCGCGCCGTTTACGACTTCATCAACGGAACCAATCCGGACGGCGCTTCCCTGGCAGACCCGCGGATCACCGTGTACCAGACGGAAGAGGTGCCATGGGGCGGTACGTACGCCGGGCTCCCCGGGTTCCAGACGTTCTACCAGGCCGTGTCGAGCGCCATCCACAGCGAGGTCGAGACCGAGGCGCTCTTCCGCGCCGGAGACAAGATCGTGCAGATCGGCCGGACACGAGGCTTCGCCCTCGCCACCGGCAAGCCCTTCGACGCGCAGGAGGTGCACATCTGGCAGGTGCGCGGCGGGCGCATCGTCGCCCTGGAAGTCCATGTGGACACGGCCGTCCTGCTGGAGGCCCTTCAGCCGGCGCAGTCAGCCGACTGAAGCAGCGGCTTCGGCGCGACGGGCACGGTGGGCGGCAGGGAAACAGGCGGCAGGAGAGGGTGGTGGACATGGGGCAGCCGACTCGCGTGGTGATCGTCGGCGGTGGATTCGCCGGGTACCAGGCGGCGCGTTCGCTGGCACGGGCACTGCCAAAACGTGCCCCGGACGTGGAGATCGTCCTGGTGAACCGCACCGACTACTTTCTCTACCTCCCGCTGCTGCCCGAAGTGGCCGCGGGCGTGGTGGACCCCCGGCGCGTGACCGTATCCCTGCCGGGGACTTTGCCCGGAGTCCGCTTGGTGCTCGGGACCGTGGATGGCGTGTCACTGGAGGAACGACGGGTCAGCTACACCGACCCCGAAGGCACCCGGCACCAGCTCGGATACGACCGGTTGGTCCTCGCGGTCGGCAGCGTCAACAAGTTGCTCCCCGTTCCCGGCGTGGCCCAGTATGCGCACGGCTTCCGCGGCGTCGCCGAAGCCCTCTACCTCCGTGACCACGTCATCCGGCAGTTGGAACTCGCCGCCGCGGCCGACCAACCGGCCGAACGCGAGGCCCGATGCACCTTCGTCGTGGTCGGCGCCGGATACACCGGGACCGAAATCGCCGCTCAAGGACCGCTGTTCACCCAGGCGATCGCTGCCGGGCACAAGGAACTCAAGGACCAGAAGGTGCGCTGGATCCTCCTGGACCTGGCCCCGAAAGTGCTGCCGGAACTGGATCCGCGCCTGTCCCGTGCGGCACACCGGGTGCTGCTGCAGCGGGGCGTGGAGGTGCGCATGCGGACCTCCGTACGGGAGGCCACCCACGAGGGCGTTCACCTGACCATCGGGGGGTTCCTGCCGACCAAGTCGATCATCTGGTGCGTCGGCGTACGCCCCGACCCCCTCGTGCAGGCAACCGGCCTGAAGGTGGACCGGGGCAGACTGGTGGTGACCCCCACCCTGGCCGTGCCCGGCCATCCCGAGGTGTTCGCCTGCGGCGACGCCGCCGCCGTACCCGACCTGACCCGTCCAGGTGAGATCACCGGAATGACGGCCCAGCACGCAACCCGTCAGGGCGCCCTTGCCGGACGAAACGTCGCCGCCTCGCTCGGCCACGGCCGGGCACGCCCGTACAGGCACCACGATCTCGGCTTCGTGGTCGACCTCGGCGGGGCGCAGGCGGCGGCCAACCCGTTCCGCATCCCGTTGTCCGGATGGCCGGCGAAGGCCGTCGCCCGCGGCTACCACCTGCTGGCCATGCCGGGCAACCGCCTGCGCACAGCGGCCGACTGGGTCCTTGAAGCGGCCCTGGGCCGCCAGACCGTGCAACTCGGCCTGGTGCGCTCGGCCGCCGTCCCCCTCGAATCAGCCGAAGGAGCACGCCTTGAGTGAGCGGATGAAGTTGGGCCAGGTCGCGCGGGAGGGCTACCGGGCCGTGCTGGACCTGGAGAAGTACGTCCGGTCGAACGTCGACAACAAGCTGCTGTTTCTGATCCAGCTACGGGCGTCGGTCCTCAACGGGTGCGCGTACTGCGTCGACTCGCACAGCCACGACCTGTTCGAGACGGGAGACAGTGTGCAGCGCGTTCTCGGCGTGTCTGTGTGGCATGAGTTCCCCTACTTCACGCCGCGGGAACGTGCGGCCTTCGCTCTGACCGACGCCGTGACACGGCTGGAAGAGGCCGGCGTGCCGGAGGACGTGTGGACCAAAGCGCAGGAGTTCTTCACGGAGAAGGAACTCGCCGACCTGATCCTGGCTATCGGCACGATCAATGTGTGGAACCGCATCGGCGTCAGCACCGGAATGCGACCCCCGCTGCGGAAGTGACCCGGTGCCGGCGGCTCATGGAAGAGGTGCCAAGATGACCAACCTCAAGATCATTGTGTCGAGCACCCGCCCAGGAAGGGTGGGGCTGTCAAGGCGAAGGGCTCGGCGAACCGGGCCAAGGCGCGCAGGAAGGTTGCCAAGTTGCATGCGCGGATCGCCGACCGGCGCCGCGACTTCCTGCACAAGCTGTCGACTCGACTCGTCCGCGAGAAGGTGGTCCAAGTGGTCGTGATCGAGGACCTCACCGTCCGCAACCTGCTGAAGAACGGGCGCCTGGCGCGCGCCATCTCGGATGCGGCCTGGACGGACCTGCGCATGATGCTGGAGTACAAGTGCGCCTGGTACGGGCGCGACCTCGTCGTGATCGACCACTTCTTCCCCTCCAGCAAGCTCTGCGGGAGCTGCGGCACGGTCGCGGCGAAGATGCCACTCAACGTCCGTGCGTGGACGTGCGAGCACTGCGGTGCCGTGCACGACCGGGACGTGAACGCGGCGCGCAATATCCTGGCCGCCGGGCTGGCGGCGTCTGCCTGTGGAGACGGTGTAAGACCTCAACGGGAGTCCTCCCGGACGGGGCGGTCGTCGGTGAAGCAGGAACCCCAGCGGGCGACCGCTGGAATCCCCCGCCTTTAGACGGGGGAGGAAGTCAACCGGGTGAGCGAGGCTCTGGAGCCGCTGCGTACACCCTGACGGACGGAAGCCTGGTCGGGTGTTGTGTCATTGCGGTGGGTGACTGTTTGCGTCATGGCGCGGACAAGGTCCGCTTGGCGGCAGGATCTGCGGCACTTCGGACACGTAGCATCTCAGCATGGGCGGTACTGATCACATCCGGGCCGGTGTCCCCGCCGGGACGGATTCGCTGGTGGGCCGGGACGCGGAATTGCGGATCGTCGATCAGCTCCTGGCGTCCGAGGGCGGTGGCGCGCTGGTCCTGGCCGGAGAGCCTGGGATCGGCAAGACGAGTCTGCTGATCGCCGCGCAGCGGCGGGCCCGCGCGGCAGGCTTCACGGTGCTGAGCGCGGCCGGCTCCGAAGGGGCTGCGGAGGTGCCGTTCCAGGGCCTGCACCGGTTGCTCGCCGGGCTGCTCGACCGGGTGTCGCGCCTTCCAAGCGCGCAGCGCAGGGCGCTGCTCACCGCCCTCGGCGTACGGGAGGGGCCCGCGCCGCAGCCCTTCCTGGTCGCGCTCGCGACGTTGGATGTGCTGGTCGAAGCCGCCGCCGAGGCGCCGGTGCTGGTGTGCGTGGACGACCTGCAGTGGTTGGACCAGCCCAGTGCCGACGCGCTGGCCTTCGTGGCCCGGCGCCTCGGCTACGACCCGATCGTGCTGCTGGCCACCTCGCGCACGCACGCAGGGGAGCGGCCCGTCCCGGCCGACCTGCCCCGCGTCGACCTCGGCCGGCTCACAGCAGCGGAGGCCACCGCGCTTGTGCGGCGGGCCCGCGCCGATCTGGACCCGGTCGCCCGCGACCACATCCTCACCCGTGCCGAAGGCAACCCGCTCGCTCTCGTGGAACTGGCGGCGAGCTGGACGGAAGCCGGCCTCGGGACGCTGCTTTCACATGCCGGGGATCACAGCGACGGGCTCACCCTCACCGAACGGCTCGAGCGGGCCTTCGTCGGGCGGCTGCGCGATCTGCCGCAGGCCACCCGCGACGCGATCCTGGTGGCCGCGGCGGACTCCGGCGATCAGCACGCCGAAATCCTCGCCGCCGCCTCATTGCTGACCGGTCGTCAGCTGACCTTGGACGATCTGCAGCCCGCGGTCGGCACCGGGCTCGTACGCTTCGACGACCTGCGCGTGCGCTTCAGGCACCCGCTGGTGCGCTCCGGTGTCCTGCAGGAGGCCACGCCGCTGCGGCTGCGATCCGCACACGAGGCGCTGGCGCGGCAGCTCGCCGGCGATCCCTACCGCGCGACCTGGCACCGCGCGCTCGCGCTCGACGCCCCGGACGAGGAGGTGGCGGCCCAACTCGAGGCGAACCACCGCATCGCGCTCCAGCGGGGCTCGGCTCTCACAGCCATCCGGGTGCTGGAGCGCGCCGCTGAGCTGTCTCCCGAGCCGGCCGACGCCGGACGCCGGTTGCTGCTCGCTGCCGAGCACGGCTTCGGACTGGGCCGAGCCGACCTCGTACGCCGGCTGCTGAGCGCGGCCGCACGCGAAGACCTGCCCGAGCTCGAACGTGCCCGGATGACCTGGCTGGAGCAGATCTTCGAGGACGGCATGCCCGGAGATCCCGCCCCGGTGCTGGAGCTGTGCGCCCTGGCGGAACGTTCCGCCGCAGTAGGGGACGTCTCCTTGGCGTTCAATCTGTTGATGGGCGCGGCACTGCGGTGCTGGTGGGCCGAGACCGGCCGGGAGGCGCGGTCCCGGGTAGTGGCCGTAACCCGCGGCATCGCGGCAGCCGAACACGACCCGCGCCATGTCGCGGTCCTCGCCACGGCCGATCCGATCCGGGAGGCTGCCGAGGTGCGTCGGCTGCTGCTGAAGGCCGGGCAGGACGTCACCATCACCGGGGACGTCGACAACCTGCGCCTGCTGGGCCAGGCAGCGCACGCTGTGGGTGAGACCGAACTCGCCGCCGACTTCCTCGACAGGGCCGAGGCCCGGCTGCGCGCCCAGGGACGGCTCGGGCTGCTGCCGCAGGTTCTCGGCATGCAGATCCAGGTCCGCCTCGACCTCGGTGACTGGCGGCTGGCGGCCCAGGCCGCCGAAGAGGGACACCGGCTGGCCGTCGACACCGGGCAGCCCATCTGGTCCGCCGGCACCCTCGTCGGCGACGCCAAGGTGGCAGCGTTGCACGGAGACACCGCCACCGCCCTGCGCCTCGCCTCCGAAGTGGACGAGCAGCTGCTGCCCAGGGGCATCGACGACCTGCTCGCCTGCGCACAGCTCGTGCGCGGCATCGCGCTGCTGGTGGACGGACGCGCCGACGAGGCATGCACAGCACTGGTGGACCTGTTCGACCGGAGCGGTCCGTACTGGAACGCACGCGAGAGCTTCGGCGGCGTCGGCTTCCTGGCCGACGCCGCGGCCCGAGCCGGTCGGCAGGACGAGGCGCGGGAGGCCATCGGGCGGGCGCGGGACGGCTGGGGCGAGTGTCCGGCCGCGCTGCTGCAGGTCAATCTGAGGTACGCGGACGCGGTCCTGACGGAGGACGAGGAGGCCGAGAAACCGTTCCACGAGGCGCTCGCGGCCGATCTTGTGCGCTGGCCCTGGCCCCGTGCGCGGCTGGAACTGGCCTACGGCAGCTGGCTGCGGCGCAGACGCCGCGGCGCGGAGTCGCGCAGCCCGCTGCGCGCGGCGCTGACCGTCTTCGAGGCGATGGGAGCACGTCCCTGGGCGGAACTGGCCCGCCAGGAGCTGCGGGCCGCAGGCCACCGAGCGCCGATCCAACAGGATGTGACGGTCGCACAGTTGACGCCGCAGGAACTGCAGATCGCCAAGTTGGCCGCCGAGGGGCTGTCGAACCGCCAGATCGGCCATCGGCTCTACCTGTCCCCGCGGACGGTCGGCTCGCACCTCTACCGCGTCTTCCCCAAGCTCGGTATCACGGCCCGTGCTCAACTGGCCGAGGCGCTCAAAGCGTTGTAGAGCGATGACCGCGGGGCTCACTCCCGCTCCTCGGACTCCGCCAGCGCGGCAGCCAGCTGGCCGCGGGATTGCACGCCCAGCTTCGGGAAGAGGCGGTACAGGTGCGAGCCGACGGTGCGGTGCGAGAGGTAGAGGCGTTCACCGATCTCCCGGTTGGACAGACCCTGCCCGGCCAGGCGTGCGATCTCCAATTCCTGAGGGGACAGGCTCGCCCAGCGGCCGGGGCGCCGTCGTTCGGCGGACTGTCCGGTGGCGGCCACCTCGCGGGCGGCGCGTGCGCCCCAGGCCGGGACATCGAGCAGGTCGAAGGCCCGCTGGGCGGCCCGCAGCAGCTCACGGCCTTCCGCGATACGACGGTGGCGGCGCAGCCAGGCTCCTTCGGCCAGGTCGAGCCGCGCGCGGTACCAGGTCGAGCCGTCGGCAAGGTGCAGCCGCGCCTGAGCGAAGCGGTCTTGCGCTTCGTCGTCCTCGGCGAGCAGGGCATGGGCGAGCGCCAGGGCACGCTGCACTCCGCCGGCCGGGGTGCCCTGGGCCAGCTTCTCCACCTGCCGGACCACCGCCCGGGCCTCCCCCTGACGGCCGGCGCCGTGCGCGGCTTCGGCGTAGTAGTCCAGGGCCCACGCGCACTGGGGTGACTGGTAGACCGGATCAGCCGGGTCGAGCATCCGCGCGAACTCGTCATAGGCCAGCCCCGGATCCTCCTGGCCGAAGGCGGCAAGGCCCCGGGTGAGCTGCATGCCGTTGGCGACGCCGACGTTGCCGCTGACCACCGCGGCCTGCTGCACCTCGCCGAGCAGGCGCATGGCCAGGCGGTGGCGTCCGCGGATCGCGGCCACGTTGGCCAGTCCCAGACGCGCACAGGCGGCCCAGGTGGTCTGGCCGGTCTCCTCGGCGAACCGCAGCGCCTCGTCGGCGGCCGTGGCGCTCACATCCCACCGGCCGAGGTAGAGGGCGGCGAAGGTACGCAGGACCAGAACCTGCGTGAGAGCCGCGAGACGGCCCTGTTGGCGCAGCCCGGTCTCGGCGGCCAGGGTGAGAGGCAGGCTGTGCTCGAAGGAGCCGCTGACGAAACCGGCCATGGCGAGCAGGCCGGTGAGCGCCGGGTCGCTGTCGGAGCCTGCTGTCCACCGCTTCAGGTGGTCGACGATCAATGCGCCGCGGGCGAAGGGGGACAGGAAGGCGTCGACGAGCACCGGCCTGGAGTCGCCGGGCGCCAGGCGCACCTCGTCGGCCACTGACCGCAGTCGGCCCAGCAGCACGGTGTCACACGTCGCTCCCCAGTAGCAGGAGCGGGAGGCGCGGATGAGGAGACTGACGGCCAGCTCGCTGTCTCCTGCCCGGACAGCTTCGGCGGCAGCCTGCTGCAACTGGCGGACGAGCCGCTCACCGCCGGGAACACCATCGTCGAAGGCCGTCTCCAGGGCGCTCACACGACCGGAGTCCTCAGGCAGGAGCGGCCGTGCGCGCACTTGCTCGAGCAGCGCCCGAACCGTGTCGGGGCGGCCCAGTTCGAAGGCGACCTCGGCAGCGCGCAGCAGCCGGTGGCCGCTCACGTCCTGCTGCGGGCTGAGCTGCGCGGAACGTTCGAGGATGGTCTGGGCGAGACTGGGAGCGCCGCGGGCCAGGGCCCGGTCGGCGGAGGCTTCGAGTGCGTCGGCGACCGCTGAGTCCGGCTCCTGCAGGGCGCAGGCGTGATGCCAGGCGGACCGGTCGGGGTCCGCGGCCAACACATGGGCCAGAGCACCGTGGGCGGCCGCCACGGCCTGCGGGGTGGAGTGGTCGATCACGGCCGAGCACATCAGCGGATGGCGAAAGCGCAGCGCCTCTCCGTCGATCTCGACCAGTCCCGAGCGAGCGGCGTCCCTCCGGTCACCGTCCCCTACCGGCCTGCCCAGGAGCACCTGCGCCGCCCGTTCGGCCTCGTCGAGACGGTCGCTGTCCTGGATCGCCGCGACCAGGAGCACCGCCCTTGCGGCCGGCCCGCACTCCTCCAGCCGGTCGGCGAAGGCGTGCCGAAGACGGTCGGTCAGGGCCAGCGCCGCGCCCGGTGGGCTGGCGCGGACCGAAGCCGAAAGTTCCAGCAGAGCCAGCGGATTGCCCTGGGCCGTCTCCAGGACCCGGTCTCGATGGTCATCGGGCAGTGCGGGCGCGTGCCGGGTGAGAAGAGCCCTGGCGTCCGCCGTCTCGAGCGGGGTCAGCGGCAGATGCAGCGGGTCGTGCTCGTCGCCGGCGGAGGCAGTGCGCGGCGGGGCCTCTCGGGTGGCGACGAGCAGGACGGCGGGCTCTGCGGCCAGGCGCCGGGACACGAAGTCGATGGCCTCTCGGCTCGCCGGGTCCGCCCACTGCAGGTCGTCGACGATGGCGAGCAACGGCTGTCCGACGGCGCTCTCAGAGAGCAGTTCCAGGGCAGCGAGGCCGATGTGTGCCGGTTCCGCCGGTCGCAGCAGGTCTGCCACGCCGAAAGCGCCGAGCAGCGCGGCACGCTGGGCGAACGGCAGCTGCTCGACGCCCGCCAGCAGCGGACGCAGCAACTGGTGCAGAGTGGCGAAGGGAAGCGCCTGCTCGGCCCGGCTGCCCACCGCCCGGACCACCTGCAGTCCCTGGGCGAGTGCGTCCTCAGCGCACGCCCGCAGCAGCGCGGTCTTGCCGATGCCGGGCGGTCCGCTCAGGTGCACGACGCAGCCGCGGTCCGGCAGCGCGCTCCAGACACGCCGAATGAGGGAGCGTTCCCGCTCACGCCCCAGAAAGGGGGCGGGAAGGTCG
This sequence comes from Streptomyces griseorubiginosus, assembly GCF_017614965.1. Classification (GTDB taxonomy): domain Bacteria; phylum Actinomycetota; class Actinomycetes; order Streptomycetales; family Streptomycetaceae; genus Streptomyces; species Streptomyces griseorubiginosus_B. The sequence goes on along the minus strand of NZ_WVUG01000002.1, from coordinate 61,353 downwards.
GCGGCGTGCACGGAGCAGACCCCTTTCGGCGGCGATGCGGCCAGCATACGTAGCCGCAGGTCGCCGGGAACCCAGTACGGCAAGCGGGGATGCAGGTGCAGTCGTCCAACTGAAGCGGGCGCCCGTACGGCTCTCGTAGCGTCACGGGCGACGATTCCGCCCAGCGAAAGGTTCGGTACGGTGACGCGCGTTCCCGATGAAGCTCTGGTTCTCGTCCCCGGCGGCACTCTGATCACGGCCACGCCCGAGGAGGGCCGGGCGCTGGCGCTGGCCCTGGCGCGGAACACCATCCACGCCATCCAGCCGGAGCTGGAGGTCATCCAGGCCGGCCGGCCGCAGTACGCAGCCGACGCGGCCAAGCTCATTGCCGCAGGTCAGGTGGTTGCGCTGGAGTTCGCCACCATCGCGGCCGCCAACGATTACTGGCGCTGAACGCCTCCGGCCCGTCCCTCAGGACAGGAACCGCAGCAGCAAGTCGCTCATCTCCTGCGGGTGCTCCTCGAAGATCCAGTGGCCGGAGTCGGGCAGCACCACGCCCTGGACGTGGGTGGCGTAGCGGCGGACCTGGTCAAGGACGCTCTGGCCCAGGCTGTGGTCGGCGCCCACGGCCATGACCGGCATGGGCAGCGGGGTTCGGACCGACTCGGCGTTGTCCGCGACGTCCCGGTCCAGCGTGCGGAACCACTCCAGGCTGCCGTGCAGATGGGCCGGATCGCTCAGCGCTTGTGCGTAGGCGCGTACCGCGTCCGGGCGGCTGGCGGCGTCCTTGTGGACGGCGAACATGCGGATGAAGAGATCGACCCAGGTGCGCTCACGTCCTGTGATCGTCTGTTCCGGCAGGCCGTTGGTGACGTTGAAGAAGCCGAAGTTCCACACGCCTGGGCCGCCGGGTGTGAGTGCGGGGAACTGGTAGACGCTCTGGTCGGGTATCGGGGCTTCGGTCAGGGCGAGACGTGACACGTCGTGCGGGTGCTGGGCGGCGTAGGCGTAGGCGACCATGGTGCCGATATCGTGCCCGACCAGGTCGATGCGGTGCTGCAGTCCCAGCTTGACCAGCAGTTGGTGCAGGTCCTCGGCCATGGTCCTCTTGTCGTAGCCGGCGGCGGGGGCACTGCTGTCGCCGGCCCCGCGCAGGTCCGGGGCGATCACGGTGAAGTGCCGGGCCAGGGTGGGGAGCACGGACTCGAACTCGTACCAGGTCTCGGGGTAGCCGTGCAAAAGGACCAGCGTCGGCCCGTGGCCGCCCCGCACGTACTCCACAGTGATCCCGTTGACCTGCGCCCGGTGCTCGGCGAATCCCCTGGGCGGCGGGGCCGCGGTGGCGTGTCGGTGGGGAGATGGAGATCCCGCGGCGCTGGTGGCTCCGACGCTCAGGGCTACGAGCAGCAGGGCGAGCGTGGCCCGCAGTACGGCGCGGGTGAACCGCTTCATGGTGATCGTCATGGCCGGGACGTTAGGGACGTCTCAGGTCGCCGGGCTTCGGTCGACTGACTGTTCTGGGCATCGCTGCCTGTCACCGCAGTGGCGGTGACTGCGGCATCTCCCGTGCACCTCGGCACCCGGGTGAGGGTTCTTCGGTCCCGCTTCAGTCAGTCGACTCAAGCGCGGGGGGCGTCGCGGGGCACAGGCTGGGGGCGGAAACCGATGGTGATGAGGAGTAAGGCGATGACACGAGAACTGCAGGACATGACGGCCGTGGTCACCGGAGCGAGCAAGGGGATCGGGCTGGCCGTGGCGGAGGCGTTGGCGGCCGCGGGGGCGGATGTGGTCGCGGCGGCGCGGACCTCGTCGCCCGGTCTCGACGTGCTCGTGAAGGAGGCAGGCGCCCGTTGGGTCCCGCTCGACCTGACCGAGCCGGACAGTGCCGGCCAGCTGGTAGCGGCGGCCGGTGATCGCATCGACGTGCTGGTGAACAATGTCGGCTCGGCACCGGCACGGCCGGGCGGTTTCCTCAGCGTCACCGACGCCCAGTGGAGGCAGACGCTCGAACTCAACCTTTTCGCCACGATCGCGGTCACCCGGGCGGTGCTGCCGCGCATGCTGGAGGCAGGCCGCGGCTCCATCGTGAACATCGGCTCGGTGAACGCCGAGCTGCCGGACCCCACGGTCGTCGACTACAGCGCGACCAAGGCGGCCCTGGTCAACTTCTCCAAGGCCCTGTCGAAGGAGTTCGGGCCGCGCGGAGTGCGGGTCAACAGCGTCAGCCCCGGGCCGGTCGAGACCGACCTGTGGCTGGGCGGAGGTGGGGTGGCCGACACCGTTTCCGCTGCGGCGGGGCTGAACCCACAGGACGTCCTCGCACAGGCTGCGGCCGCCACGGTCAGCGGCCGCTTCTCGCGGGCCTCGGAGATCGCCGACCTGGTGGTGTTCCTGGCCGGCGACCGGGCCGCCAACATCGTCGGCAGTGACCTGCGGATCGACGGCGGTTTCGTGCCGACCTGGTGACTTGAGTCAGGTGACTCAAGCGCCGCAGCCGCCCGGTTCACGAGGCTGGAAACCCCGTCAAGAGGAAGGAGGGACGACCATGAGTGCGTCCCTGCGCCCCGTCGTCTTCATCCACGGCCTCTGGCTGCACCCGAGCTCCTGGAGCCCGTGGGCGGAGCTCTTCAAGGACCGCGGCTACCAGCCCGTCGCGCCCGGATGGCCGGGCGTCGCCGACACCGTCGAGCTGTCCCGAGCCGACTGGTCGAGCATTGCCGGCCACGGCATCGACGACGTCGTGGCCCACTATGCCAAGGTCATCCAGGAACTGCCCGAGCAGCCGGTTCTGGTCGGGCACTCCTTCGGCGGCATGATCGCCGAGAAACTTCTCGGGCAGAACCTGGCCGCGGCCGCGATAGCCATCGACGCCGCGCAGATCAAGGGCGTACTGCCGCTGCCGCTGTCGTCGCTGCGGTCGACCTTCCCGGTCTTCCGCAATCCCGCGAACAAGCACCGTGCCGTCTCCCTGACAGCTGAGCAGTTTCGCTTCGCCTTCGGCAACGCTGTCAGCGAGCAGGAGTCCGACGAGCTGTACGAGCGGTGGACCATCCCCGCTCCGGGCAAGCCGCTGTTCGAGGCGGCCGCGGCCAACTTCTCCCGGCATTCCCCGGCCGAGGTCGACACCGGCAATGCGGACCGGGGGCCGCTGCTGCTGGTGATGGGCGGCAAGGACCACACGGTGCCGGAGGCGATCACCAAGGCGACCCTCCGGCAGTACAGGGGCGTTGCCGTCACCGACCTGATCGAGTTCCCTTCCCGCGGTCACTCGCTGACCATTGACAGCGGCTGGCGTGAGGTCGCCGACGCCTGCCTGGACTGGCTTGCCGAGCAGGGGCTGTGACCGGGGAGGTGGACCACGAGAATCTGGTAGGCCGCGAAGCGGAAGTGGCCGAACTTGCCCGGCTGTGGGGACCTGGGCCCCAGCCCGGTCGGGTACTGCTCATCGAGGGCGAGCCGGGCATCGGCAAAACGGCCCTGCTGGAGGTCGCCCAGCGGTTCGCGGAAGACGCCGGTGACGAGGTACTCAAGACCGTGGGCGTCGAGGCGGAGGCGCGGCTGCCGTTCGCCGGGCTCCATCAACTGGTGCGGGGCCTCGTCCAAGACATCCCTGCGCTTGGTGGGGCGGAGCCGGAAGCGCTTCGCTCCGCCTTCGGCGAGATCGTCGCGCAACGGGCGCCCGAGCCCGCCCTGATCAACCAGGGAACCGCGCGGTTGCTGCGCCGGGCGGTGCTACGACGCCCGCTCACCGTCCTGGTGCCATGGCTTGCGGCCCGTCTCGCCCTGGCTCACGGCTCTTGGCTGCGCCGCACTGGCCAACCGGAGCAGGCGACCACCACACTGCACACGGCCCGCGCCCTGCTCAGCAACCTCGGGGCCGTCACCTGGGCCAACCGGGCCGACGAAGAACTCGTTCGGCTGATCGGCTAACCTCGCGCTTTCACGAGGCGGCCTGTACGAGGATTGATCGCCGACATCGCCGTGCCGGACCGCAACTGGGAAGTGGCCTACGAGTCGCCGTTGACTCGTCCCCCGCTGGCGCCTGAGGCGAGAGGGGAAACGTCATTGAGCATGCCGGGCCGCCTCGGCGTGTGTCCCTCAAGGATGGACCTCACCACATCGCGCGGTCGGTGATGGTCCTCCCGATCACCAATGGGGCGGCAGAGCTGACGGTACTCCGGCGGCCCTGCCTTTGAGTTCCTGTCGTCTGTTTTCCACTGCGATTCCCTTGATGGCGCCGGTCTGCCCCTCACAGCGGTCCTTCGGCGCGGTGAGAATGAGGAGGATGGCCTGGTGGACGGCGTCGATTACGACCATCCCGACCGAGCAGGGCAACCACCGTCCGCGCCGGGCGAGGCAGTTCAAGAACTCATGGGGCCGGACGGCGGTGAACCGGAACGTCTCCAACAGGCGCGAGACGGTGCCGGGAATGATCGGTGATCTGCCATGAGGATGGGCAGCTCTTGGCAGATCCACACGCGGAGCCGGTGGGCGAAGAGGTAGTGGGGGCCCGCGATGACGCCACGGTCTTGGGCCCGCCGCAGTGCGGCCAGAGGACGGATGGCCTCGGCGGCTTCCTCGTGGAGGGCGATGCTGCGATCCCGCATGGACCGAACGTGGTACCAGTGGTACCGTCGATACCATGTCTCAGCCCAAAGCGATGAACCTTCGTTTCCCCGATCCGGACCAGCGCGCCGCGATCGAGGCCGCAGCGCGACAGGAGGGCGTCAGCTTGCAGGAGTACATCCTGTCCGCTGCCTACGCACGTGCCACCGCTGTGGAGACGCATTTCCTCGACGCCTTCCGCGCGTCGATGGCCCGCAGCGGCGAGGTGTTCGCGGAGGCGGCCGGCGCCGACGGAGAGCGCCGTACTGAGGACCTGGCGGCGCGGCGGGATCTTGAGGAGCAGCAGGAGCGGGGCCACGCCGCGTGACGCAGCACGAACCTCGTCACCCTCTTGATGTGACTTTCCTTCTGCACGCTGCCGAGTTGCTGCCCGGTGATCCCCAGGTGGACGACTACGGTCCCCTGTACGCCGCTGTCGCCCGGGTCAATGCCCGAGCCATGGAGCGTGACGTCTACGGGTCCCTGTATCTGAAGGCGGCGGCGCTGTTGCAGACGCTGGTGCGGCTGCCGTGTCTGGAGCACTCCAACGAGGCGTTCGCGTGGCACTGCGCGGAGGCCTACCTCGCACTGAACGGGTGCCGTCTGGAGTATCCGCCGAAGGAAGCGGTCGCCCTGGTGCGGGACGCGGCTACCGGCGCGATAGGCATTGGACTGATCGGCCGTCAGATGCGTGCCTGGAGCGCTGCCTGACCTTCAGCCGACTTGGGCCTCGTCTCGATCCTCGCCGTTCCCTCCCCTCCCGTGGAGGGAACGGCGAACCGTATGTGTGGCGTAAGCGGGACGAGTGGGCCGAGTGGATCGCGACGGCGACGCCGACGAGCGAGACAGCACGGGCCTCGCGGCCGAAGTTCATCTGGATCCGCGGAGTTGACCGGAGACAGCAGGCCGTTGCCGGGCCACAAGGGGGATCCTGCTTCGGCCCGAGCCCGGGCGCCGGCCCACCTCCCGCAGTCGCTGCCTGCGATCACCGCAACGCCTTCCCCCGCGCTTGGTCCACGTGGCGGATTTCTCCGACTTGAGGACTATTCGTCGCGGCGGGAGTGACGGTGTGTCCGCATGCCCGGCATAGGCCTGTTGTGGCTTGATCTTCACCGCCACCGGGGGCGCAGGAAACAACGGCACCAACGGAGGAGTTGGCGGTGCCGGCTCCACCGTCACCGGCACCGCCAACGTGCCCGCGGGCACCACCACCCTCTACGTCAACGTCGCCACCGGCGGAGGAACAGCGGGCGGCTCGTTCGCCGAGGGCGGCGCCGGCGGCGGCGCCAGCGATGTGCGCACCTGCGACTCCACCAGCCCCAGCTGTTTCCTCACCGGCAACACGGCCACCGACCCCCGACTGATCGTCGCGGGCGGCGGAGGAGGCGGAGGGGCCGGGGTGGATCTGTACCCCGCCCCCGAGGCCACCGGAGGAGACGCAGGAGTGACCGGTGAGACGGGAGGCAGCAGACCCAACGGCGGTGGAGGAGGTGGCGGGGGAACTCAGGCGACCCCCGGCGCGGGTGGAGCCGCTTGCCCTGTCGCCGGCCTCCCAGTACCCGGCACGCCCGGCACACCCGGTGGCGGCGGTACGGGCGGCAACGGCGGGGGTCCCATGTCCGGTGGTGGCGGTGGAGCAGGGTGGTTCGGTGGCGGCGGAGGAGGAGGCTGCGGCGAGATTCTTTCCAATGGGACGGAGGGGCCCGGTGGCGGCGGTGGCGGATCCAACCGTGTCCCGGCGGGCGGCACCTCCGGACCCGCTACCGGTCCGGCCGCGGTGACCATCACCTACGAACAGGCCGGAGGGAACAACGGGGGCGGCAACGGGTCGCTGCTGCCCATCAGCCTCAGCGGCATCCTCCCGATGTACAACAACATCAGCGTCAACCACAACGTCAAGAGCCCCGGTGCCAGCAACACCACTACACAGAGATTCGGCCTGAACACGCCCTGAACCACCGCAAGCCGCTCAACAGTGTCGGTGAGGTGAACGGAGCCTAGGTGGCGGTTCCGGCGGATGCCGCTGGAACCGCCACTGGTCTCTCGCCTCGTACCGACGCAGCAGCAGCAACCGGAAACCGTCAACCAGGTGACCACCACACCACGTTGACTCCGCCCAGGGTGACCGGCACCCCGACCGATTCGGCGGTGAGAACCCATGACGGAAGCGGCGGCTGCCGTGATCGCTGCACTGCGCTTCAAGTACCGTTTTGGCAGCCGCCGTTCGGGGCGGCCTCTTTGAAAGCAACGTGGTCATTTGCGGTGCGTTGGGCTGGGAGGACGCGTGTGACTTGTCAGCCCGTGACGAGGGAAGACCTCTACTGACCGAAAACGTCGGACACAAGGCGTGCAATGACGAACAGAAAGCGTCTTCGGCGCAGAAACTGGCGCCGGGAGCAAGGGATACGGCTGCGCGTGCCGAGACCGTCGGCGGGCACGGAGGGGTCTGGCATCACCGGAACCGGAACCGTGCGCTGGCGGGTGCGCGTCGGACGCGTCCACTCGGCGCCGTGCGTCGCCGGGGGGACCGTCTATGTCGTCGGCAAGGGGCTGTGGGCCATCGACGCGGCTGACGGCAGTGTTCGGTGGACCCGGCCCGACGCGGGGTTCATGAGCGGGCCCGCCGTGGTCGGCGATACCGTCTACGTCGCGGGCCAGCACCGGTTCTTCGCCCTGGACGCCGCCGACGGCCACACCCGCTGGCGCCGCCGGATGAAGTGGTGGTCCTATACCCCGCCCGCGGTAGGCGGCGGCCTGGTCCACTTCGTCAACGGCAGCCGGTACCTCCGTACCCTCGACGCGGCAACCGGGCGTCGCCGCTGGCGGAGGAAGTACCGTCGCGCCGGCTGGAACGACGCCGGCCCCGTGCTCGCCGACGGCACCCTCTACACGGTCGACCGGGGCACGGTCCGGGCCTTCGACCCGGCCACCGGCAGGCTCCGCTGGCAGCAGTCCACCTTCGCCCTCGGGTCAGCTACCCCACTCGTGCACGACGGCAGCCTCTATCTGGCAGACGGACTCGGCTACCACGTGTTCGCCCTCGACGCCGCCACCGGCGAGCAACGATGGCAGGCATGGCCCGACGTCCAGAGCGTCAGCAGCATCGCGACCACGCCCGCGATCCACGGCAACACTGTGTACGTCGGCTCCCAGGATCACCGCCTCTACGCACTCGACGCGACCACCGGCAAAACCCTATGGCACGTCGTCACGGGCGGCTGCGTCGACTCCTCCCCGGCGGTGGCGGACGAAACGGTGTACTTCGGCAGCGACGACGGTCATCTGTGGGCAGTGAGAGCGGAGAACGGCCGGGTCCGCTGGAAGGTACGGACCGGCGGACGGGTGGAGAGCCCTGTCGTCGCTGACGGCGTGGTCTACGTCGGCTCCCGGGACGGATACCTGTACGCCATAGACGCGGTGCCGGCCCCAGGAGCGGTGTCGTCATAGAGGAGAAAGAGCTCAGACCGAAGAAGGAGGCAGTCCACGACCCGGTGCCGCTTGCGGCGGCCCACCTTCTTCCCACCGTCCCACCCGGACGTCGAGCGCGGGATGTCCGCCGGCCGCCTGCAGTGACTGCGCGTCCACGATGGCGGCGGTCGGGCCGGCGACCGGCCCTCCTTCTGGCGGACCTTGTCGCGCAGCCGGTCGTGGCGTCCAGTGAGCAGGCTTGTCAGTTGCCACCGTCGGGCGGACGCGTGCGCTCGTTGGGGCGGGGCGGCAGGCCGCAGTGATCACCCCAGCAAGGTCAGTAGCCGGAACCGAGCAGGAGGGCCGGGTCACCCGACCCTCCTCTCACGCCGTGCGTGAGGTGTGGTGCCGCAAGGTTCAGGGCCACCCTGGACAGCCCGGCCGGGTCAGCACTTCCACGTCTCCCACTTCAGCTCGCCCTTGAGGGAGCCGTCCGACCAGGCGACCGGGGTGTCGATACGGAAGCCGTCGGAACCCTGGCCGGGGTAGTACCAGTAGTAGTGGCCGTCGACGCGCTTGCCGTAGTGCACCTCGATCCAGCCCTGCGAGTGCCGCACGAGCGGACGGAACGAGTAACCGCCCTTGTATCCGGGGCGGACGGTGCTGGTGACGGTCTGCGTGTTGGTGCGGGTGTCCCCCAGGGTCCAGGTCTCGGAGGTCTCCGTGCTGGCCTTCATGCCCAGCTCGATCGTGTCGCTGAATCCCGCGCTGACCTCGACGCTCGTGGACTGCTGGTACGAGTACGAGGTGTTCGTCGCGTACGCACTGGCGATCTGGAACGTGGCGTTGTCGGTGCCTGAGCAGTTCGAGAACACGTTGCTCGACTCGTGCCAGTCGCCGTACGAGGTCCAGGCGTTGATCTCATGGTACTGGCACAGGTCGGCGTTGCCCTGGTTACAGTCAGAGAGCACGTCGGGCTTGTCGTCACCCCAGCCGGGGCTGGAGTTCGCGCTGGCCGTACCTGCGGACGCGAAGAGCATCAGGGCGGCGGCAGGCGCCAGCAGGGCCGCTCGGGCGCGGCTCCGCATTAACACCTTCATCAAGGTCTCCTCGTGGGGGGATGGTGGGTCGGATGTGGCTGATGAGCCTCAAGTATCTAAACGTACTGAGGAGTTGACCGTCAGGCCGTTCCACCGCACAGATCCGTCATTCGCCTTCACACGGACCGTGAGCGCGCGGCAGCTCCGCGAGCAGGCCCAGAACGAACGCCCTTGCCCTGTCCACACAACCGACGATGGTCAACGGTGGCCGTGTCCGCCTCTATGCCATCCAGCAGTACAGGCTCTCCCCCTGCTCGCCGACGACCCACGCCAGGTCGACCAGGCCGCTCAAGACCTCAGCTGCCGTCTCCAGGCCGAATACCTCGCCGTCTGCCGCTCGCTCCTGCACCCACAACTGACTGACCTCCACAAGCCGGTGCTCATCGGCAGTGGCAAGGGCATCCTGAAGCACCCGGGAAGCAGCGAGGACAACCGGGTCCTCACCATCGCCTGGGTCGGCAACCACTTCGGGCTCATCAGCGGCGACGAGTTCTTCGAAGCCCCGACCGGTGAAGATGCTCTCCCACTCGATCAGCGCCTCTTCGGCATCGAAGTTGCCGTACGTCAGCGACTCGAACACCCCGTCGGGACCGCCTTCCACGACGGCAGCGGCAGCATCGCGGTCCGCGTCAGACCGCGGGCAGCGACCCGGGCCAGGCGCCGGGGGCGCTGGTGGGCGACGGTCCTGGTGGCGGTTGCACGCAACGGCTTTAGGCATGCGTGGAACCTCTCGTCGCCCGGCCGGGGTGTCCCTGCCCCAGCCGGGCGACGGGTGAGAGCCCCGCTTCCTGACGCCCTCACCGATGATTCGGTGCCGTCGGCCGCACGGATGGGTTTTCTTCCCGTGGGGTCCAGAGGTCATTGCTGCGGAAGCCGTTCACTCCTCCATCAGAAGCTTCTCCCGCAGCTCGACTCAGAGCGCTCGGCCTGCCCTCCACAGCCGCGTTCTATCGCCTTCTCCTGCGGGACACCTTCAACACGCGCCTTTTGTCTGTGTGTCTGTGCTAGTCCGACAGCACACGCGTGTGCAGGGCGGTCACGGCCTTGCGGGCCGAGGTGAACGCACCGTGCTGCCAGGCGTCGGTATAGCTGAGCCAGTCACCGGCGAAGTGGACCCGCCCGGAGGGCTCGTTCAACGGCTTGTAGCGCGGGGCGTCGGGGCCGCCGGGCGTGTCGTGCCAAGCGGCCTCCAGGTGGGGTGTCTGGCGCCAGTGGTGGGAGAAGGAGGAGACGAGCTCCGTGCGGTACTTCTCGCCGTAGATCTTCACGCCGGCGGCCACCGCGCGCTTCTCGCGTTCCTTGGGGGCGAGCTTGGCGTACGAGTCGGCGTCGTCTCCGTAGTTGTAGTAGCCGATCATGATGCCCCGCTCGCCGTGGAAGCCGTACGAGGGGTGCCAGATGTGCACGACGTCCTGGTCGGTCTCGGTGATGCCGCCGTAGATGTTGTGGTCCAGTTCCCACCAGCGGGACCGGTACTCCAAGCCGATCTTGGCCGCGGATGAGGGGGTGATGGCCTCCAGGGCGCTTTGCACGCCGGAGCCCAGGTTGTGCGGGATCTTGGCGAGGATGCTGGGCGGCATGGCGGCGACGCAGTAGTCGGCCTCGATGACCTTCGTACGGCCGCCCTGGGTGTAGGTGACGGTGACGCCGCTGCCCTTGTCGGTGATCTTCCTGACGGCCGCCCCGGTACGGATGCGGTGAGCGCCGACGGCCCTGGTCAGCGCTCTCGGTATCTGGTCCATGCCGCCGACCGGCTGGAACATCAGCATGGCCTGGTCGAAGCCGAACTCGAAGGAGAAGTAGCGGCCGACGCCGCTGGCGAAGACCTGGGAGGCGGTCGGGAGATCGCCGAGCAGGACGCCGGGAGTGCCGGCGGCTGCCGGGACGGTGGAGTATCCGCGGCGTTCGCCGCCCTCGTACGTCAGCTTGTCGCCCAGTTCCCCCCAGTCCTGGAGGAAGTCGACGAGCCGTTCCTGGTCATCGGCCGTCAACTCCTTGTCTAGCGCGCCCTTGTTGGTGGCCTTGGCGAGCAGCTCGGAGACGTAGCCGTAGACATCGGCTTTCGCGGTCCGGTACCGCACGGGCTTCGTCATTCCGGCCGACTCGTTGAAGAGGTAGGCGTCGGCGTTGACGTTGGTGAACACCTCGATGGGAACGCCGAGTTCACGGCAGTAGTCGAGGGTGACCATCCATTGCGGGATGCGGGCGGGCCCGGCGTTCATGTAGTGGCCCTCGGCGAAGCGGGCGGTCTGCCGGTTGCCGTACAGGTCGGTGGTTGAATCACCGCCGCGGACGGTGAAGTTGCGGCCGCCGGTGCGGTCTCTGGCCTCCAGGACCGTACAGTCGTAGCCGGCCTTGCCGAGTTCGTACGCGGTGGTCAGCCCGGCGATGCCGCCGCCGAGGACAACGACCTTGGCGGCGCTGCGGCCGGTGAGGGTGAAGTCGCTCGCCTTGAGGGCACGGAAAGGCTCTTCGCGCTGGGCGGCCTGTGCGGTCGGGGCGAGGCCCAGGGCGCCCATGGTGGCGAACATGGCACCGGCACCGCTGCTGAGACCGACGTTACGCAGGAACGAACGCCGACTGGTGGTGGTTCGGCTGTGAGGCTGTGCCATTGCGTGAGGGCTCCCTCCGTCGATCTTGAACGACTCGGGAAGCCTTCCAACCGCCGGTTACAGCCCGCCGGTTACTCGTGTATCCACGCGGTTTCTGCAACTGCCCCTCCGAGTGGTCTATCGACGGTCGCTCGGTGATCTCTTCTTTGAGGTTTGCGTTGAGTTCGGTGGAAAGGACGGACTCGTTGGTTTCTGACTCGATCGGGTGGAGGCGGGCCTTGGCCAGGAGCTCGATGCCCATGTGGCGGCGGGCCTCGGTCCACTCGTCCTTCTGCTCGGCCGGCAACGCACCGACCAGACGGATCAGGGCGGTGCGGTCGGGGAAGATGCCGAGCACGTCGGTGCGGCGGCGGATGTCCTTGTTCAGCCGTTCCGCGGGTTGTTCGACCAGATCTTGGCTTCCAAGGCGTCCAGGACGTGCCGCGTCTGGGATTGGACGGCGTCGGTGTCGGGCTGTTCGAAGACGGTCCGCAGCAAAGTGGCACCCATGGCTCGGCGGACTCGGGCACCTGGCCCAGCAGCGCGCGGGCGATGGGGGTGCCCCCGCCGCGGGGAGGGTGCGGCAACGCTGCGAGCTCGCGCCGGGCAGGGTGGCGCCGACCGCGTTGACCAGGCCCGCGTGCGCGTCGGAGATGACCAGTTCGGCGCCGGACAGGCCGCGGGCGATGAGCGAGCGCAGGAAGGCCAGCCAGCCGGCGCCGTCGCCGGCGGTGGCCACGTCCAGGCCGAGGACCTCGCGGTGCCCGTCGGCGTTGACGCCGACCGCGACGAGCGTGTGGACGTTGATGATGCGGTCGCCCTCGCGGACCTTCTGCTGAGTGCGTCGACCCGGACGAAGGCGTAGGGGCCGGCGTCCAGGGGGCGGTTACGCAACGCGGCGACCTACTCGTCGAGGCGCTTGACCATCGCGCTGACCTGTGACTTCGACAGCTGGGTGACGCCCATGGACTCGGCGAGCTTCTCGACTCGACGGGTGGAGACCCCGAGCAGGTAGGCGGTGGCGACCACCGAGATGAGGGCCTGCTCGGCCCGCCGGCGGCGTTCCAGCAGCTGGCCGGATTCGGCGTGGCAGAGGGCGTCCGCCCCGGCGGACATGGGGGCGTCGGCGAACGTCTTGATCATCGACCGCACCAGATCGGGACTCGCCGCGGCGAGATTGTCCTCGGCGAGGAAGTGCAGGGCCGACGCCGACGGGGCCCGGTTGTCACGGTCGTCGCCGATGCTCGCGACCGGCAGGGTTCCCTCGTACTCGCGCATGGAGGAGACGAGCGCCGAGCGCTGCTCGCTGTTCCAGTCGTCGCCCTTACCGAGGGGTATCAGAGTGCTCTGTGAGTAAGGGCATCCGCGCAGGTTTCCGCCGCTGATCTTTTCCGTAAAGTTGGCTAATTCAGCCGCCGGATGATCATATGTTGTCGGTCATGCTGCTTCGAGGCCTTCGCGCCAAGGGAACTGTCGAGCTTTTTGTGGCCAGTTGCTCAGGACTGGGCTGTATCGCTGCACTGATAGCAGTCGTCATGGGTCAGTTGACCCCGTGGTGGGTGCTGGTCGTCGTGCCGCTGGGGCTGTTCAACGCGATCGAGGTCATCGGCTACTTCGCCTACCTGCCGGTTTCCGTTAAACCGTACGTCCTGGGTCCCGCCCGAGCCACCGACGGTGACCGCAAGGGGCGGGAAGAAGGGCAGCGACGCGGCGCCTTGCGCTGGCAGCTGGATACCGGCGGAGCCGTGAAGGAATCATCACCAGTCGTGGTCGACGGCACTGTCTACGTCGGCACCTGGAACCACCTGCTGTGGGCCGTCGACGCCGTGTCCGGCAAGGAACGCTGGCGCTGCAGGACCGGCGGCGTGGTGGCGGCCTCCCCAGCCGTCGTCAACGGCACGGTGTACATCGGCAGTTGGGACAAGAACCTGTGGGCGGTGGACGCCGCCTCGGGTCAGGAGCGGTGGAGGTTCCCAACGGCCGGCCTGGTGCGGTCCACACCAGTGGTGGCAGACGGCATGGTCCTCTTCGGCAGCAACGACGGTTACTTCCGGGCGGTCGACGCCGCTACCGGCCAGGGCCGGTGGCAGGTCGGCGTCGGCAAAGGCGTGCGCTCCTCGCCGGCCATGGTGGGGAACTCGGTGTACGTCGGCAGCAACGACGGCTTTCTGTGGGCGCTGGACACCGTTTCCGGCCAGGTACGGTGGCGGTTGAAGACACTGAGCGGGCTGTGGTCCTCGCCGGTGGCGGCCGAAGCAACCCTCTACGTCGGCAGCGCCGACCGGCACCTGTGGGCAGTGGACGCGGCGACAGGTCAGGTCCGGTGGAAGCTCCCGGCCGGCCGATGGGTGAAGTCCACCCCGGCCGTGGCCGACGGCATCGTCTACTTCGGCACCACCGACGGGTATCTGTGGGCGGTCGACGCGGCCTCCGGCGAGAGCCGGTGGAGACGCAGGGTGGGGGTCTGGGTGCGATGGGCTCCGCTGGTGGCCAACGGCACGTTGTACATCGGAACCAACGACGGCCGCATCTGGGCGCTGGACGCGCTCTCGGGCGACGAACAGTGGACGGCGCAGACCGGCAGCCCCATCTTCTCCACCCCGGCGGTGGCCGACGGCGTCCTGTACTTCGGCCTCCAGAACGGGGGCCTACTGGCTGTCCGCGCCTGACCAGAACCGGCTGCGCCTGTTCGGGGTGAGCACTGAGCCGGGAGGAGATGCCGACTGCGTAGGCGCGTTTGCGTTCCTCCAGGCCCAGGGGGAAGGAGTGGGTCGTTGTATCCGGCTCGGGGACGACCAGGGCGACGTCGACGCCACAGGTGCGGGCTTCGTCGATCATGCCCAGGTCCAGCTGCCACTTCTCCACGTGAGTGGCCCCGGCAGGGATCTCACTCGCTATGCTGGCCCCAACGTTCCGCAAGATCCCGTTGCTGGAGTCTCTCAACACTCGTTCGCGCCTGTGTGAATCCCGGATGCCTGCAGGCCGACGTTAGCGGACAGTCCTAGGCGGGCTCGGGCCAGACAGGCCCCTGAGCGGTCCAGGTGACACCCTTGTTCCGGCAGAGGCAGAAGGGGTGGCCGACGGGGTCTGTGTAGACGCGGAAGCCGTAGCCGTCGGGGTCGATGCAGTCCCGTTGGAGCGTCGCGCCGAGGTCCAGGACGCGGCGCTGTTCGGCCTCCATGTCGTCGACTTCGAAGTCGAGGTGGAACTGCTTGGGGTGCTCGCTGTCGGGCCACTGCGGGGCGCGGTAGTCCTTCACCTCGATGAAGGCCAGTTCGACCTCGCCGAGCCGGATACCGGCCCAGTGCTCGTTGCTGCCCTCCTTTACCGGAAGCCCCACCACCTCGGAGTAGAAGGCTGCCAGCTTCATCGTGTCCGGGCAATCAATGATGAAGTCGGTTAGTCGTAGCATCCCGTGATCTTGCCACGAGATCGATCAGACCTGCTACGAGACCTGATCCTCATGGTGGGCTGCTCCCGGCAGAGGAGCCGCCAGGACTTGAGAGTGGCGACGGCCTGCTCGACGAGTGCCCGGATCTTCGCACGAGATCGGTTGACCTCCTGGTGGCCTGCGGAGAAGCTGTTCCTACGGCCGCGGCAAGGAGTGCGGACCGTGCCGCCGGCACCCTGGTGGCCCTTGTCGGCCCAGCACTTGATGCCCGCCCTGGCGAGAGCATCGATGATGCCGTGCTCACGTGCCGCCTGGACGTCGTGGACGGCTCCGGGCAGGGCCGGTGAGGCCCACAGCAAAGGGCCCTTCGGGTCGGCGTTAGCTGCACGTTCATCCCGTGCCTTTTGTGTTTGTCCGAGCAGAAGGGCCGGTCGGCGGCGATCCGGTCGATGGGCAGAAGCGTGCCGTCGAGGATCAGTTACGCCTTCATCGACGCGGCCACAGGTTCGGCGAATGTGGGTGCTGTAGGTGAAGCCGGTGACCCTGCGGCCTGCCACCAAGGGCGGCGTGCCGTCCGGGGTCCGGCAGTGCCGCATCGCACCGGGGCCGTGGCACACCAGCGCCAGTGGGGTGCCCGACCCGACGGCCCTTTCGATCAGCGCGATCGACGTCGGGTTCTCGGTGAGGTCCCACAGCGGCCCGTGCCCGCCCGGGTAGAACACCGCGTCGAAGTCGTCGACGGACACCGAGTCCAGCCGCACGGTGGTGTCCGGTTGGACCTGGGCCCGGGCGTCGGCCTCGAACCGGCGGGTCTGGTCGGTCTGGAACTGTGGCTCGTTGCGGGACCTTTATGTGCCCTCTCCTGTCTCCTGGGTCGTGTCCCGGGGGACGCCCACGGCGGTCAGGACCGGATGAACTCCAGCAGGTCGGCGTTGATCGTGTCGGCCTGCGTGGTCGGCATACCGTGCGGGAAGCCGGCGTACGTCTTGAGTGTTCCGTTCTTCAGCAGTTCGACTGCCCGGGGCGCCGTGGCGGCGTAGGGAACGATCTGGTCGTCGTCGCCGTGCATCACCAGGACCGGCACGCTGATCTTCTTGAGGTCCTCGGTGTAGTCCTCCTGCGCGAAAGCGAAGACGTTGTCGTACTGGGCGTTCGCGGCACCCATCATGCCCTGGCGCCACCAGTTCTGGATGACCGCCTCGGACGGTTCGACGCCTGGCCGGTTGAAGCCGTAGAACGGGCCGGAGGCGACGTTCCGGTAGAACTCGGAGCGGTTGGCTGCGATGCCGGCCTGCAGACCGTCGAAGGCCTCCTGTGGCAGACCGTCGGGGTTGGCGTCCGACAGGAACTGAGACGGTGTCACCGAGCTGATCAGCACCACCTTCGCCACCCGGCCCTCGCCGTGGCGGCCGACGTAGCGCGTCACCTCGCCGCCGCCGGCGGAATGGCCGACATGGATGGCGTCCCGCAGGTCCAGGTGCTCGGTCAGCGCGGCCAGATCGTCGGCGTAGTGGTCCATGTCGTGACCGCTGCCGACCTGCGTGGACCTGCCGTGTCCGCGCCGGTCGTGGGCGATGACGCGATAACCGTGGTGCAGGAAGAACAGCATCTGGTTGTCCCAGTCGTCGGCCGACAGCGGCCAGCCGTGGCTGAAGACGATCGGCTGGCCGGAGCCCCAGTCCTTGAAGAAGATCTCTGTACCGTCTGTGACTGTGATCGTGTTCATGGTGTACCTCCCTCGCGGACGCCCCTTTGGACGGCCTTGGGATGATTGGGGTCGCTGCCTCGCACGGCAGCTCAGTACTTCACGACAGCTCGGAACTCGTAGGACAGTGCGTCGGTCAGGAGGACCGTGCCCTGCTCGTCGGCGGCGATGTATTCGGCATGGCCGCCGTCGACGTTGACTCTCGTCAGGACAGGTGCGACACAGTTGTTGGCCGTCACGAAGCTGTCCGCGTGCCGTTCCTTGCAGAACGCGCACCTTCCGCAGGGCTTTTGCATGATGGGAAGCCCGACCCGGTCGCCCACCTGACGTGACGTCACACCGGAGCCGACGGCGACCACTTCACCGACGCCTTCGTGCCCGAGCACCATGGGGAACGGGCGGAGAGTGAGCACCCCTTGCGCCAGCAGTGCGTCGGTGTAGCACACCCCGCAGGCATGGATCCTGACGAGGACCTGGTGCGGCCCCGCCGTCGGCATCGCAACGTCCTGCAGCACCCAGGGCGCGTTGGCCTCAGGGACCACTGCCGCCTTCATCGTTGCCATGGCCGACTCCTTCCGTGCGTCCTTGACTTCCCGGGCGCGGAATGAACCGCAGTGCTTGCGATCTGTGGTGTCCCTGTCCTCCCTGTCCCGACCGAAGCTACGGAGCACCGATGGATGAAAAGTGGACACGTTGTGGATTCCGGATCAGGCCGAGTACGAGGGCGCAAGTCCGGCGCCTCAACGGCTTCGCCCGGCGCTCGCAACCGACGGCACCTCCACCTCCGGCTGGCTACAGGGCTTGGCGGGCAAGCCAGGCGAGGGTGTCGTCGGCGAGTTCGCGCCAGCCGTGGTCGAACGGCGCGCTGTGCCCGCGATCGGCGTAGGTGACGATCTCGGTGACGGAGCCGGAGCCGGCGTAGAGCCGGTGGGCCGCCCGGACGACGACGGCGGGCACGGTGTGGTCCTTGCCTGCCGCAACAAGCAGCAGCGGACCGCGGTCACCCCGGCCCGTGTCGATGGCGGTGGGCGCGTTCCTGGTGAAGTTGGCCGACGATGCCTCGAAGAGCGGACGGCCCGGACTCGGGATGGCCCAGCGGCGATACAGTTCGTCGGACTCCGACCGCGGCAGCGCGTTGCCGAACGCGTAGGCGAACTGTTTCTCGGTCAGGGCGACGGCTTTGCGTTTGTTGCCCGGCCGGGACAGGACGGGCAGGCTGGAGCGCAGCAGGCTCAGCGGCAGGACCCGGATCCCTTTGATCGGCGCAGGTGAGATCGCCACCGCCGCGGCGGCCTGGCCGCGGCTGAGCAACTTCTGCGCGATCAGCCCACCGAAGGAATGACCGACCACGATGGGCGGCGCCCCCAGAGTCGCCAGGGTCTTCGCGTAGGCGTCGGTGATCTCGTCGACGCCGAGCCGGGCTGTGGGGCCGGGATCGGCCCGGCTGGCCTCGACGGAATCGGCCTCACCGGGCCAGCCGGGTGCAAGGGTCTCATGGCCTCGCTCGCCGAACAGGTCCTGCCAGGGGTGCCAGGAAAGCGCATGGATCCAAAGTCCGTGAATGAAGACCACCGGAGTGTTCATCGAGCGACCTCGCCTTCAGAGATTGACGCATGATCCGCGCATCGCCGCGGCCTGAGCCGTGCCGGTACGGCAGCGCCCGGCGGCCATGGTCCACGGCCGCCCGCACCCGCAGACGTTCCGTTGACCGTAGACGGGTCCTGTTGACGACGAGTGGACACTCACTGACGCGCCACAGACCGCCTGAGCACAGCGGAGGCGGGTGCCGTCATGTGTCGGCGGAGTCCTCAAGGTCCGCCAGGAACCTTTCGGCGCGGTGGGCGAACAGGTGGGCCTCGCGCTCTGTGGACAAGGCCCGCGCCCTTTCGGCGGCCGCGCGGACCACGGCGACGGGCTCCCCACTGGCTTGCAGCAGCTGTGCTCGCAGCAGCAGGATCAGGCCCTCCGGGTGGCGCTGGCCACAGGTGTCCAGGTAGAGGTCAGCCCGGTCGAGAGCGGCGGCGGCTTTGGTCAACGCTCCGTCCGCCAGCCACATTTCACCGAGCAGCCCGTAAAACGTGGCCACGCTGGAACGTGGCGGGTTCAGCAGGTTCGCCACGATGATCCGCTGAGCCTCCGCCGCGGCCCCGGCCGGGTCCTCGCCGGTCATGGCCCGGGCCCAGCAGTGGGCCAGTCTCTGGTAGGTGCCGAGAAAGACGAAAGAGAAGTCAGGGTCCACGGCGAGTCCCCGCTGCGTCGCGCGGAGTGCCTGGTCGGGGTCACCGATGATCGCTGCGGTCCGCGCGGACATGGTGGCCCAGATCGTGATCATGTACGGGTCGGCGCCCGCCACCTCCTCCAACCCGTCGAGCAGGACCCGCGCCGACGCTACGTCACCGTGCAGCGCGGTCACCTCCGCGAGCATCCCTGTCATGAGCAACTGGAGGTCGTGCTGGACCGGATCCTTCTCGCGCTGGGTGAGGTTGAGGACGATGTCCCGGGAGCGGCTGAGGTATCGGAACGCCTCGCCGATGTTGCCGATGTCCCACTGGTGAATCCCCCAGGCCTGCAGACCGCACCCGAGCACGAACGGGTCGGTGGACGCCTCGGCCTGTTCCAGCAGCTGACGCGCGAGGGGCCCGCTGCGGTCGAGTTCGATGGCCTGGGCGTGGGAGGACCAGCGGGAGAACAGGAAACCGGCCGCCTCTACTTCACGGCCGAGGCGGCGCGCCAGATGCTCGGCGCGCTCGAGCAGGTCCCGCGACGAGAAGCCGTACATCGACCGCATCCCGACCACGGCGGTGAGCTGCGACAGAGCCGTCAGCTCCAGGTCCTCGAGGCCGGCCGTCCGCGCCACGTGCGCGGCCTGCCGCAGCTGACGCTCGGCGACGTCGAGGGCGGACTTGCCCGCTGCCCGCCGCCCCGCGTGCACCAGGGCGGCAGCCGTCCGGGCCGGATCGGCCAGCGGACCGGCCGCCCACAAGTGGTGCGCCAGACGTTCGGCGGTCAACTCGCGGTCGGATTCGGTCGCTTCCAGAGCGTCAGCGACCCGCAGATGCAGCCGGCTCGCCCGCGACGGCGGCGTTGTCGTGGAGACCGACTCACGGACCACGTCGTGGGCGAACCGGAACAGGAAGGGATTCTCCGGTGTCGGCTCGATCATGCCCAGGGCCTTCACGGGCTCGAGTTGCTCGAGGCAGCTCTCGACTCCCCCACCTGCCACCCGGACGAGCAGGTCGAGATCGACATCGCGGCCGATGAGGGCGGCGATCTGCAACAGATCTCTGGCATCGCCGTCCAGGTCGGCCATCCGGTCGAGGACGACGTCCCGCACGGTGGTCGGAACCCCCGCCCGGGCCGCGGCGTCGTCGGTGAGCACCCCGCCGTCGGCGAGCAGCCGGGACAGTTCCCGCACGAAGAAGGGGTTGCCCGCGGTCCGCGTGTGGATGCTGCGGGCCACGCCCGCCCCGGGATCATGGCCCATCTCGCGTCGGACCAGTTCGGCCACGTCGTCCTGGGTGAGCGGGCCGAGCCGGAACCGGCGGTGACCGGGCACCCTGCTGACCGCGGCCAGCAGACGGGACAGTTCCGAGCCGGGTGCGGGAGCACGGTCGCGCAGGGCGCCGAGAACGGCAGTGCCGGTCGGCAGCCGGGCGGCCAGGTGCCCGAACAGCTCCAGCGACGTGCCGTCCGCCCACTGCAGATCGTCGATCACGAGCACGACCGGCCGCTGGGCGGACACCTGGCCGATGACGGCGACCACCCGTTCGAAAAGCCGGAAGCGGAAACCGCTGTCCGGCAGCACCGGTGCGGCCAGCACGCCGCCGCGAGGCTCGACGAGATGTCCGAGCTCACCGGCGTGCCACTGCTCCCGGGCAGGCGGGGACAGGGCGTCGAGAATCGTGCCGATGGCCTGCACCCACGGCCACATCGAGGGCGCACCGTCGCCCTCCAGGCAGCGGCCCCACACGATCAGCGCTCCGCGCCGGGCTGCCTCGGCGGTGCCCTCTTCCAGCAGCCGGGTCTTGCCCACACCCGGTTCGCCCTCGATGATGCTGATCGCTGTGCCCCGGGTGAGCGCGGCGTCCCGGCTCTGCCGCAGCAAGGAGAGTTCCTTGGCCCGCCCGACCAAGGTGCCGACCGTGCTCGGCCGTGGGCGGCTGACGTCGCTGTGCGCATCCGTCACGGCCGGCGACGGCGTCTGTGTCAGCACCCGTTGGTGTGCGGCCTGCAGCACCGGCCCGGGGTCGATGCCCAGGTCTTCGCCGAGACGATCACGGACCGTAGCGAACACCGACAGTGCTTCTGCTTGCCGGCCAGCGGCGGCGAGGGTGGTGATGAGGCCGGCTTGGACGGGTTCGTGCAGGGGCGCCATCGAGGCGGCCAGGTGCAGCGCCGGCAGCACTCGCTCCGGGCGGACCAGGGCCGTCGCCAGTTCGGCCGCTGCCGTGCACGCCTCGTAGAACTCGGCATCGAGGCCGGCGAAGACGGATAGCGCGGTGGGGCCGCTGTTCAGACCGTCACCCGCGGAACCATGCCACAGGGCGAGTGCTTCCACGTAGTCGGCGAGCGCCGCCTCGTGGTGCTGCTGGGCCGAAGCCGTCCGGGCCGTCGCGACATGCTGACGAAAGGTGACCAGGTCGAGCATGCCGGGCCCCGCCGAGAACAGATATCCGCTGCCGCTGCGGTGGAGGAACGAGCCGCTGTCGCGGGCCGGGAGTTCTGGTTCGAGCAGGCGCCGCAGCGCGCCGACGTATTTGTGGAGGACGTTCAGGGCGCTGGCCGGCACGTCTTCGTCCCACATCAGGTCGATCAGATCCGACGTGCTGACCGGCTGTCCCTCACGGGCGAGGAGGAGAGCGAACAGAAAAGCCTGCTGACGCGGTCCCACCTGCACTTCGACACCATCGCGCCAGAGCCGCAACGGGCCGAGGATCTGCAGCCGCAGGGAAAGGCCGTCATCCGGCCGAGCCTGTTCACCGAACGGGACGGGACGCATTGACTCAGCCACGCTCATGGCCCCCGAATACATCCGGTCCAGGTTGCTTACTGAGTGGATCACATCTGCTCACGGCATGCGCAGCCAAGAGTTTACACGCGGCGATCCATTCCGGGGATTCGTTCACCCGGGGCCGGTGCAAGCAGAAGCCGCATTCTTCGTCGATTGTCTGTCCACTCTCGGTGGCGACGATTCCGTTTATGCATGAAAAGGCCTAGGAACAACAATGCAGGACCGAGGAAGGCCGCCACACCGCTGCCACCACACCGGTCCGGCAAAGAGGACGCGTCGTTTTCGCGCTGGCCCTGGGCCCGTTTGCATCGGCGCGGGTGAGTTCGGCAACAACGGCATCATCCTGCCGTTCTCGTCGTGATCGGCTCACCCGCGATCACCCTCCTGCCCGCGCCGGTCAACCGGCGTACGCTCCTGCGCGGCCTGACGGGGGCTGCTCCTGACGGACAACCTGCTCTCCCCCGGCGGCGAACATCGCGCTGCTCATCGTCTGCCGCTTCCTCACCGGATGCGTGCAGGGCGCGTACTTCGGGGCGGGCGCGGTGGTCGCCGCCTATGTGTACGGCCCGGGCAGGGGCGGCACGGCGTTGGTGGGACCAGCAACATGGAGCCGACCACGAACAGGATGCCTGCCAGGTGATCCATCTCAGGTGCGGATAACCCCACATGCGGAGCTTGAACCGCTCGGGGGGCCTCATGCTCCAGCCGGCGCCGCATGCGTCGCTGGGATCCGGCGATGATCGCGTAGACGAACAACCCCACGGCCCGGCGGAGTTGATGGGGTCTGAAGCTGCACCTGGTGTGCACTCCAGCCGGGCTGCCGGTCACCTGGCCCCTGGCCGACCCCAAGATCGACGAGCGGGCAGGTGCTGACCGATACATGCCTAAGGGCTGTCCCGTAACGGCTGATCTTGGCGACATGATCTTGTCGTGCCTGGTCTGATCACGGCGTCGGAGCCGTCCTGGATAGCCCCGTTCACTGGGCTGAGCCCGCGGCAGTTCGGCAAGCTGGTCACCGCCCTGCGGCGCGAAGGCGCGGACTCGGCCTGCAAGGGCCGGCCGTGGAGCCTGCCGCTGCACGACCGGGTCTTGCTGGTCACCGCGTACTGGCGGACGAACCTGACGCTGCGGCAGCTCGGCCCGCTGTTCGGTGTGTCCAAGTCGGCTGCCTCCCGGATCATCGGTCATCTCGGGCCGTTACTCGCTCTGCGGCAGCGCAAGCGGTTCCGCAAGGAGACCGTGCTGATCGTCGACGGCACCCTGGTCCCCACCCGAGACCACACGGTCGCCGAGCAGTCGAAGAACTATCGGTACTCCACCAACCACCAGGTCGTCATTGACGCCGATACCTGGCTCGTCGTCGCCGTCGGCCGGCCCCTGCCCGGCAACCGGAACGAC
This sequence comes from Streptomyces griseorubiginosus, assembly GCF_017614965.1. Taxonomy (GTDB): domain Bacteria; phylum Actinomycetota; class Actinomycetes; order Streptomycetales; family Streptomycetaceae; genus Streptomyces; species Streptomyces griseorubiginosus_B. The sequence goes on along the minus strand of NZ_WVUG01000002.1, from coordinate 38,165 downwards.
TGCAAGGCATGGGAACTGTCCGGAGCCAAGGCCGCTGTCGGGAAGGCCGTTGTCATCGCCGACGGTGGATACCGGGGCACGGGCCTGGTCATCCCGCACCGCCGCGAGCGCGGCCAGGACGAACTTCCCGCATGGAAGGAAGATTACAACGCCTCCCACCGCAAAGTCCGCGCCCGTGTCGAGCACGTCTTCGCCCGCATGAAGACCTGGAAGATCCTTCGCGACTGCCGCCTGAAGGGCGACGGTGTCCACCACGCCATGCTCGGCATCGCCCGCCTGCACAATGTCGTCCTCACCGGTTAGGACCAGGCGGGAAGTGCCTGGTCAGCTGGGCTTTGTCAGCCCGCCCAAGGGAGTTCGGCGTGGCGACACCCTGCGATGGCTGATCCGCCAGCCGTCAGGGGTGCGCACGACGGTGTTGTCGTATGAGACGGAACCGCATGAGCCGTCCGCCTTGATTCCCAGACCCTTCGAACGGACCTGCACCCGGCCGTCCGCCGACGCCGTGACGACGACGTTGGTGACGTGATGTGCGACAGGGTTGTCCGCTCCCAGCGCCCATGCCGCTTCTCGGATGGCTGCTACCCCGGACAGCGGCTCCTGGCCGAAGTCGGTGAGGTCGTAGACCACATCGGCGGTGAACAACTCCTCCAACCGGCCAAGGCTTCCGTCGTCAACGAGGTGACCGTGCAACGAGACCAGTTCGGTGATGGCCAAGCGATCTTCAAGAGCGAGCGACACACGCGTCCTCTCCGGCCCGGCGTGGAAAGGCCCGGCCGAGCATCGATCCGACGTCTGCACGGCACCACACCGCTCAACGCGTCCAGGCGCGTCCGGCAAGAGCAGGGCCGTGCACTTCGTGATCGTCTCTTACCGACGGTCAGCCTGCCACCGACTTTTCCACCTGCACCCTGTCACCGTCAGCCGATGCACGGCTTACGGGACAGCCCTTAGAGAGCCGAGATGGAAGCCGGTGCGCGTTCGGCGCGGCTCAGTGCGCGCAGCACATCATTCGCCCCATGGCGTCGCAGTGCGATCCGCGACAGCAGGTCCACGACTGTCTCAACGGCCAGGGCCGGGAACTCGGGTGTGGGCAGCCCGACGCTGTACGCAAGGTCGTCGGAGTGGACGATCAGCTCGAGGGTCCGGCTGGTGATGAAGTCGTCGAGACTGATCGACCACGGCCCCCAGGTCGGGCGGCGGACGAGTCGATCCCGCGCGGCCGGCAAGGTGCCGCGCAGGTCGTCGACGGATGTGGCGACCCGCGCGGCCAGTGCGGCGGGACCATCGGCCGCCTCGTTCTCTCCGCCGGATCGGATGCTCTGATTGAACGGCGTGTCGATGTCGGAGCCGATCCAACTCACGCGCCGGTAGTACTCGTGGATCGAGATGGCGGGCTCGGAAGGTTCTGGCTCGGCCAGCACTGCGGGAATGAAGAAGACCTGCCCGGCCAGGTGGCCCGCAAGCCCACGGACGCTGAGCTTCGCCAACGCGGAGGGCTGGTGCCAGCCGCCTGCGACAGCCGGCTCTGCCAGCAGCCTCCCCACGGATTCCGCCACGCTCAGGTAGAGCTCTCTGACCTGCGTCACCTTCTCATCCCCCTGCCGTCGGCGATTGCCTCAGCGGTCAACATCGCGAACAGGTGATTCATTCCGGACACCACTCGCCTCGTCCCGCGCCGCTGAGGACCCACGAATCACCGTAGAGATCGGGAAGACCACGCGCACTTGGCGCCGATCCGGCAGGCAGCCGTTTGCCAGGGCTTGCCTGAGGTCAGCGGTGAAACATGGAGCAACGGGCTGCGACCCGTGTTGCCAACACCTTTGCTCAAGCAACGTTTCTCGGGGCCGGTCTGAGAAGTGGCTGGACCGTCTTGAGCAGTTGTGCATCATCGTGGCCGACGCGAGCCTGGTCTACTTCCGCTCCCGGGTCGAAGGCGCCGTCGGCATTGGAGCCTTCTCCATGTTGATCGCCGCATACCAGGTTGACACATACCTAACCCGGACGATCTTGTTTAACGAGCCAAAGGACTGCAGGGCTTCGTCGCTCGTAGGAGCCTTCCCGCGCGGCTGGGACACCGGTGACGGTGCCGCGCGCGCGAGTTCGCATCGCAGCTGTTCATTGTCCAAGGCGAGGACCCGGATGCTTTGGCAGGGGCGTCGACGGACCGGCGAAGACGGTGATCTCTTCGGCTGACCTTGGTGCCGCCGCCCCGCAGGAATGGGTGAGACGTGGCAGGGCATCCGCGGAAAGGGGCCCGAGTGCCGCCCGCCTATGTCTTGGGCCTTGAAGGAGTGAGAAGGTGAAGGGCTTCCGCAGCTTCATCCTGCGCGGCAACGTGGTCGACCTGGCGGTCGGCATCGTCATCGGAGCGGCGTTCACCGCCGTCGTCAACGGATTCGTCCGCGCCTTTTTGACCCCGCTCGTGGGGCTGGCCAGCGGTGCCACCGGCGACATGACCCGCAAGACCTTCACAGTGGGCGCCACCAAGTTCCCCTACGGGGCCTTCATCAACGCGGCGATCAGCTTCCTTCTCCTCGCCAGCGCCCTGTACTTCCTCGTCGTACTCCCGATCAACAAGCTGCACGAACGCCTCGCTCCCCACAACGACGTCCAAGCCCCCAAGCGGGACTGCCCCGAGTGCCTCAGCCCCGTCCCGGCCCAGGCCCGACGCTGCGCCTCCTGCACCGTCCCCCTGCCCGCGGTACCCGCCCAGGCCGGGGAGACAACCCAGCGGGCCGGGTGACCGGCCCCCTGATCGACCGGCGACAAAACCTGACATTCTCGGAACTCAACGCTTGGCCGGGCTGCCCGAGGAGGCCGGCACTGCAGTGCATCGCCACCAAATAGCGCTTGATGGAGCCTCACAGGTACGACATCTATGCCGCCCCTTTCGCCGTCCTGCTCGGTCCGAAGATGCCTCCCGCCCGTCAGCCGGCCAGCCAGTGCCGCAGGATCAGGCGCGGGGCACTGCGGGTGAGCCAAGCGCTGGCCAGCCCGATGCCCGTGCCGACGGCGACGTCACTCGGGTAGTGCGCGCCACTTTGCACCCGTTCCAGCGCCACCATGGCGGCAGGCAGGGCACAAGCCACACCGGCGGGTGGCCAGACGGGGGTCACCGCGGCGGTGAAGGCCACCGCGGCGGCGGTGTGACCGGAGGGGAAGGAAGAGGAGTCGGGACGGTCCTCGACCTCGTCGTGAGGAAACCACGTCTTCGGCGGCCGCGGGCGGTCGGCCAGCTGCTTGCACAGGCCGTTCGACACGAGCTGCGCCACCGCCAGGGCACCCAGGCCGGCGGCAGCCGCCGTACGGCCGCGCCTGCCGCCCGCCCCTGCCATCACAGCCGCAGCAGCGCACCACAGCTTCGTGCTCTCGGCGCTCTCCTCCACCGCCGAGAGCACCTTCCCGGCCGGAGGCGGAATACGGCAGGCCGCCGCCTTGGTCAGCGACCGCTCCACGTCACGCAACTGCGCCACAAGCCTCATGAAAGGGCAGGTATCCCGAGGTCACCGCCCTACACCCAAGATCACCGGGCGGTTGGTGAGCCGTCAGTCGCCGCCCAGGCGGCGCCGGTCCTCCTCGTCCCACTTCCGGGTATCCCGGGTTGGGCACAGGGCTCGGCGCCAGGCGGCAGACCGCCGGCGACAGCCCGCTGGCGTAGGGCCTCCGCATCGAACTCCACACCCAGCAGGATGGCCAGGTTGGTGATCCACGGCCACAGCAGGAAGGCGATGACGCCGGCCATCGTGCCGTAGGTCTTGTTGTAGGAGGCGAAGTTGGCGGCGTAGAAGGCGAAGGCGGCGGAGGCGGGCATGCAGATCAGCAGGGCGGTGTCCACGGCCGTGTCACAAGGGCCGAACCAGCGACGCCGCTTGTCCGGTTGGTCCGCCTGGCGCCGGTTGCCCCGGTCATGTTCTTTGATCAGAGGCTCACTCGTGGCGCGGCGTCCTCCGCGGGGTCCGTGTCCGCGGCATCGCTGAGCCCGAGGCGTAGGTGATCGATGTGGTAGACGGCCTGATCGAGGAGCTCGGCGACGTGGTTGTCGTAGAGGGCGTAGATCACCGAGCGGCCCTGGCGCCGGCCCACGACCAGGCCGAGGTTGCGCAGCAGGCGCAGCTGATGGGAGCAGGCGGACTGTTCCATGCCGACCTCGGTGGCGAGTTCGGTGGCGGCGCAGGGGCCCTCCCGCAGTCGGGAGAGGATCAGCAGCCGGGAGGGGGTGGCCAGGGCCTGGAGGGTGGTGGCCACCCGGGCGGCGCTGTCCGCGTCCAGGCGGGTGCGCGGGACGGGGGTGTTCGCGGGAGCTGCTCCATGGCCCATGACGGCCATCATACAAGCAACACTTGAAGAGGTCTTCATATGTACCTGTATGGTGGACGAGTCGATCCGCCCTGCCCTCCCGAAGGGTTCTTCGCCATGCCCTCCACCCTGACCGAGCGGCCCACACCCGCCCCGACTGCGCCGCCGGACGCCCCCTCGCGGCGGCGGACCCGGATCTTCGCGCTGCCCGAGGCCCGCTGGGCCGCAGCGGCCACGGTGCTGTTCCTGTTCGCCCTTGCGCTGCAGCTGACCGGCGCGCCCGCCTGGGCGTGGGGACCGCTGTACGCGTTCGCCTACGCGGCCGGCGGCTGGGAACCGGCGCTGGCGGGACTGCAGGCGCTGCGGGAGAAGACCCTCGACGTCGACCTGCTGATGATCGTGGCCGCGCTAGGCGCCGCCGCTGTCGGCCAGGTCATGGACGGCGCACTGCTGATCGTCATCTTCGCCACCTCCGGTGCCCTGGAGGCGCTGGCCACCGCCCGCACCGCGGACTCGGTGCGGGGCCTGCTCGACCTGGCCCCCGCCACCGCGACCCGGCTGCGCGACGACGGCGGCGAGGAGACCGTGCCCACCACCCACCTCGCCGTCGGCGACACCGTGCTGGTCCGGCCCGGCGAGCGCATCGGCGCAGACGGCCGCGTGCTGGACGGGGCGAGCGAGGTCGACCAGGCCACCATCACCGGCGAGCCGCTGCCCGTCGCCAAGGAGCCGGGCGACGAGGTGTTCGCAGGTACCCTCAACGGCACCGGCGCCCTCCGCGTCCAGGTCGAGCGGGACGCCTCCGACTCGGTGATCGCCCGGATCGTGCAGATGGTCGAGGAGGCGTCCGAGACCAAGGCGCCGACCCAGTTGTTCATCGAGAAGGTCGAGCAGCGCTACTCGATCGGCATGGTGGTGGCCACGCTGGCGGTGTTCACGGTGCCGCTCGCGTTCGGCGCGGCGCTGACCGGCTCGCTGCTGCGGGCCATGACCTTCATGATCGTCGCCTCGCCGTGCGCGGTGGTGCTGGCGACCATGCCGCCGCTGCTGTCCGCGATCGCCAACGCCGGGCGGCACGGCGTGCTGGTGAAGTCCGCGGTGGTGATGGAGCGCCTGGGCCAGGTGGACGCGGTGGCGCTGGACAAGACCGGCACGCTCACCGAAGGCACCCCGCGCCTCACCGACGTCCGGCCGCTGCCCGGTTCGCGGCTCGGGGAAGGGCAGGTGCTGCGGCTGGCCGCGGCGGCCGAACATCCCAGCGAGCACCCGCTGGCCCACGCCGTCGTGGCCGCCGCCCGGGCCCGGGGTCTCCCCCTGCCTGACACCGAGGACTTCGCCTCCACCCCGGGCGTCGGAGTCACCGCCACGGTGGACGGCCGCAAGATCGCCGTCGGGTCCCCGGCCCGGCTGCTGTCCGGCACCGAGGGCGCGCACACCGCCGTAGCCGCCGGACTGGAGGACGGCGGGCACACCGCGGTGCTGGTGGTGGCCGACGGCACGCCGGCGGGCGTCCTGGGCATCGCCGACCGGTTGCGCCCGGACGCCACCGCCACCGTCGCCTCCCTCACCGCGCTCACCGGCACCGCGCCGACGCTGGTCACCGGCGACAACCCCCGCGCCGCCGCCCGCCTGGCCGCCGAGGCCGGCATCACCGACGTCCGCGCCGGGCTGCTCCCGCAGGACAAGGTGGCCGTGGTCCGGGAACTGGAGCAGGCCGGCCGCAAGGTCCTGGTCGTGGGCGACGGCGTCAACGACGCGCCCGCCCTGGCCGCCGCCCACACCGGCATCGCCATGGGCCGGGCCGGCTCCGACCTCGCGCTGGAGACCGCCGACGCGGTGATCGTCCGCGACGAACTGGCCACCGTGCCCGCCGTGGTGGCCCTGTCCCGCCGGGCCCGCCGCCTGGTCGTGCAGAACCTGGTCATCGCCGCCGTGTTCATCTCCGGCCTGGTCGTCTGGGACCTCATCGCCACCCTCCCCCTCCCCCTCGGTGTCCTCGGCCACGAGGGCTCCACCGTCATCGTCGGACTCAACGGCCTACGGCTGCTACGCGACGCCGCCTGGACGCGGGCCCGTGAGGAGGGCCGCCGCTGACCCCCCGAGCCCCACGGCCCGTCACACCGACACGCCGGTGCGGCGGGCCGCTGCCGTCTGATGGCTGCGGCAGAACTGCTGGACCAGGTGTCGCCCACCGGCCGGCACATGACCAACCGCTCACATGGACATGGACTTCAGCCCGGCGCCTGCTGCGCCGCCGGAACCGCAGACGACACGGGTGAAAGGGCGGGCCCCGGGACCGCATGCGGCATCGCTCATCTCTGCGTCTCCTCCGCGATGGTCAAAGGGATCCCCCCGTTTGCGCCACGGGTGACCCAACTCGCCCACCTAATGGGCGAGTTGGGGCGTGGGTGATTTGACAGCACTCCGTCGCACCCCCAGCCTATGCTCATGACATCCATTTCCAATAGGAGGGGCTAGCGATGCGTGTTGCCTTCGTCGGCAAGGGCGGCAGTGGCAAGACGACCCTGTCGGCCCCCTTCTCGCGTCACGTGGCGCGGTCGGGCGCGCCGGTCGTCGCGATCGACGGCGACATCAACCAGCACCTCGCCTACGCCGTCGGCCTCGCCGAGGACGAGCTCTTCACCGCCCCGCCGCTCAGCGCGCGGACCGGCGAGATCTAGGACTACCTGCGGGGCACGAAGCCGCGGATCCCGTCTCGCGACGCCATGGTCAAGACGACCCCGCCCGGCCGCGGCTCCCGGCTGCTGCGCCTGCTCGGGGACGACGAGGTGCACACTCCGCACGTCCAGGAGGTGGACGGCGTAGCACTGATGGTCACCGGCGCCTTCGAGGAGAGCGATCTCGGCGTGGCCTGCTACCACTCCAAGCTCGGCGCGGTCGAGCTCTACCTCAACCATCTCGTCGACGGTCCTGGTGAGTACGTCGTCGTCGACATGACCGCCGGTGCCGACGCCTTCGCCTCCGGCCTGTTCACCCGCTTCGACATGACATTCCTGGTGGTCGAACCGACCCGTAAGAGCGTCTCCGTCTATCGCCAGTACCGTGACCACGCCGCCGAGTTCGGCATCCCGGTCGCCGTGGTCGGCAACAAGGTCACCGGCGAGGACGACCTCGACTTCCTCCGCGGCCAGGTCGGCGACGACCTCATCGCCCACTGCGTGCAGTCCTCGTACGTCCGCGCGCAGGAGCAAGGGCGCGGCCACGGCGAGCTGGAGGCGCACAACGCCCGCACGCTGGACCGGCTGCGCGGGGCCGTGGACGCCCGCCCCAAGGACTGGACCGCCTTCCAGCAGCATGCCGTCGACTTCCATCTGCGCAACGCCGCCGCCTGGGCCAACGGGGCCACCGGCCAGGACCTCGCCACCCAGGTCGACCCCGACTTCCGGCACGGCCCCGCGGCACTGACCGCCCTCGTGTGACCCTCACCCCGAGGCACCCCGCTCAAGGACAGCCCCACAGAACAGGACAGCCCTTCATGTCGCTCGACGTCTCCCCGCAACTGCTCGCCGAAGCCGAGAACGGCGAGGTGCGGGAGCAGGACTTCGTGGAAACGGTCCGCACGTCCCTGCCCTACGCCTACGACCTCGTCGCCCGCCTGGCCGGCGAACTGCGCTCCGGCACCGCCGAGTTCGCGGACAACCAGACCCCGCCGCCCTCCGAGAGGGAACGCGGCCAGCTGCTGCGCGCCCTGTCCAGCGACGCGATCCGCGGCAGTCTGGAACGCCACTTCGGCATCGCCCTCGCCTTCCAGGACTGCCACCGCGTCGCCGCCTTCCACCCCGAGGCGCGCGGCGGCGCCACCCACGCCCGCTTCACCTCGCTGCGCGCAGATCCTCAACCAGTCGCCGGAATTCCGCGACTGCTGAACCCACTGCCGGTCGCAATCGCCGACTGCCGGAACCGGCGTTCGGCAATCAGGCCGGCCGGCCACTTCGCCCCCTCGGCGGCCGTCGCCCAGCAGGACACCCGGTCCTCGTGGGCGCCGGTCGCCGACGCTTGTCTATGCGACATCCGCCGCACCCCCGGCCTGCGCAGCCCGAGCAGTCGCACGCGCACGGTCAAAGGATGGCAACGGTTTTCATCTGCCATTGATCTGAAAATCATTTCCACCTAGCGTCGAAGGTGTCGCCACACCGCCGGCGCGTGTCCACCGCGCCCCCGGCACCGCCCTAAGGAGTTCCCGCATGTCCACCGCCTCCGCCTCCCGTTCCGCCCGGCCGTCCGTGAGGATCGCACTGGTCACCGCGACGGCCGCCCTGACGGCCATGACGGCGACCGCCTGCTCGACCTCCTCCTCGCACACCGCCAACACCGCGGCGACCGGCAGCGTCTCGGGCAAGACGATCCAGGTGGTGGCGGCCGAGAACTTCTGGGGCAGCATCGCCTCCCAGCTCGGCGGCAGCCACGTGAAGGTGACCAGCATCATCAACAACCCTGACGCCGACCCGCACGACTACGAGCCGACCGCCGCCGACGCCCGCACCGTGGCCGGCGCCCAGTACACGATCGTCAACGGCATCGGCTACGACGCCTGGGCCGACAAGCTGCTGGCCGCCAACCCCGCCAGCGGGCGCACCCAGCTCAAGGTCGGCGACCTGGTCGGGATCAAGCCGGGCGGCAACCCGCACCGCTGGTACTCCCCGGACAACGTCCACCAGGTCATCGAGAAGATCACCGCGGACTACAAGAAGATCGACCCGGCCGACGCGGCCTACTTCGACCAGCAGAAGACGACGTTCGAGACGAAGACGCTCGGCGACTACAACAAGCTCATCGCCGACATCAAAGCGAAGTACGCGGGCACGCCGATCGGTGCCTCCGAGTCCATCGTCACGCCGCTCGCCGAGGGCCTGGGGCTGAAGATGCTCACCCCGGAGACGTTCCTGGACGCGATGAGCGAGGGCTCCGACCCCACGGCCAAGGACAAGGCCACCATCGACCAGCAGATCAAGAACAAGCAGATCAAGATATACGTCTACAACTCCCAGAACTCCACGCCGGACGTGCAGGCGCAGGTCAAGGAGGCCAAGGCCCAGGGCATCCCGGTCGCCACCGTCACCGAGACCCTCACCCCCGCCGGGGCCACCTTCCAGCAGTGGCAGACCACCCAGCTGCGGGGCATCGAGCAGGCCCTGGCCAAGGCCACCGGGAAGTGAGCTGACGCCATGAACCCGATAGCGAAGGCCCGCGAAGCCGTCACACTCACCAGCAGTCACGCCGTCCCCGGCCGCCGAGGCGGGGGTCACGACACGGCCGCAGGTGCGAGAAGCGATCCGGTGGTCGCCCTGCGCGGGACCGCGGTGCGGGTCGGCGGCCGGACGTTGTGGTCGGGTGTGGACCTTCGCATCGGGGCCGGCGAGTTCACCGCCGTGCTCGGGCCCAACGGCGTCGGCAAGTCCACCATGATCAAGGTTCTGCTGGGTGCCCTGCCCGCGGCGGCCGGCGAGGTTCGGGTTCTCGGCGCCCGGCCCGGGCAGGCCAACGACCGCATCGGCTACCTGCCGCAGCGGCGCAGCTTCGACGCCGATCTGCGCATTCGCGGTGTCGATGTGGTGCGCATGGGCCTGGACGGTGACCGGTGGGGGGTGCCGCTGCCGTTCCCGAGCGCGCGGCGACGGGCCGCCCGTGCGCGGGTGGACGAGGTGATCGAGCTGGTCGGAGCGTCGGCGTACGCACACCGGCCCATCGGGCAGTGTTCCGGCGGCGAGCAGCAGCGCCTACTGATCGCCCAGGCACTGGTCCGCAGGCCCGAACTGCTCCTGCTCGACGAGCCGTTGGACAGCCTCGACCTGCCCAACCAGAGCGCCGTCGCGGCGCTGATCGGGCACATCTGCCATCACGAGGGCGTCTCCGTGGTCATGGTCGCCCATGACGTGAACCCGATACTCCATCACCTGGACCGGGTGGTGTACCTGGCCGAGGGCGGCGCCGCCGCGGGCACGCCGGGCGAGGTCATCACCTCCGAGACACTGACCCGGCTGTACGGCACTCCGGTCGAGGTGCTGCAGACCTCGGACGGCCGGCTGGTCGTCGTGGGCCAGCCAGAGGCGCCCGCGGTGCACACTGACCGGCACGAGACCCCGGGGAGGGGTCATGATGCTCGCTGAGACGGGGGCGCCGGCCTGGTCGTGGAACCTCCTGACCGACTTCCAGGACATGTGGTCGTACCCGTTCATGGTCAACGCGTTCCGCGCGGGCGCGGTCGTAGCCGTGGTCTCCGCGGTCGTGGGCTGGTTCGTGGTGCTGCGGCGACAGACGTTCGCCGCCCACACCGTCTCCGCCGTCGCCTTCCCCGGCGCCGCCGGAGCGCTCCTGCTCGGAGTCAGCGCGGTCTACGGCTACTTCACCCTGTGCGTGGCTGCGGCGCTGGTCATCGCGGCCTTGCGGAGTGGCCGTGAGCACGAGGAGTCCGCACTGACCGGGACCGTACAGGCGTTTCTGCTCGCGTCCGGGTTCCTGTTCACAGCCCTGTACCGGGGGCTGCTGGAGGGGCCGCAGACCATCCTCTTCGGCACTTTCCTGGGCATCACCTCCGCCCAGGTGACCGTTTTGATGGTGGTCGGTGCGGTGGTGCTCGCGGTGCTGGCGCTGATCGGACGGCCGCTGCTGTTCGCGTCCGTGGACCCGCAGGTCGCCGGCGGGCGCGGGGTGCCGGTCCGCGCCCTGTCGGTGGTCTTCCTCGTCCTGCTCGGTGCGGCCACCGCCGAGGCGAGCCAGATCACCGGGACCCTCCTGGTCTTCGCCCTCATGGTGATTCCAGCCGCCACCGCGCAAGTCCTCACCGCCCGCCCGGCGTTGAGTCTGGCCCTGGCCGTCCTGCTGGCCTTCGCCGCGACCTGGCTGGGACTGACCGCCGCCTACTACTGGCCCTACCCTCTGGGCTTCTTCGTGACGACCATCGCCTTCGCCGGATACCTGCTCGCGCTGGGCCGGCGCTCGCTGCGTGAGGGACTCGCTCGCATCCGGGCCGGGGCCACGCCCGTTGCCAAGGAGGTGACCGCATGACCGTCCTGCTCGCCGCCTCCCCGTTGTCCCACCCGTTCTTCCTGCACGCCTTCCTCGCCGGTACCGCCATCGCCGCCGCCTGCGGGCTGGTCGGCTACTTCCTGGTGCTGCGGGCGCAGGTCTTCACCGGCGACGCCCTCAGCCACGTCGCCTTCACCGGTGCGATGGCCGCTCTCGCCTTCGGCGCCGACCTTCGCCTCGGGCTGTTCGCCGCCACCATCGCCATGGCGCTGCTGTTCGGCACCCTCGGCCGCAAGGCGCGGCCCGACGACGTGGTCATCGGCAGCGTCTTCTCCTGGATCCTGGGCCTGGGCGCCTTCTTCATCACCCTCTACACGACCTCCCGCAGCACCACCAACGGCACCGCCGGCGTCAGCGTGCTGTTCGGCTCCATCTTCGGCATCTCCTCCAGCAGCGCGGTCGTCGCCGCCCTGGTGGCCGCCGAGGTCGGCCTGCTGGTGCTCCTCATCGCCCGGCCACTGCTGTTCGCCACGCTCGACGAGGCCGTGGCCGCCGCCCGCGGGGTACCGGTCCGGCTGCTCGGCTACGGCTTCCTCGCCCTGGCCGGAATCAGCGCCGCAGAGGCCACCCAGGCGGTCGGTTCCCTGCTCCTGCTCGGCCTGCTCGCCGCCCCCGCGGGCGCCGCGATCCGCCTCACCGACCGCCCTTACCGGGCACTCGCCCTCTCCGCCGGGCTTGCGGTACTGGAGATGTGGGCGGGGCTGTTCACCTCCTACGCGGTGCCGAAGGTGCCGCCGAGCTTCGCGATCATGGCCGCCGCCACGGCCGTGTACACCGCCACCTTCCTGATACGACGCCCGGTTCCCGGTCCTCGCACGCGCACCGCTGTCCCCACCGGCACATGAGCGAAGGCACCCGATGGCTCCCGACCGCCAGCGCACCCCCATCCCCTCGCACGACGTCACGCTGATCGGCCGCCTCACCCAGCAACGCACCATCGTGGTCGAGGCACTCGTCCGAGCCGACGGCTTCGTCGGCGCCCAAGCGCTCCACAACCAGCTCGCTGCCGCCGGCTCACGGGTCGGCCTCTCCACGGTCTACCGCACACTGGCCGGCCTGGCCGACGCCGGCCGGGCCGACATGGTGCGCGACACCAACGGTGAGCGCCTCTTCCGCTACCGCCCGGGGCCCGAACACCGCCACTACCTCATCTGCACCGAATGCGGCCTGAGCCGCCCCGTCGACTCCGGCCCAGTGGAGGAATGGGCCGACACCCTCGCGCAGACCTCCGGGTTCGCGAACGTCCGGCACACGGTGGAGCTGTCCGGGGTGTGCCCGGACTGCGGCCAACGACTGGCTGCGGACGAACGCCGGTGAACTCAGGCGCCACCGCCTGTCCGGAGTGGTCACGGTCAAGGGCAGCAGTCGCACCCCGCAGCACAGCCACAGGGCAAGGCAGCCCTCTCGCGCACCGAGGAACGGCTGGTCGAGATGACCAACGGCTGCATCTGCTGCACCCTGCGCGACGACCTGCTCAAAGAGGTCGACCGGCTCGCCCGCGAGGGCCGCTTCGACTACCTGCTCATCCGAACCCATGCCGGTCGCCGCGACCTTCGCCTTCGCCCGCGACGACGGCGCCACCCTCGGCGACCTCGCCCGCCTGGACACCATGGTCACGATCGTGGAGGCCGCCAACTTCCTGCCCGAGCTGGCAGGCGGCGATGAGTTGGCCGAGCGGGGCCTGGAGCAGTACGAGGGCGACGAACGCACCGTCAGCGACCTGCTGATGGACCAGATCGAGTTCGCCGACGTCATCGTCCGCAACAAGCTCGACCTCGTCGACGAGGAAGCGGCGGACCGGCTGCGGGCGGCGCTCACCCGCCTCAACCCGGCCGCACGCCTCGTCCCGGCCGTCCATGGCCGGGTGAGGGTGAGTGACGTACTGGGCACCCGTTTGTTCGACCTGGAACGCGCCCAACAAGCCGCCGGCTGGGTGAAGGAACTCAACGGCGACCACGTCCCCGAGACGGAGGAGTACGGCATCTCCTCGACCGTCTTCCGCTCCGGACTGCCCTTCCACCCGGGCCGGTTGTGGGCGTTCGTGACCGAGGAACTCGACAGCGGCGCATACGGACAGATCCTGCGCTCCAAGGGCTTCTTCACTCTCGCCAGCCGCCCGCACGTGACGGGCCTGTGGTCACAGGCCGGCTCCGTCGCACGCTTCGACCCCTCGGCTGCACGCGACACCGACAGCCCAGAGTGCCAGGAACTGGTCTTCATCGGCACAGATCTGCACGCGGACGCCCTGCATGCGGCACTGGCCGACTGCCTCATGCCCGAGGGGGAGGAACTGCCGCTCGCGGACCCGTTCCCTGCCTGGGACACCTACGGCATCGACGACACCTGCGATGACGAGCATCCCCACCTCGTGGCGGGCGTCTGAAGACGCCGGGCCGGGCGGCGAACGCAGCCACGGCGCCGCCCGGCCCGGCCTGGCACGGACACTGATCCGGAGCCGTACGAGAGGAGGTGTCTCCATCCGTACGGCTCCTCAGTCCCCTCTGCTATCGGGAGCTGTAGGGCAGGAGCGCCATCTCGCGTGCGTTCTTGATGGCCTGCGCTATCTGCCGCTGCTGCTGACGACTCACGTGGGTCACCCGACGGCTGCGGATCTTTCCGCGGTCGGAGATGAACTTCCGCAGCAGGTCGGTGTTCTTGTAGTCGATGTAGGTGATGCCGGCGGCGTCCAGCGGGTTCGTGCGCTGCCGCTTGGCGGTCTGCCGCCGGGTGCTTGTGGGTCGGGGCATGGTGAGATCGGTCCTCTCTTGCGCGTCGCCGTTTTCAGGTCACTGGATCAAGCAAGCCGTCGAAGGCGTGCGGGAGTTGTCGCCAGCAGTCGCTGCCGGCCGCGTATTCGTCGTCGGTGAGCAGGCACGAGTCGAGCATGGCCAGCAGACCGTCACGGTCCAGGCCGGGCGAGGTGAAGGTGAGGTACTGGCAGCGGTCGCCCTGCTCGGGGTGCCAGTCCAGGGAGGCGGCGAGGCGTCGTTCGACGGGAACCATCTCCCAGGCGGCGTCGGGCAGGGCGGCCAGCCAGGGGCCGGACGACTCCACGCACAGCGCGCCACCTGCGGCATCCCACGACAGCAGGGTGTCGGGGCGGTCCGCCAGCCAGAACCGCCCACGGCTTCGGGCGGCCGCGCAGGTCAGGTCCTCCAGCGCCGCGTAGAGGCGCTGCGGGTGGAAGGGCCGTTCGCGCCGCCAGACGAAGGTGCTCACACCGTGCTCGTCACATTCCTGCGGCAGCAGCGCGCACGCAGGATGCACACGGGCGGCGGCCGCCGACACGTCGAAGCCCGCCAGCAGGACGCCACCCAGGGCGCCGCTGCCCACGCGCACCTTGCGTGCGCCCGGCGTGAGCTGGGCGAGCAGCGCATAGTCGGTGTCGTCGGCGGCCTCCACGTCCTGCCCGTGCGTACCGTCCTCACCGACGGCGATGACCGTGGGGTACTCCAGTTGCCGGGCGAAGGTGTCGGCGACCGTGCGCTGGTCGGTAGGGGCGGCGGCGAGGCCGACGTCGGCCAGGTCATCGCCGTTGGACAGGTACGGCAGGACGAGTGCCGGGTCGATCACCGTGGTGACCCCGGTCAGCGCAAGGGGCGCGCCTGCGGCGGCGATGACCCCGGCCATGGCCTGGGGTTCGACGGAGTCCCACAGTTCCACGACGGCCAGCCGGTACCTGTCCTCCCCTGCGAGCCGCAGCAGTTCGGGGACCAGGTCCTCGCGCAGCGCGCAGCACGCGCAGTCGTTCACCAGGGGTGCGTCACCGCTGCCCAACAGGCCGCCGGCATCACGTACGGTGCGGTGCACCGCGCGGTCGACGGCGGACGTCAGGTCGTGGTGCAGCGCCACCGAGCCGGGACCGTACGCAGGATCTCCTCCACGGCGGCCCGGCGGGCATCCGCGTGCAACCCGGCGACGACCGCGACCGGCAGCCGCGCCTGGTCCCGGCTCACTGCTTGCTCCGTGAGCGTCCGTAGCGCCGCTCGAATCGCTCGACCCGCCCCGCGGTGTCCAGGACCCGCTGGGTCCCGGTGTAGAAGGGGTGGCTCGCCGAGGAGATCTCGACGTCGATGACGGGGTAGGTGTTGCCGTCCTCCCACTCGACGGTCTTGTCGCTGGTGGCCGTCGAGCGTGTCAGGAAGGCGAAGTCGGCGGCCCGGTCACGGAAGACGACCGGGCGGTAGTCGGGGTGGATTCCGGGTTTCACGGTTCTCAGCGCTCCTCACGGAAGTCGACGTGGCGGCCGGCGACCGGGTCGTACTTGCGCAGCGTCAGCCGGTCGGGGTTGTTGCGGCGGTTCTTGCGGGTCACATACGTGTAGCCGGTGCCGGCGGTGGACCTCAGCTTGATGATCGGGCGGAGTTCGTTACGGGCCATGGGCAGCACCATACAGGAGATTGGTTTTCATTTTCATTAAGCTGCTAGTGTGCTGCCGTCGCCGCCAACAGAGGAGGAACCCCATGTCAGCCCACTGCCAACTCACCGGCCGTCAGCCCGGCTTCGGCCATCACATCTCCCACTCGCACCGGCGCAGCAAGCGCCGCTTCGACCCGAACATCCAGCGCAAGCGCTACTGGCTGCCGAGCGAAGGCCGCCACGTCCGGCTCACGCTCTCCGCCAAGGCCGTCAAGACGGTTGACACGATCGGCATCGAGGCGGCGGTGGCCCGCATCCGCGCCCGGGGAGGGAAGGTCTGATGGCGAAGAAGAGCAAGATCGCCAAGAATGAACAGCGGCGCCTCGTCGTGGCCCGCTACGCCGCGCGCCGCGCCGAGCTGAAGGCGATCATCTCGTCCCCTGGAACTTCGGACGAGGAACGCGCCGCCGCCCAGCGGGAACTGCGCCGGCAGCCCCGCGACGCCAGCGCCACCCGCCTGCGCAACCGCGATGCCGTGGACGGGCGTCCCCGCGGCCATCTGCGCGCCTTTGGCCTGTCCCGCATCCGCGTGCGCGAGATGGCCCACGCGGGCGAGCTCCCCGGTGTGACCAAGAGCAGTTGGTAAGCCGCACCCGATTCCTGCACCGTTCGGGGACCGGGTGTACTGGTACGGCGGGCCCTTCAACAGCTCACACGCGCGTTTGACGCTGCAGCCCGCCTTCTTCTCCGCCGCCAGCTGCCGGCCGGGGCTTCCGTCAGCGGTGCGGTTCGAGTGCACGGAGATTCCGACAACCTCGGTACCGACAAACGACTTGCCTGGCGAACGGTCCACAAGTCCCCGCCGAGCAAGCGGAGTTCGGTGATCTCGTCGAGGACGGTGCGGTGGCGCAGTGCCGCCTCGGCGGCCTTGCGCACGTCGGCGCCGTCGCGGCCGGCCTCTTCCAGGTCGGCCGCGAGGTCCTCCAGGGCCGTAGCAACCGCATCGCTCCACGTGCCGTATGAGCCCGTCCATGCCGGGCATGCGGATACGCATCCGCACCACGTCGGGCCGCGGTCGCGGCAGGTGGCGCGGGCGGCGCGCCCGTCGGCGGCCCCGGCGACCACGTGCGGGTCGTCCTCGTCGTCGAGGATTCCGAAGGCGTGACACGGCTGAGCTGAAGGGCACTTCCGAACCGCGCCAACCTGCGCCCGACCTGCTTTCAGTAGTAGCGTCGCAGCTGTGGCCACAGCTTTGACCACGGCTGTGCCGTCCCCGAGCACAGGTCGATCGACGCGCCCTGTTCCTCGTTGTCGACGTCGTGTCCGTTGTCGACGCGGGCGACCTCGCGGCAGCCGGTGAAGTGCCGTTCGATGTCCGTGGCGTCCCGCTGCCGTACGAGGAGGACGGGGCCGTCGGCCGAGTCCGGGGGCCGGCCCCAGTCCGCATAGCTCATATGGCCGGAGTAGGACCGCGGCAGACCCCGGGCGGGGCCGTAGCGGTCGAGGGCACCGGCCTCGCCGTAGTTCTGGGCGAGGACGACCGCCCGGGCCCGCTCATCCCGCGGGATCAGCAACCAGCCCCGGCGGGCCGCGTCCGCCAGGGCAGGCCAGCCGACCTGCTCGCCCTGCTCCTTGTTCACCGCCATGGGCAGCGCCAGCGCGCTCGGCGGCAGCAGCGGCAGGGCCACGACCGCGCTGATCGCCGCCGCGCAGACAAGCGCCGGCGCCCACACCGGCCGGCGGTACCGGCGCAGCCACCCGGCGAGCGGCTCACAGCCCGCCGCGAGCAGCACGATCAGCAGCGGGACCGTGTAGTAGCCCTTGCCCCCGGCCGCCAGCACCAGCAGGCACAGCAACGGATACGCGACCGCCGCCGGGCGCGCCCAGCGCAGGGCCGGCTCGCGCCACAGGCGGCGCCACCCGGCCACGCACACCGGCACGAACAGCGGGGAAAGGAAGACGAGTTGCTCCGGTACGAAGGCGATCCGGTTGTCCGCGCCGTCGTCCGCGCTGATGCCGTGCGCCACCGTCAGTTCGGGCCAGCCGTGCCGGGCCTGCCACCACAGATTGCCGCCGGCCAGCGCAAGCGCGACGGCCGCGCCGGCGAGGGGCCAGGCACCGCGCAGAACATGCCGCGGGCCGACGGCGGCGATCCCGGCGAGCAGGGCCACCAGCAGCGACGCCACCAGATACTTGTTCAGCAGCCCCACCCCGAGTGCGGCGCCGACAGCCAGCCACCACCGTCCCTCGCCGGTACGCAGCAGCCGCAGCACGCACAGGCTCAGCACCAGCCAGGCCAGCAGGTCGAACGTGGCCGTCGACACCATGTGCCCCACCGCCAGCACCTGGGCACTCACCGCGGTCAGCACCGCGGCGAGCACCTGAGCGCGCCGCCCCGCACCCACCTCCCGCGCCAGCAGCGCGGCCACCACCACCGTGGCCGCACTCGCAAGCGTGGCCGGCACCCGCAGCCCCTCCGGCGTGTCCCCGAACAGCGCGCTCGCCGTGCGGGCGAGGAGCGGGGTGAGCGGCGGCTGGTCCACATAACCCCAGGCCGGATGGCGTCCCGCCGCCAGAAAGTACAACTCGTCACGGTGAAAGCCGTACCGGCCCGACAGAACGGTGAGCACACCCACGAGCGCGGAGCACACAGCGGCGACGGGGAGTAACGCGAAGGAGGGCAGGGGCGGTGAACCGCCGCCCGGCGATGCTGCCGGTGCGGGCGCTCCGACCGGGGAAGCCTGGATCCCTTCGCCCGGCGCGACCGCGCCCGTCGCGGATGCCGCCCGCTCACTCTGCTGCTCGTGCCGCTCCGCATCCGCCACGCCCGCCCCCCGGCCGACCGCCCGCCCGCTTTGACCGGACACTATGGGGCCGAGTGCCACCGGGTCCATACCCCAGCAGCGCCGCGGACCATCTACCGAAGGGTGGTCCGACACGGGCGAGAGGGCTACAAGCCCTTTAGGGGTGCTTTCAGAATGCTGGAACCTTGCGGGCGAGGGTCATGCAGTGGGCGAGCTGGAGGAAAGCGTCGTGCATGTCGTCTCGGGCTTCCCAGCGAGTACGTAAGCGGCGGGGGCCGTGGAGCCAGGCAATGGCGGACTCGGCAACCCATCGCACCTGACCCAGGCCCGAGCCATGTGGCTGACCGCGGCGGGCGATCTTCGGGACGATGCCGCGCTCGCGTAGTCGGCGACGGTAGATGTCATGGTCGTAGCCCCGGTCGGCGTACAACGCGCGGGGCTTGCGCCGAGGCCGCCCCCGCTTGCCGCGCACCGGCGGTACGCCGTCGACCAGCGACAGCAGCTGGGTGACGTCGTTGCGGTGCCCGCCGGTCAGCGATACCCGCAACGGGGTGCCGTGCGCGTCGGTCAGCACGTGGTGTTTCGAGCCCGGCCGTGCACGGTCAACCGGACTCGGACCGACTTTTGGGCTGCTGCGCCCCCGTTTGGCCGGCACGTGCGAGGCATCAACGGTGACGCGGGAGAAGTCCAGGCGGTCCGCCGCCCGCAGCCGGTCCAGCAGCACCCGCTGGAGTTCCTCCCACACGCCGGCCTCCTGCCACTCGGCCAGCCGGCGCCGGCAGGTGGGCCCCGAGCCGAAGCCCAACTCCTGCGGCAGGTACTCCCATTGGATCCCGGTGTAGAGGACGAACAGCACACCCTGCAGGGTCTTGCGGTCATCGATCCGCTTGCGCCCGGGGTGCCGGAACCGTCGTTCATGCTTCGGGAGCAGCGGCTCGATCACCGCCCACAGCTCGTCACTGATCTCCCACGGCTTCCGCCGTGCCACGGGTCACCCCCACAAAGACGGAATCACTACACCTCCACCGTGCCACAGGAAGATCATTCTGCAAGGACCCCTTAGGGGGATCGAGGAGTTCGCCGCCGATCCACGATCAGACTGGCCACGAACAGCAAAGGTGCGATCGCCGAGCCCGCGAGCACTGTGATGAGGAAGCCGCCGGGCTGGGGCCGCACGTCTGCGCCAGGAGGTGGGGCGGGCGGGTTGAGCCTCAGCGTCGGAGTCACGTGGTGCCACAGGAAGATCTCCAAGCACAGAGCAAACTAGCTCAGCACCCATGCCACTGCGCTGATCCTTGTCGTCCTTCGCACCTTCGGGTCTCCTTACCGTTCCGATGCCTGGAGAACTGCCGTCGCGGCACCCGGCGTCGGCTACCGCTGTCCAGGGACTCTGCAGGGGCAGGCTTCAGCCGGCCTCCCGGCGCAGCAACCCGAGCCGATGTTCCCAGCCGGCGCGGTGGTTGCCGATATGAGTGGGGGGCAGGTCAGTGTGCGTGAGCACCACCATCGTGTCGTCGCCGTCAGGGGTCAGCACGACCTCGACGGTCGATCTGCCGGGTGGCAGCGCGTCGCTGCCGGGGATGCCCCAGCTGAACACGAGGCGGTACGGCGGCTCGACGGTGACGTAGGCGCCTCGGGCGACGACCTCCCCCATGTCGAGCAAGAACACGCCGCCGGGCTGCGGGTCGAGCTCGGCCCGGTCGCCGATCCATTCGACGATGAGCGCGGGGTCGGTGAAGTACGGGAAGACCACCTCGGGCGGTGCCTTGATGTGCTCGGTCGCGACGATGACGTCGTTGCGGATCTCGGCGGTCACGGCTACCTCTTCGGTGGTCTGGGGTGGGCCGCCTCGACGGCCTTCTTCAGGCGGCTGAGGGCGTCGGGCCAGAACTCGGCGAGCAGCTCGCGCACTGGCTCGAGCGACTCGTGGCGCAGTGCGTAGAGGCGGCGGGTGCCCTCGCGGCGCTCGGTGAGGAGACCGGCCTGCTTGAGCACGCCGATGTGCTGGCTGACCGCTTGCTGGGTAAGGGTGAAGTTCGCCGCGATCTGGCCCGCAGGCAGCTCGGTGTGCCGGACGAGGCGCAGGATCTGCCGGCGATGTGGGTCGGCGAGCGCCCGCAGCACCGCATCGGTTGCCGCGGACGCCGACGGCTTCAGGTCGGTCATCGCACCAGGGTCTCAGGCCGTGAACGGAGTGCCGGTGCCGGTCTTGGCGAAGGCCTCGATGCTCGCCATGAAGAAGGTCCAGGCGGCGACGCAGGACTCCCAGCACTCCAGCTGCGGGGTCAGGCCGACATGCCGGAAGTGGAGCTCGCTACCGCCGTCGCTGGGCACGATGTCGAACTCCATCGTCGTGCCGAGCCACTCCTTGGTGTGTCCGGTGGCGGTGGTCCCGTCGGGCGCAATGGACTCCCAGACCACGCGGGTGGGCCCGGCTTCGAGGACGCGCATCGCATTGACGCCGTAGTCACCGAAGCTGGTGAGGAGCGTGCCGCCCACTGCTCCCTCGCCCTCGGTCGGGCCCCACCAGCGGCTGACGCCGGCGGCGGAGGTGAAGAGGGCCGACACGGTGTCGGGGTCGGCGGGGAGGTTGACGACCGCTGTGAAGTCCTCGGTCCGCTTGGGGGTGGTGCTGGTCATTCCGGGCTCCTTTCCGATCACAAGAACATCCTTGTACAAGTAGATGCTTGTAAAATAGACCGGGCTCCGTCGTGCGTCAAGAGGATGCGCGGTGCCCGGTGCCGACCCCCCGGGATCGCACACCACCCTGATTGCTTCAATGGATGGGCGAGGCGTCGGCGTCCGCGTGGCGCTTACGGACGACGGCCAGGACGCCGTCCAGGGACGGGGTGACGGAGCGACTCTTGCCCGGTCGAGCGCTGACCGGCGCCGGGCCCTCATGACACTCCCCCGTCGGCGATCAGGCGGGCCCGTTCGAACCCGCAGGTCCCACCCGGCCGGTGGTCTCTTATCCCCTGTGCCTCCATGACACCCCCACCCACACCGCTCCCCGAATCGAGGGACCGCGCCCCGATTAGGTGGGTATGCGGGGGTACCCACTGGGCATGAAATCGCATATTCCAGGACGTAAAGAACATCACGGACACGATGACGCTACCGAGCGTGAAGCCCCGCCTCCCGGGGAGACCGGCCCCGGACCCGCGGTGGAGCGGCGCGCGCCCAACGCGCCGACACAGCTGCCGAGGACGGCCTGGGGTGCGGTGCTGAAGGGAAGCCTGCGAGAGTTCAAGGACGACGAGCTGACCGACCGGGCCGCGGCGCTGACGTACTACGGCCTGCTGTCCCTGTTCCCGGCTCTACTGGTCCTGGTGTCGCTGCTCAGCCTGGCCGGCAAGTCGGCGACGGACGCGGTGCTGAAGAATCTGCAGCAGTTCGCCCCGGGCTCCGCCCGCACCGTCATCACCGGGGCCGTCTCGCAGTTGCAGAACAACGCCGGTCTCGGATCGGTCATGGCGATCGTCGGCATCGTCCTGGCCGTGTGGTCGGCTTCCGGATACGTCGCCGCGTTCATCCGCGCGGCCAACGCCGTCTACGACATGCCCGAAGGCCGCCCGGTCTGGAAGATCCTGCCCGTGCGGGTCGCACTCACAGCCGTCCTGATGGTGCTCGCTGTGATCAGCGCCCTGATCGTGGTCTTCACCGGCGCGCTGGCCCGCAAGGCGGGCACAGCGCTCGGGGTCGGCGACACCGCCCTGACGGTGTGGTCGATCGCCAAGTGGCCCGTTCTGGCGGTCCTCGTCACGGTCATGATCGCGCTGTTGTACTGGGCCACCCCGAACGCGCGGGTGAAGGGGTTTAAGTGGATCACTCCAGGCAGCTTCCTGGCCCTGCTGATCTGGCTGCTCGCCTCCGCCGGCTTCGCGTTCTACGTCGCCAACTTCGCCTCCTACAACAAGACCTACGGCACCATGGCCGGCGTCATCGTCTTCCTCATCTGGCTGTGGATCAGCAACCTCGCGATCCTGCTCGGCCTCGAGTTCGACGCGGAGACCCTACGACAACGGGCGATCGCCGGCGGCATGCAGCCCCACAAGGAGCCCTACACCCAGCCCCGCGATACCCGGAAATGGACCGAGGAGGACCTGCGCCGCCTGGACAGGTCGTGAGCGCCGTTCAGCGGATGACGGACGGGGCTGGCAGTCCTGCTGCTTACCGGCTTGCTCCCAGGGACAACAACAGTTCATGAGGGAGGGTGCTGACGGACCTGTGGGAGCCCGACCGACGTGTGACGCAGCGCGAGACATCCCCCTGATCCCGACGGCTGCGTCCAGGGTCCGGTCGGCGAGGCAGGAGTGTACGCAGAGCACGACACTGTGGTGCGGCGAACGTCCTGTGCAGGCAGCTCGCCGGCCGCCCCCGGGCGCCTACGGAGTGGACTCCCCCACGTCGAGCTGGCCGACCGCCCCGACCGTCCTCGTTCCCTTCCGGGCACACCGCGGCCGCGGCCGCCTTCACCGCCGGCGCCACCCCCCACCTGGCTGCAGGCCGGCGCACTGGGCGGTGCCGGCCGCCACTGTGACCATCCAACGCGTGCAGTCAAGCGCGCCCACCACCCCAGCGACGTCACCGCCGGCGCCGCCGCCATCGGCCTGACCAGCGCCTGGCTCACCCGTCACACCCCCGCCCTGCTCCTGGGCCACTGGCTCTAGTGCTGTGACCGTGTTGGTTCGCCGGGTTGGTGGTCGTGGCGGTTGGATGTGGGTGACGTCTGATCCGATCGCTGGAGGCGTGGTGGCTGAGCCTGTACGTGTGCGCAGACTGACCGACCAGGAGGGGCAGCGGCTGCAGCAGATCGTGCGCCGGGGCAGTACCAGCACGGTGCGTTACCGGCGGGCGATGATGCTGCTGGCGTCGGCCGGCGGGAACCGGGTGCCGGTGATCGCCCAGCTGGTGCAGGCCGACGAGGACACGGTGCCCGATGTGATCCACCGGTTCAACGAGATCGGCCTGGCCTGCCTGGACCCTCAGTGGGCGGGAGGCCGTCCCCGCCAACTCAAGCCTGACGACGAGGATTTCGTCATTGCGACGGCCACCACCCGCCCGGTCAAGCTCGGCCAGCCCTTCACCCGCTGGTCGCTGCGCAAGCTCGTCGCCTACCTGCGCGAAGTGCACGGCCGGGTGATCCGCATTGGCCGCGAGGCGTTACGGTGCCTGCTCGCCCGGCGCGGCGTCACCTTCCAGCGCACCAAGACCTGGAAGGAGTCCCCGGACCCCGAGCGCGACACCAAGCTCGACCGCATCGAGGAGGTCCTGGACCGCTTCCCGGACCGGGTCTTCGCCTTCGACGAGTTCGGCCCGCTCGGGATCCGGCCCACCGCGGGCGCGGGCTGGGCCGAACAAGGACACCCCGACCGGCTGCCGGCCACCTACCACCGCACCCACGGAGTCCGGTACTTCCACGGCTGCTACTCGGTCGGTGACGACCGCCTGTGGGGCGTCAACCGCCGCAGGAAGGGCGCCGGGAACACGCTGGCCGCACTGAAGGCGATCCGCGCCGCCCGCCCGGACGGCGCCCCGATCTACGTGATCATGGACAATCTGTCCGCCCACAAGGGCGCCGACATCCGACGCTGGGCAAAGAAACACGAGGTCGAGGTGTGCTTCACACCGACCTACGCCTCGTGGGCGAACCCGATCGAGGCCCACTTCGGGCCACTGCGGCAGTTCACCATCGCCAACTCCAACTACCCCAACCACTCCGTTCAGACCCGGGCCCTGCACGCCTACCTACGGTGGCGCAACGCCAACGCCCGCCACCCGGGCGTCCTGACCGCCGAACGCAAGGAACGCGCCCGCATCCGCAGCGAGAAAGGCATCCGCTGGGGCGGACGCCCCCTCGCCACCGCGGCCTGACCAACCCGGCGAACCAACGCGGTCACAGCACTAGCCAGCCCCTTGAGCGGCACGACCGGCCAGGAGGAAGACGAGAAGGTCCCGCAGGCCGGCTCCAGGGTGGCCACAGCAACATCAACCGGGCCCGCTCCGCACCACCACGAGCACGGCACTCCCCGGAAACGGCCCACACCCACTACCAACGTCGCCCAGCGCGCCCATGAGGCAAACAGACGCCACAGGCCGGGCAAAGCCCTGGCCGGATGGGCCATGCGGCCATGTTCCGGCGCGCACGGGGGTACCCGTTCACACATGCCGAGTTGGTGTCCCGTGAGAGTGGGGCCGCCCGATGCCGAGGGCGGCCGGCTGGTCTGCATCCACGGCGTCCCCGTCGGCCGCGCCTACGGCCTGTGGGACATGATCGTCTTCCTGCGGCGGGCCGGACTGAACCTGGGCGAGGAAGACGAGATCGCCGCCTCACCCTTGATCGAATGGACCGGCCCGGGCCCGCTGGCGTGGGAGCACTGACACAAGGGCGAGGACGGCATACGGGCGAGCTTCCACAAGGAACTCGATGCGATCAGCCAGGCGCTGGTGGAGATGGCCGACCTGGTGGGCGCGAACATGGGCCGGGCCACCAGACTCTGATGATGGCGCACGAGATCGGTCTCAAAGATGGGGCCGGGGCGGGAGCTCCTTCACCAGGAAGACGGCGGGATCCGCGACCGAGTGTTCGGCACCCGTGTCGTCCGTGTAGAAGTAGCGATCCACGTACGGGACGGTGGGCTCGTATCCCAACCGAGCGTAGAGCGCTGCGGCCCGCGGATTTCCGTGATCGTCTACTCCCAGTCCGATCAGCTCTGCGTTTCGTTCGCCGGCGAGCTGTTCGGCGTGACGGATCAGGGCGGTCCCTATCCCCCGGGACTGCAGCGCATCGACGACGTGCAACCCGTTGATCTCCGGACAGCCCGGCAGGACCGCTCGCACTTCTGGCGCCGCGCAGCCATCCCAGCGCACTTCGCAGATTCCTGTCGGCTGGGCATCCAGCCAGGCCACGAGGAACGTACTCGTCCCTGATGCCTGCCGGGCGAACCGCTGGGCATGGTAGGAAACGGCGCTCGAGGAGGGCAGACGTTCCTCCAGCACCTCCAGATCATCTTGCCGGCACACGAGGATGCGCATGGGCATCATGATGCTGTCCCATCCGGCGCTGAGGCGAGGCAGTTGTCGGTGAGCGCGTGCGGTGCTGGGAAACTGGCGTGGTCAAAGGTGGCTGCCCTTCTGTGGTTTGCAGCCATGAGCGCGCTCTTCGGCCTGCTGATGGTTTCGACCCGGTCAAGGTGGCTGGGAGGTGAGAAGCGCGACTTCGAGAGCGCGGTCCCCTGACCGACCCCGAGGCGGTACTCCCCGCCTCGCGTGAGTCCCTGCTCCGCAGCTTTCACGGAGTCTTCGTTGTCCTCGTCGGACTGTCATCCCTGGTTTTCGGCCTGCTCTGGGATCCCTGGGCCGTCGGCTGGGTGGTGGCGTTCTTGCTGCCGGAGCGCTTCGTCAAGGCTGTGTACGTCCTTCTGGGAGCGGCGCCACGGCGTACTCCTACGGCGAGGCGAGGCCACGGAACAACCCCAGGACAAGGACCAGTTCCTGTATTCTTCACCGCGGTTCACGACGCCCGCATGATTTCGATCGGCGCCTCTTCCTCCCGCACCCGCAGGACACGTGGCGGGGTGGGCGGTCCACTTGGGTATGACGGCTGTGTCGTGCAGCCTCGGTCGGACAGAATGCTGGACATGACGACTTGAGGAGCACCGGCCCGGCGACAGCCCTGGCACAAGGTCGGGAGCGGCTGGTCCGTTCTGGACGGTGAACGCCGGATCTGTGCCGTAAGCGGGACGCCCGTCTACTCGTACCGGTACCGCTTCTATCCTCCCGAGTCCACCATGTTCGAGCGCTGCATCGGGCTCGCCTGGTGCTCAACTTGCCGGATCTACTCCGGAAACATGGTTCACATCCCGCGGAAGCGGATCCTGGTCGATGCCCTCGCATCCCTTCCCCCTGAGCAACGCGAGCGGTTGTTGCATTCGGAGATGGGGCTCATCGAATTCCTGGACCGCCAGCTCCGAGGTGGGGAAGGGCAGCCTACGGCCGAGAAGCGCGGTGCAAGGCGTGAACGCCCTCCGCGTACACGGCGTGACCGCGACTAGGATCGCTCTCGACATCGTCAGCTTCCTGGGGCGGGAGCCGTTGAGCCCTACGGTGATCGACGACGCTGATGCGGGATACGAGGGCGCCACCCATGTGGCGCACGACGCACTCGGGCGATGTCCTCGCGCCCGGATCGGCGCGGGTCAGCCCGCTGACCACCATGGTCGGCGCTTCAGACTCACGCCGAACTGCTGCAGCAGCCGTAGTAGTGCATGGCGGGCCGTCCGGTCATGCACATCGCCGATGATCTGGGCGGTGCCCCGGCCAATCGCTTGCTGCAACGGGCCCCAGGGCGCGCGATCCTCGCCGCGTGCACAACCGGCGACGGTGAGCGGGAGCAGCCTTGCCAGCGTCTCGCTCCTCTCAGGACGCTCCGTTCGGCTTTCGTCTGTGTCCGGGCTGGAGGTGCTCGCAGGCGGGGCTCAGTCGTCTGGGCAGATGACGAAGAGCGGATAGGCCAGTCGGCGGGGTTGGTCGCCGATCTCGTGCAGTGCGGCGCGGATTTCGTGCAGGTGGCCGGTGGTCATCTGCAGCGGGGGTTCGTGGGGCTGGTAGGTGGTGCGGACCGGGTAGTCCACGCCCGGTTCGGCGGTCATCTCGATGTGGCAGCCCAGGACGTGGGTAACAGGTCTGTGCTCGCAGAACTCGATCAGGGGGTCGATGGTCCGGGCGAAGCCGGACCAGTCCTGGACGTAGAGCCGGCCGGGGTAGACGGTGTCGCCGGTGAGGAGGATCCCGGTCCACGGGTCGTAGAACGTGACCGCTGCCTCATGGTGACCGGGAGTGGCAAGGCACTCGAGCGTGCGGCCGCCCAAAACGACTCGTGCCACGGCGGTGGGGTCCTCGTCGAATCCGAAGTACTTCCAGGCCGTGGCGAAGTCCGCGTGGGATTCCCTTCGAAGAAGACGGACGGCGGCGCGGTTACGGAATCTGCGCCGGCATCGAGGCCGCGCTCGCGGAGACAGACGCCTATTTGGTTCGCGACCTCCGGTACTCCTCAACCACCAGGTCGGTGAGCTCGGCCACCGATGTCTCCGACGTGCGCTTGTCGAAGGTGATTTCGCCGTGCTGGAGCAGGTTGACCCGGTCGCAGACCTCGAAGACCTGGGCGTAGTTGTGGGCGATGATGATGACGGAGACCTCGCCGCGGGCTTTGAGGTCGTTGACCAGGTCGAGGATGAGGGCGCCTTCCTTGGCGCCCATCGCGGCCAGGGGCTCGTCGAGAAGGAGGACCCTGGCCTCGGAATAGACCGAGCGGGCCACGGCGATGGCCTGGCGCTGGCCGCCGGAGAGCTTGGCGACCTCGACGTCGACCGATGGGATGTTCACCCCCATCTCGTCCAGGTGCTCCTGGGCGATTTTGCGCATCGCGCGGTTGTGCAGCAGCCGAGTGGGACGGATCATCTCCCGGTTCAGGAACATGTTGTGATAGACCGTCAGCTCGTTGACCAGGGCCAGGTCCTGGTACACCGCGTCGATACCGAGCGAGCGGGCATGGTCGACCGACTTGAGCGTCACCTCCTCGCCGTTGAGGAGGATGCGGCCTGCGTCGGGCCGGTGGAAGCCGCAGAGGATCTTCAACAGGGTTGACTTTCCAGCGCCGTTGTCACCGACGAGGGCGAGTACCTCGCCCTTGTTCAGGCGCAGGTTCACGTCCCGCAGCGCGGTGACCGCGCCGAAGCCCTTGGCAATATGCTCCACGGAGAGCGCCGGGGTCGGTGTCGGCTCGGTCGACCCGCTCATCGGCGGCCTGCCCTTCGCAGTCTGGCCAGGTGCACGTTGAGCACCATGGAGAGGATGATCGCCGCACCGAGGATGATGTTGAACGGGTTGGCGTTGATGCCGATGAGGTTGAACCCGTTGCGCAGCTCCGCGAGGACGAGCGCGCCGAGCAGCGCGCCGACGACCGTCCCCGAGCCGCCGGCCAGCGCCGTACCGCCGATGACCGCGGCGGAGACGGCGGTGAACATCGGGGACGCGCCATCCGCACCCGCAGCGGTCGGGTCGATCGAGTCGACGCGGAAGGCCTCGAGGATGCCGGCGAAGGCCCCCAGGGCGCTGGTGGCCATGAAGTTGCCGAACTTGATGCGACCGGTTTTGATGCCGGCCTCGCTCGCGCCGAGCGGGTTGCCGCCGGTGGCGATCGTGTGCAGGCCCCAGCGCGAGCGGGTGAGTACCACGTGGAAGTACGCGACGATGATCAGGCACCAGATCAGTTCCGACCAGTCCGACTGCCCGAACCAGCCGCGCACCCCGTGTGCTGCCTCGGGGATCTGTGCCGGGTAGGCGTGCGAGGTGGTCAGCATGATGCCGAGGATGAGGAAGAGCATGCCGAGCGTGGCGACGAACGACGGTACCTTGAGCACGACCACCACGAAGCCGTTGACGAGACCGATGAAGGCGCCGGCCAGTATCGAGCCGATGATCGCGATGACGGGGTACGTGCCGTAGTAGTCGATCATGTAGTGCATCAGGAACGGCGACAGTGCGAAGACGGCGCCCACCGACAGATCGATCTCCCCGCTGACCAGCAGCAGCACCATGCCTGCCGCGATGATCGCGTACGGTGCCGTCTGCTGGGAGAGGTTGACCAGGTTGTTGCGGGCCAGGAAGTCGGAGTTGTTGGACCAGAAGTACAGCAGCAGGCCCAGTGCGACGATGAAGATGGTGGCCTCGCGGCGGATGACGAACGCCTCGAAGGCCAGGCGCAGCGGACCGTGCCGCCGCACCGGCGGGGTGCCGGCCGTGATGGTCTTCCCGCCGGTCGAGTCCCGCACGGCTCGCTCGCTCATGGGAGGACCATCCCTTCTGCAGCCCTCACGGGTGGGGTTGTGACCTCTCGGTCCCGGCGGGTGCCCGGCCGCGCTCGCGTTCTACGCGATGGCCGGCATGAGTTCTGCCGGCCCCGCCGGGCCGAGGCCGTCTGATCGGCTTCAGGGACACGCCCCACAGAGGGCCGATGCAGGGCATCCAGGTGACGCCGGCCCGGCTGGGACGGTGCGGCGACCCGGCCGGATCCTTGCTCGCGCCTGGCTCCGCGTGATCTGGTCCTGCTGGCGCGACTGCGCCTGCCACGCCCCCGCCATTCACCAGGCGCAAGGTCAAACCGATCACCGAGACGCCCCTCGCGGCGCAGCGGTCGACTCAGGAAGCTCATGCGTGTGCTATGGGGCCGGAGCGCTTGACCCACTGCTGCCTCGTGCTGGAGCCCTCGAACCGGGTCTTGGTCTCCAGATAGGGGTCGACATTGTCCTTGGTCACGAAGAGCAGGCCGGTGTCGGTGACACTCGGGATCACCAGTCCGCCGGACAGTTTGTACAGCCACAGGTAGAGCACACTCAGGAAGCCCTGCAGATAGGGCTGTTGGTCAATCGTGAAATCGAGGTCACCCGCTTTGATCGCAGTGAGGGTGTTCGGATTCAGGTCGAAGCCACCCGCGACCACACCCTTCTTCTTGAGGCCGTACTTTTTCATGACCTTGCCGATGCTCTCCGTGGAGCCCGCGTCGACCGCGAACAGGCCCTTGAGATCTTTGTGTCCGCTGACATACGCGTCGATGGTCGACAGCTCCTGAGGAAGTTCCGCGCCGCTGGCGACCGACTTGAAGTTGATCGACTTGCCGGATGCCTTGATCGCGTCGGTGGCCCCATCGATGCGCGGCTGGATGTTGAGCGCGCCCGGGGTGGCGATGAACCCGACCGCGTCCCCGCCGGATGGCATCAGCGAGGCGATGCGGCGGCCCAGCTCGACTCCGGACTGGTAGAGGTCCTGCCCCACGTAACAGAGCCGGCTCGTCCCCGGACTCCCTTTGGCCCCGTCCGCGTTGTACGAGATGGTGGGGATGCCGGCGTTGAGGGCCTTGTCGACGGGCGAGGTGAAGGCGTTCTTGTCGACGACCGCGACCGCGATGCCGTCGGCCTTCGCGGAGATGGCCGAGGTCATGGCACTGACCATTTCAGGCACGCTTGAGTCCTTCGAGCCGGTCCACTGGAACGAGGCGTCCAGGAGTGCACAGGCGTCAGCTGCGCCGTACTGCGTCGGGGTGAAGAACGGGTTGGTCGTGACGTGGTTGACGAACACGAACTTCCACTTCGGTGTCTTCGGGAAGTCGCCGACACCGTCGCCCGTCTTGTTGTCGTCGCTCTTGTTGCTGGCCGAGCAGGCGGACAGCAAAGCCGCCGCGGCGGCCGAGGCGCTCACCATTCCACCGCCCCTCAGCAGTCGCCGCCTGGTCAGCCCGTTGAGGCCGAGCGTGTCGACGGCCCTTTCCACCTGCGGATCGATCTTCTTCATGATCACTCCGGCGTGTTCGGCCCATGGTGCCCGGTATTTCGAACGACGTTCGGCACATTTGGTGGGGCTGAACGTAGAACCGGCCTGATAGGTCGTCAAGGCCCTCAGTGAACTACGGTTTCGTCAATATTTGTACGTAGATCGTCCATCCCGCCACGCCTGCTCCGGGCCTACGTCGCCAGCGGCCCGGGACTGGCTTCGGCCTCCGGATAGTACCGGCGCAGCACGGACAGGCCGAGCGCCGCCCGCCGTACGCGCTCACGTGCGGTCGCCACGGCCAGGTCGGCAAGGTGCGCTCCGGAGGGATACAGGGACGGCGCGTTCCGTACCGTGAACTTGAGATGGACAGGAGCCGCCACACGCACGAGGGCCGGGATCTCGTAATAGCGGACCACGCCGCCGAAGTCGTCGGCGCCCTCGACATAGACGTCCAGGGGCGCGTCGACCGCCCCCCGGATCGCCGCTATCTGGGCAAGCGTGAGATCGATCGGCAGATTGATCGTGGTGACCCCGAGGTCCTCAAGCACCCGTGCTGCCGCAGGATTGGCCGTCGGCATCGAGATCGACGCCTTGATCCCCAGGTCCGGCGGCAGGTCGCCGGCCTGCCGCATTCGGCCGAGCACCCACAGCTGGCCGATGTCTGCCACCAGGACGCTGCGCACACCGAGGTCGCAGCCCCGGATGACGTCCTCGACCCCGTACGCCAGCTGATCGGCGCCACGCAGCACCGCGGCTGCACCCCCGCCCGCGGCGGACGTGGCCTGGATGCCGATGTCCCAGCCGCCGCGAGGTCCAACGAAGAGGCAGACCTCCACCTCGCGTTCGCGGCCGAGAGCGACCATCTCCTCGATCTCCGAGTCGGCAAGGAGCATCATGCCACTGCCCTGGCTGATGCGATGTATCCGGATCCCGCGCCCCTCAGCCTCATCCATGACCGCCTGGAACGGCCCCGGGCCTTCGACCGACGGGATCTCCACCCGGTACTGCGCACCGTCCGGGAACCGCTTGTCCGAGTCGGGCAGTTCCCCGAGGTCTCGCTCCGGCAGACCGAGTGCGGACAGCGACCGCCGCGACCTTTCCATGCCATCCATCCGGACCTTCCTTCGATCGATATTCCGAACTTTGTTCGGCATCGCTGCGCTTGGACGGTAGGCAGCCAACGACGAGCCGTCAACGGTCCGCGAAGGCACCATGGGCAGGCCTCCGGGATGTCACACGTCGCACCGCGCTTGCTCCGTCAAGGCGCCGATCCAGCAGTCGTAGTAGTCAGCAACTCGGTACCAGCTCCACCCCGTCCGCGTCGTCGCACCCCTCGTAGGTGAACGACCGCACCGAGATCCCGTCGCCCTCGCAGAAACACGCCGATGAGCCGTCCGGTCATCCCGAACGCGACCTCCGTCACGAAGTACCGCCCCTCCGTACGGCCAAGTCCGACGAAGGGCCCAGGAGCGAGTGCAGGGAACCGGCCAGCGCAGTGGCCTGCACTCCCCCGTCCGCGATCTCCAGTCGCAGCGCGCGCCGCAGGTCCATGCGGCGTTCCAGTCCTCCGGTGCCACTCTTGACACGGACCTCAGCCCGCACCCGGTCGACGCCACATCGCTGGACGCCGAGCAGTCGCCGCTCGTCCTGTCCGAGAAACTGACCGTCCGCGACGACCACCCCTTCGGCCGATGATCTGCAGGGGCCTGTGAGCATCACGCCAAGGGCTGCACGGCGGCGGCCGGAGCCGCTTCGTTCCTGACCGGTCTCATCACCCCCTGCCCGCGCCGCCCCCTTCAAGCGGGCCGCTCCCGAGGTGACCGCCAGCGGCATCCGTGGGCGTCGTCTTGGACGAACGTGGCCCGGAGGCGAGCGAGTCCGTGGGGACGTCGACCTGGTGCCGCCCTTGCTTCCGGTCGCGCCGCTGTCCGCGGGCTTCAGCCTGGCCGCGGCCGTCCCGTGCGCAGTGCTGTGGAAGCGGGTATCGGTGGTCCGTCGACGTGCTCCTGGGCGGGCTTGTGAGTGCCAGGCCGGTTCGCTCCTTCCGTGCCACGAAGTCCATGGCCGCTGTCGGTTCCGGGCGGAGGCACCGCCTGGCCCCCCGATGTCACCTTCCGGCCGTGCGGCATCGTCAGGATTGGCGCTCGGGATGGGTGAGGTTCGCTCCGGTCGCCGGGTCGAATACGTGCGCCTTGGCCATGTCGACGAGCAACTCCACCGGTGCGCCCTCCCGGGCGCGCGTGGCGGCGTCCAGGCGGGCCACGATCTGCTGGACCTCCGAGCCGGTGTCACGCAGACCGGAGTCGGCCGCCAGTTCCTCCAGTTCCGCGGTCGTCGCGGATCCGCCCTCTGCCGTGAAGTACACGTACGCGTCGGAGCCCAGCGACTCCAGTACGTCCACGTTGGCGGTGAAGACAGGGCCGCCCTGGCTTGGTCGAGCCGACAGCGCTGCGTCCTCGAAGGCCTCGGGCCGCAGGCCGACGATGACCTCGCGGGGTGCGTTCTGCCGTTCCAGTGCCTGCCTCGTACGGTCCTCGAGGGGCAGATCACCCAAGGGCGAGCGCAGCACACCGCCCTCCAGGGTGGCGTTCAGGAAGTTCATCGCCGGCGAGCCGATGAAGCCCGCGACGAAGAGATTGCGCGGCAGGTCGTAGAGCTGTGCGGGCGTACCGATCTGCTGCACGACTCCCTGCCGCATCACAACAACCCGGTCGCCGAGGGTCATCGCCTCGGTTTGGTCGTGGGTGACATACACGGTCGTGGTGCCCAGGCGCCGTTGCAGGCGGGAGATCTGAGTGCGCATCTGCACCCGGAGTTTCGCGTCCAGGTTGGACAGAGGCTCGTCCATCAAGAACGCCTTGGGATCGCGGACGATCGCCCGGCCCATGGCCACCCGCTGACGCTGGCCACCGGAGAGATTCGCGGGTTTACGGTCCAGGTGCTCGGTGAGGTCGAGAATCCGGGCCGCCTCCTCCACCTTGGAGTTGATGGTGGCCTTGTCCACCTTGGCCAACCGCAGCGGGAAGCCCATGTTCTCTCGCACGCTCATGTGCGGGTACAGGGCGTAGCTCTGGAACACCATGGCAACGTCGCGCTCCTTGGGAGCGAGCTGGTTGACGACCTGGTCACCGATGCGCAGGGTGCCTTCGGTGATGTCCTCGAGTCCGGCGATCATGTTCAGGGTGGTGGACTTGCCGCAACCGGAAGGTCCGACCAGGATCACGAACTCGCCGTCGGCGATGTCGAGATCCACGTCCTTCACGGCAAGGGATCCGTCGGGAAAACGCTTGGTGACTCCCTCGAGGGTGATCTCGGCCATGATGGTGCCTCCTTGCCTTCATGCCTTGCGGGTCCGGGTGCCGCGGTCGGTGTGCCCTGGTGGTGGCCTGGCTGAGCGGTCGGCCCGGTCACCCCTTGACCGCGCCGGAGGTCAGTCCGGCGACGATCCGCCGTTGGAAGAACAGAACGAAGATGATGATCGGAACGGTGATCACGACGGCGGCGGCGGCGATCGACCCGGTGGGCTGCTGGAACTGCGAGCTTCCGGTGAAGAACGCGATGGCGGCCGGCACCGTGCGCGCGGCCCGGGTGGAGGTCAGCGAGATGGCGAACAGGAAGTCGTTCCAGCAGAAGATGAAGACAAGGATCGCTGTGGTGAACACGCCCGGCGCGGCCAGCGGCGCGATGACCAGCCGGAAGGCCTGCGCGGGCGTGGCCCCGTCCACCTTGGCGGCCTTCTCCAGGTCCCAGGGGATCTCCCGGAAGAACGCCGACAGGGTGTAGATCGCCAGCGGCAAGGAGAAGGTCATGTACGGGATGATCAGCCCCACCCAGGTGTCGAAGATCCCGACGATGCGCTCGATGTTGAACAGGGGGGACACCAGGGAGATCGGGGGAAACATGGCGATGAGCAGCGACATGCCGATGAGGACCCGCTTGCCGGGGAACCGGAGCCTGGCCACCGCGTAGGCGGCCATGGTGCCCAACACCACCGCGATGACCGTCGAGATCAGGGCGATACCGATCGAGTTGATCAGTGCGCGAGTGAATTCGGAGGTCTTGAAGATGCCCCGGTAATTCTCCCAGGTCCATTCCCTCGGAATGTAGTTCCCGTCGGTCAGGGTGCTGGGCTCTTTGAACGACAGCGCGGCGATCCACCACACCGGGAACAGGGCGTACAGCACCACCACCACGTTGACGACACCCCAGCGGGTGGCGTGCGTCTTTCCCACGGCAGCCATCAGCGCTTCACCTCCGCGCCAGGTGCGGCCGCACCGAAGAGCTTGACAAAGGCGAAGGCGATGATCCCGACAGCGATGAAGATCAGGACCGAGATCGTCGAACCGATGCCCAGGTTCAGCGCGGTGAACAGATTGTCGTAACCGAGGATGGACACCGAGCCTGTCTCGTGGGCGCCCGAGGTCAGGATGTAGATGTTGTCGAAGATCCGGAACGCGTCCAGCGTGCGGAAGAGCAGCGCCACCAGGATGGCCGGTTTCATCAGTGGCAGCACGACCTTGAAGAACCGCTGCCGGGCGGTGGCGCCGTCCACCATTGCCGCCTTCAGCGTCTCCTCGGGGACCAGCGCGAGCCCCGCGAGCAGCAGGAGGGCCATGAACGGGGTGGTCTTCCACACCTCGGCGAGCACGATCAGCCACAAGGCGGACCACTGATGGGTCAGCGGGGCCGATCCGCTGGGCAGAAGCTCCGCGAGGTACCCGAGTTGCGGGGTCCAGGCGTACTGCCAGGAAAACGCGGCGACGACGGTGACGATGCCGTAGGGGATCAGGACGGCGGTGCGTACGGATCCGCGACCGAAGATCGTGCGGTGCATCACCAGAGCGAGGCCCATGCCGAGGACCAGTTCGATGGCCACGGACACGCCGGTGATGAACAGCGTCACCCAGAAGGCCTGCCACCAGAACGTGGAGGACAGGACCGCACCGTAGTTGCTCAAGCC
The DNA here is from genome assembly GCF_017614965.1 of Streptomyces griseorubiginosus. GTDB lineage: Bacteria > Actinomycetota > Actinomycetes > Streptomycetales > Streptomycetaceae > Streptomyces > Streptomyces griseorubiginosus_B. Next base: position 2,369 of record NZ_WVUG01000002.1, on the reverse strand, counting down.
CACGAACTTCGCCTGTGCCGGGAAGCGCAGGTCGTAGCGCTGCAGGGACAGGTAGACGGCGTATCCGATCGGATACGCGGTCACGGCGAGCATGACGATCACAGCCGGCGAGCAGAGCAGCCAGCCGAGCCTCCGCTCCTGCCTGGCGCCGGCCGAGAGCGCCGCCCGGTCCTGCCCGGCCTGCTTCGCCTCAGGAGGTGGCGGGGCTCCGGCCGGTTCCGCCTGCATGCTCATCGGAGACCGCCTGAGGATGGGACCAGCACTCGGGAGCGCCGGCCGAGGGGGTGGTGGTTCATGGGATCACTCCCTTGGATTGCAGAGCATCATCGATCTGGTCCCTGATGGTGGCGACCGAACTCACGGGCTTGATCGCGGAGGGCGGGGACAGGGTGTGGGACACGGCGATCGACACGTTCTGGTAGGCGGGGGTGAGCGGGCGCACGCTCGCCAACTCCAGGGAGGCCAGCACGTCCTTGGCGAAGGGATACGCCTTGACGAACGGCCGCTCGTCGTACAGGGCACGCAGGGTGGGCGGCAGGCCTCCCAGGAGCGCGGCGGTGAGCTGGTTCTCCCTGTTGCGCAGACACAGGGCTGCCTCGAAGGCCAGCTGCGGGTGGCGCGAGTAGGCACTCACGGCCAGGTCGATGCCGCCGATGGTCGGCCGTGCCGGGCGGTTCGCATCGACCCTCGGATACGGCGCCCAGCGGAAGTTCTTGAACAGTGCCGGATTGTTCGCCTTCATCGACGGATAGACGAACGGATAGTTGATTTCGAACGCGGCATCCCCGGCCTCCATGGCGAGGCGGTTCTGGTCTTCCATCTGGTTGGACAGGGAGGGGTCCGCCGCCGCAGAGTGCGCCAGGTCACGCATGACCGTGGCGGCCCGCACCGCGGGCGCGCCGAGGGAGGGCTTCGTCGCTGTCGGGTTGAGGATGGAGCCGCCCGCGCTGTTGATCAGGGTGTTGAACCACACGGTCAGGCCCTCGTACTGAGCACCCTGGATCTCCACGTAGTGGGGTTTGCCCTGCCGGGAGAGATTACGGGCCATGTCCAGCATCTCGGCCCAGGTCTTGGGCGGGGTGGGCACCAGGTCCTTGCGGTACCACAGGAGCTGGGTGTTGGTGTTGTACGGGACGGCGTACAGCTTGTTCTTCCAGGTCGAGGTCTGCAGCGGTACGCGCAGGGTGCCCGCGGTGGCATGCTGCTTCGCCGCGCCGGTCCACTCGCGGATCCAGCCCGCCTCGGCGAACTCCGCCGCCCAGGTGACGTCCAGACCCAGGATGTCGAGCGAGTTGTCGTGGGCCGCAAGCCTGCGGACGAGTTGCTGGCGCTGGCCGTCGGCGGCACGGGGGAGCTTGTTGTAGCTGATCCTGTACCGGCCGTGGGACGCCTGGCTGCACCGATCAGCCGCCTTCTGCAGCGCGCCGGAGTCGTCGGGGAAGTTGTACCAGTTCAATGTCGGTCGGCCGGACCCCTCCTCGCTGCCGCACGCGGCGAGTGCCGACGCCAACAGAGGCAGCACGGCAAGCACCCGCAGCCGTCGCATGCTCCCCCTGGGGCGCCTCCAGACCGGAAGGGGCCGAAAGCCGGGCCTCGCGTCCACGCGCTCCACACCTCGCTTCCGGGTCGGTGATTACGAGAGTCGGATCCCGCAGCCGTTCTCTACACGACGAACGCTAGACACTGCATAGAGCAACAACAAGTACATATGCGTGCAAATGGCGGACATCGTTTATTACCGCTCCAAAACTCACGACCCGCGCAACTACCTCGGCTCCGCTCACCGCGAAGACCCACGAGGCGAAATCCATCACTTTTCACCAGGTGACCTGGCTGAGGCCCGGCGACGCCTGGCGGCGCGGCGATACCCCACGGCGAACAGACCACCGGGACTGTGGCGTGGTCGAGGTCCTGCCGCCCACCGGCACGCGACCCACCCGTCCGGTCATGAGCGATCCCATGACTTCGGGCGTGTCCTCCCTCGCACGGCCCACGCATTGCGCCTTGATCCCGCACTCGCCGGCGCTCACCGAGCAGCTGGTGCCGGCCCCGCCGGGGGCTGCGACTGCATTACGACGTCGCAGCCCCGCTTCCGCCGCTACGCCCTGGACGGCGTGCTCGCCCGGGCCCTGCAGCAGGGGAAAGGGGCGGGCAGCACCAGCCCGACGAACCAGACGATGCAGTGGCGGTGCAGCGTGAACCCGGCCCGTCGGTGTATCTGCCTCGTGATCCTCTTCGTTCGTAAGTAGCTGTTGTCGTTCCGATCTTGAGGGGTGCGCGTCGAACGGGAGTCTCGATCGGGTGATCGCAGCTGGCCGCGGGCATGAAGGCAGGGCCTCTTGGTAGCTCGGGGTTGCGAAGCCAACCGA
>NZ_WVUG01000029.1 GCF_017614965.1 Streptomyces griseorubiginosus | reverse complement strand
GGGTGGAGGCGCCTGGTAGCCCTGCTGGGGTGCCTGGGGCTCCTGGTAGGCGGCCTGTTGCTGGGCCTGCGCCGCCCAGCGGCCCTGCTGGCGGCGTGACACCCGATTGGAGACCGCGGTCGCCGTGCCCGCGACCACGGCGGTACGCGCAACTCCGCGAAGTAGACCTGGCATGGCAATCGCCTCTTACCCGAAGTCGATGGAAGACACCATGTCCATTGCACCATCACCCGCATCGGGCGGCATCTCGGCATGGCGTATGACGTGCGCGTTCCACGATCCCGCCCGCTTCTCACCTCAGGACGCGGCCTCGGCGGCTTCGAGGGCGGCGAGGACGGCCTGCACGTTCAGGCGTCCGGAGGCGACGAGCTGCGCGCCGCCGCGCCGCAGGGCACTCGCGAAGGGAGCCGCCCACAGGTTCTCGTAGACGAGCAGACCGGCCGAGTTGCCCGGCTCCACGGCCGCGGCCGCCTCTTCCAGGTCGTCCTGGCCCAGCAGGTCGGAGCTGGCGCCCTCGAACACGGCGAGGTCGAGATGACCGTCACCGGTGAGGTCGGCGATCTCCAGGGCGGTCACCGAGCCGTCCTCGTCCTTCCTGATGAACCTCAGGTCCAGGATGCGGATGATGCCCCGGTCCACGAGATCGACGAGCAGCGGGAAGGCCTCGCCCGTCATGCGGTTTCCCGGGAACTCCACGACCAGGTAGTCGATGGGTCCCATGTCGTCGAACTGCTCGCTCATGGTGGTCACCTCTGGCAGGCCCGGACTCCCCCTGGTTGCCATTGCATCACCGGACATGGACCGGCGCACCTCGTGCCCGCGTCACTCCTCCGGGCCCTCCCGGCTCGCCCGGTGACCTCTCCCGGGATCTCCTCGGAGGCATGACGAGCAGCGACACGCCCCCGTCGGACCGCCCGAACGACGGTGAGCTGGAGGAACTGCGGCGCCGGGTCAGTGAACTGGAGAGCACCCGGCGCGAGCCGAAGCACCGGCTGCGGGCGCTCGGTTCGACCCTGCTGATCATTCTGGCGTCCCTGCTGGCCCTGCTCGCGGTGATCGCGGTCTGGGCGAACAGCATCATCCGGGACACCGACCGCTACGTCGCCACCGTGGCGCCCCTCGCGTCGAACCCCGATGTGCAGCAGGCGGTGACCAACCGGGTCACGGACGCCGTACTGCAACGGGTCGACGTGGACGGTCTCGTCAAGCAACTGAGCGACGCGGCCTCGCAGAAGGGCGTACCGCCGAGGGTCGCGACCCTGGTCGGCAACCTCGACGGACCGATCACCAACGGCCTGAAGACACTGGTGAGCACCACCGTGCAGCGTGTGGTCTCCAGTCCCGCCTTCGAAACGGTCTGGAAGAACGCCAACCGTCGGGCCCACAGCGCCGTGAACAAGGCGCTCACCGGCAACAGCGACAGCGTCGTGCAGTTGAAGGACAACGCGGTCGCCATCGACGTGGGGCCGATCGTGGACCAGGTGAAGGAGCGCCTCGTCGCTTCGGGTCTGGGGGTCGCGGCGAACATCCCCTCGGTCCACACGGACTTCGTCGTGGTGCAGGGCAAGGACATCGGCAAGGTCAAGACGTATCTGCGCATCCTGCAGATCGTCGGCGACTGGCTGCCGATCATCGCGGTCCTCGTCGCCGCCGCGGGCGTGTTCCTGGCGTTCCACCGCCGACGGGCGCTGATCGGGGCCGCGATCGGGTTCTTCCTCGCGATGGTGCTGCTGGGTGTGACGCTCACCGTCTTCCGCGCGGTGTATCTGGACCATCTGCCGCCGGGCACCAACTCCGCTGCCGCGGGCGCCGTGTACGACGCGCTGGTGCGCTTCCTGCGCTCCAGCGTGCGGGCGGTCGGGGCGCTGGCCCTGGTCACGGCCATCGGCGCGTTCTTCATCGGCCCGTCCCGCCCCGCCGTCTTCACCCGGCACTTCTTCAGCAGGAGCATCGGCGCGGGGCGGGAGGCGTCCGTCTCGGCGGGGCTGCGACTGGGCCCGGTGGGCCGGTTCGTGCACCGCTTCAAGAAGTGGATCGGAGCGGCGATCCTGGCGGTGGCCGCGATCGTCCTGTTCACCTGGAGCTATCCGACCACCGCGGTGGTGATCTGGACCGCCGTGATCGTGCTGGCCGCCTTCGCCGTCCGCGAGTTCCTGGACGTCAGGACGTCAGCTGACTGATGCTCCTGCTCACCAGGAACAGCCCGGCCACCAGTGCCACGGCCACAAGCGCCTGTTCCTGGTGGGTCTCGATCCAGGTGCGCAGCTTCCCGAGGCGCACCCTGGCCGAGTCCGGGGCGAACGTCGTGTAGACCTCCATCGCCAGCAGACTGCTCGTGGCGAGCAGGCAGTACCCGAACAGGGCCACGTACGAGGAGGTCTGGGACAGATCGGCGCCGACCACCGTGGCGGCGCCGGCCGCCACGAGCCCCCAGGGCTGGAGCAGCGGACCCATCCCCGCCGCGCCCCACAGGGACAGCCGGTCGAGCCGCGCCATCAACCCGCCGCCGGACGACTTGTGCCGGTGCCGGGTCCGCTCGTGGTTGCCGTGCCGCGACCGGTGCCGGTACCAGCCGTACCCGACGAGCCCCACACCGATGGCGAGCTTGACGGCGGAGGAGGCGGTGGAGGGCGGGGACTTGGGAGCCGGCGGTTTGCCGCCGGTGGTCAGCAGGACGGCGGCCAGGACGGCCACGAAACAGGCGAGCCAGGCCAGGATGAAGACCAGGCCCTTCAGGATCCCGCGATCAGCCGACAGCACCAGGACGAACGCGGTCACCGACAGAGGGAACACGGCGATCGCGAGGCCGATGAAGACCAGGTCAAGCACCATCGCGGCCCCCGCGCGATCCTGTCCGCCCGGACACGGAACGGCTTTCGCCCATGACCTCAGTCTCGCCGCTGGGCGCACGGCACACCATTCGTCCACGGCGGGGCGGCTCACACGATCGCGTGGCCTCGCTTCTCGTTCGCCGCTGCTCACGCCGTTTTGTTGACCCGTTCGGCCCTTCGGGGTGCGCCTGCCTGGGCCAAGCGGTCCCAGTGAGGGCACCCTGGCAGCATGCAGTCAGGGACAGGGACCGGAGGAAACAGCCCGGACCGCCCGTCGCGCCGGGCATCGCGCCGGAAACGCCTCGCCTCGACACGGGCCCGGCTGATGGGACTGCGGACCCGGGCCGAGACCCGCTTCCCGGTGATCACGCATCTGCTCTCGCATCTGATCTCGGTGAACGTGCTCGACTCGGCGACCCGGCTGGCGGCCCAGACGTTCCTCACGGCCGTCCCGCTGCTGTTCGTGGTGGCGTCCATCGCCCCGCCGGCCCTGCGCGACCAGCTCGTCAACTCCCTGCACGACGCCTTCGGACTGTCCGGAAGCGCGAACGCCGAACTCAGCAAGGCCGTCCAGGGCACCGGTGCCCCGTCCGACGAGCTTCGGCAGACCACCGGTGTGGTCGGCGGGCTGATGGTCCTCATCTCGGCCACCGCGTGCAGCCGTGCCATGCAAAGGATGTGCCAGCGCGCCTGGAGCCTGCCCAAGGCGGGTGCCCGGGTGGCCGCCTGGCGCTGGGTCGTCTGGCTCGCGGCCTGGCTGCTGATGTTCGCGCTGCAGGGGAGCCTGCGCAACGGCTTCGGCCTCGGTCTGTGGCTCGGTGTGCCCCTGTTGCTGATCGCGGAGGTCGCCATCTGGTGGTGGACGCAGCATCTGCTGCTGGTGGCGCGTGTGCCCTGGCGGCCGCTGCTGCCGGGCGCGCTGCTGACCGGAGCGGCCCTGGCCGTCCTCACCTCCGCCGCGCCCCTGTACGTGCCCAGGGCCCTCAACCACAGCCTGGACAAGTACGGCTCGCTGGGCGCCGTGTTCACCCTGCTGTCCTGGCTCATCACGCTCTGCGTGGTCGCGACCCTGTGCGTCACCGCCGGCGCCGTCATCGCCCGCGAACCCTGGGCGGCCCGCCGTCTGGGCACGCCCGGGCTGCCGGACGCGCCGCCCGACGACACGTAGCCGACCGTTCCGGGAAGACGGCGCGTCAGTGAGCCGGCTGCTCGGCCGGCTGCTCGCCGACCGCCGGGAGGCTCGGGCCCTGCGGCAGCATCTGGACGACCACGAACGACACCACGGCGGCCAGCACGACGAGGGCCACCGTCTCCACGTTGCCGAGCAGCAGCACGACCAGGACGACGCCGCTCACCGGCAGCCGCAGGGCCGCGGTCACCGTGGCCGCCATCCCGACCGCCATCGCCGGGACCAGCCCCAGTCCGGGCAGCGGTGCCAGCAGCACCCCGGCCGCCCCGCCCAGGAACAGGGCGGGGAACACGGGGCCACCGCGCAGGCTGCCCAGGCACAGCGCGTACGCCAGGCCCTTGAAGGCCAGTACGGCGATGAGCGCGCCCACCGGCCAGGCATGCGGATCCTGTGCCAGCCGGGCCAGCGTGTCCTCACCGGAGAGGGCCGCCTCGGCCGGTGAGCGTCCCGTGGCGAGCGCGTACAGGGTGATGCACACCGCGGCGCCGAGCGCGCAGAGGGTCGTGTTCCGTACCGTCCGGGTCGCCACGAAACGGGCCGCGAACCGTCCGCCCACGAAGATCCAGTGGATGAGGAACGCGAGGGCGGGGGCCAGCACCAGCACCCACAGCACGTCACCCCAGTCGAGGGGCGGCGGCTTGGGCAGGCCGATGTTCAGGCTTCCCGTCTGCAGGCCGGTCCAGTGGACGAATCCGGTGAAGATCAGGTCTCCCACGCCGCTGGCCAGCAGGGCCGGCAACATCACCGCGAACAGTTGCGGCCCGCCCACCCCGGCGACCTCCATCAGCAGCACCGCGCCCACGATCGGGTTCCCGAACAGCGCGGAGATGGCGGCCGCCGCCCCCGCCGCGCCCAGCAGTGCCGTACTCGCCTGGGTCTGCGGAGCTCGGACCAGGCCCGCGAAGAGCAGTGCGAGTCCGCCGCCCATCGCGATCAGCGGGGCCTCGGGGCCCAGCACGACGCCGAGCGGAAGCCCGACCAGAGCGGCGATCAGGACACCCGGCAGTGCCTTGCTGGAGACACCGCCGGCGTGCAGGCCCCCGGCCGGAAGGTGTCCGCCGCGGCCGGGAAACCGGGCGACCACCAGGCCGACGACGAGACCGGCCACCGTCAGCAGCGGAAGCGCCCACCACCAGGGCGCCTGTTTCCAGCCCAGGTCCTTGGGCCAGGTCGTCCAGAGCAGCTCTTCCAGCTGGCGCAGGGCCACCAGGAACCAGAACGCGATGAGGGCCACCGGAACGCCGATCAGCCCGCAGAACACCAGGGCCTTGCGGTACTCCGGCCGGCCCAGCATGGTCCTCAGCAGATCGGCTTCCGGAGGCTGGCTGCGCTCCGCCGCCTCCGAGCGGCCCTCCGACGTCGTTCCGGCGATGGGTCCTCCCGAGTTCGGCGCCACGCGCGGTGGCCGCTCCAACTATCCGAACATACCGGGACGAACATACCCGCAGGGGACAGTCCGGGCCACAGGTCCTAGCCCGTCCTAGCCTTCCCCGGGCTCACCGGCTCCGGTATAGGCGGCGATGGTGCGGTCCGCCGCCGCGCGCGCCGTCTTCTCGTCCTCGCCGCCCGCGAGGTTGGCCGCGTACCAGGCCTCGCTGCTGTCCGTCATGAACCGACGGCCCTCGTCCGAGCCCATCCAGCCCATGAACTTCTTCGGGTCGACGGGAGCGCCGCCGCTGCCCAGGTGCAGCGACAGGCCCCGGACCATCAGGTCCCAGCCGACGCCCACGGCACCGGGGCCGAACTCCGCCCACTTGGTGTCGTCGACGTCGGCGATGTGGTCGAGTTCGAAGCGAGTGCCGCCGCCGTCCTCCGGTGTCAGACGGAGTTCGATCCAGCTGACCTCTCCGCCGTACTCCCAGGTCGCCGTGAAGCCGCGTGGCGGGTCGCAGCGCTCGATCACGCCGCCGGCGTTGCCCTCGAGCTGGTAGCGGCCGCCGAGGCGCAGCTCCCCCGAGACCGGCAGCAGCCAGCGCGGGATCCGCTCGGCGTTCGTACAGGCGTCCCAGACGTCGTCCAGCGGGGCGTCGTAGGACCGGGCCACGGTCACCACGCGGGCCTCGCCCTCCCGGAAGGCGCGCCGGCCGACCTGCCGGTGTACGTCGTTGATGTCATGGGTCACGTCGGTCATGAGGTGCTCCTCGGGGTCTCGTCGGCGCCCCCGAGCCGGCGCGCGCGCCTGCCGCGGGCCAGTTCGGTGGCGAGGGCGTCCAGGTGCGGGGTCCAGAAGCGGCGGAAGCGGTCGAGCCAGGCGTCTATGTCCTGCAGCGGCTCGGTGTTGACCGCGTAGAGCCGTCGGGCTCCTTCGGGGCGCACGGTCGCGAACCCGTTGTCCCGCAGCACCTTCAGGTGCTGCGACACGCCGGGCTGCGAGATCCCGAACTCCTCCCCTATGACCTCGCACACCGCTCCGGAGGTCATCTCGCCGTCGGCCAGCAGTTCCAGGATCCGTCGGCGCACCGGGTCGCCGAGCACATCGAAGGCGTGCATGCGGCCAATGTATCAGCGATTGCTTATATAAGCAGCAGCCGATATGACGTTTCAGCTCAACGGCTTGCTCAGCACCGCCTTGCGGTGGCTGAAGGTCTCGATGGAGTAGCGGCCGTGGTAGCTGCCCATGCCGCTCTCCCCCACCCCGCCGAAGGGCAGGTCCGAGACGGTGAGATGGGCGAGCGGCAGGCCGTGGCCGAGGCCGCCGGAGGAGGTCTCGGCGGCGATCCGGGCGCGGGTCTCCTCGGACCCGGAGAACACGTAGAGGGCGAGGGGCTTGTCGCGGTCGTTGATGAAGTCGATCGCCTTGTCGAGGTCGGGCACGGTGATCACGGGCAGGACCGGGCCGAAGATCTCCTCCCGCATCACCGGTGACGCGGGGTCGACGTCGGCCAGCACGGTCGGCGCGATGTACTTGACCGTACGGTCGTGGTCGCCGCCCACGACGAGGCGGCCCGAGTCCAGCAGGCCCACCAGCCGGTCGAAGTGGCGTTCGTTGACGATGCGGCCGTACGCGCCGGAGGCCTTCGGGTCGGTGCCGTACAGGGCCTCGACCGCGCCGCGGAGCGCGGGCTCCAGGGCGGCGGCCGTCTCCGGATCGGTGAGCACGTAGTCGGGCGCGACGCAGGTCTGCCCCGCGTTCAGGAACTTGCCGCGGGCCAGGCGGTCAGCGACGACCTCGAGGTCGGTGTCGCGGTCGACGAACGCCGGGGACTTTCCGCCGAGTTCGAGGGTGACCGGGGTGAGGTGCTCGGCGGCGGCGCGCATGACGACGCGGCCGACGGTGCCGTTGCCGGTGTAGAAGATGTGGTCGAAGCGCTCGGCGAGCAGGGCCGTGGTCTCGGGGACGCCGCCCTCGACGACGGCGACCGCGTCGGTGTCGAGGTAGGCGGGCAGGAGACGGGCGATCGCGGCGGAGGTGGCCGGGGCCAGTTCGCTGGGCTTGGCGACCACCGCGTTGCCGGCGGCCAGTGCGCCGACCAGCGGGGCGAGCAGCAGCTGGGCCGGATAGTTCCAGGGGGCGATCACCAGGACGACACCGAGCGGGTCGTACTGCGTCCAGGCGCTCGCGTCGGCGCCGAGGTGGGCCGGGACCGGGGCGGACTCGGGGCGCAGCCAGTCGGCAAGGTGGTCCAGGGTGTGGTCGATCTCGCGGATCGTGAAGTCGATCTCGGTGCGGTGTGCCTCGGCGGCGCTCTTGCCGAGGTCGGCATGGAGAGCCGCGGCCAGGTCGGGCCCCTTCTCCGTGAGCAGTCGGCGCAGCAGGCCGAGCTGGGCGGTGCGCCACTCGACGGGCTTGGTGCGGCCGGTGCGGAAGGTGGCGCGCAGCCGCGCGACGATCTCGGCGGGCTGCTCGGGGGTGGGGTGGTTCACGGTGCCTCGCTGCTGGTGCACGGCCTTGCGGCCCGGTCAGGTGTATATACCAACCTTTCATACACCAAAATAAATTCCGCCGACGGGACGCCCCCTCCCGTCACGTCCGCAGGAGTTCCCGGCGGCGCCGTTCCAGGTAGACACGCTCGGCCGGGTTCTCGGCCCGCTCGAGGGCCGCCTCGTACTCCCGCACCGCCTCGGTGTCGCGGCCCAGCCGGCGCAGCAGGTCGGCGCGGACCGCGTGGAAGACGTGGTACGTGTCGAGGTCGAGGGCGTCGACCAGTTCCAGCGCCCGGCGCGGGCCCTGGGTCTCGGCCACCGCGACCGCCCGGTTCAGCGCCACGACCGGACTGGGGGTGAAGGCCGTCAGCTGGTCGTAGAGCCTGAGGATCTGCCCCCAGTCGGTGGCCTCCGCGGTGGCCGCGTCACTGTGCACGGCCTGGATGGCGGCCTGGATCTGGTACGGGCCGGGCCGGTCGCGGCGCAGACAGCGGCGGACGAGGGACTGTCCCTCGGCGATCAGTTCCCGGTTCCAGCGGGCGCGGTCCTGTTCGGGCAGCGGCACCAGCTCGCCGTGCTCGTCCTGGCGGGCGTCCCGGCGGGAGTCGGCGAGGAGCATCAGCGCGAGCAGGCCGAGGGCCTCCGGCTCGTCCGGCATCAGGTCGACGAGCAGCCGGCCGAGGCGCAGCGCCTCCGACGTCAGTTCGGGTGTGCCCTCGTACCCCTGGTTGAAGATCAGGTAGACGACGGCCAGGACGCCCTGCAGCCGGTCCGGGAGATCGGCGTCCCGGGGCACGCGGTAGGGGATCCGCGCGTCGCGGATCTTGGCCTTGGCGCGGACGATCCGCTGGGCCATGGTCGGTTCGGGCACCAGGAAGGCACGGGCGATCTGGGGTGTGGTCAGGCCGCCGAGCAGGCGCAGGGTGAGGGCGACACGGGCCTGGGGGGCGAGCGCGGGGTGGCAGCAGGTGAAGATCAGACGGAGCCGGTCGTCGCGCACGGGGCCCTCCTCGGCCGGTGCGTCGGGGGTGTGCAGCAGGGCGGCCTCGGCGTGTCGTGCGTCGCGTTTCGCCTCCCGGCGCAGCCGGTCGAGTGCGCGGTTTCTGGCGGTGGTGATGATCCAGCCGGCCGGGCTCGGCGGCACGCCGGTCCGCGGCCAGGTGCCGAGCGCCGTGGCGAACGCGTCCTGCACCGCTTCCTCGGCGAGGTCGATGTCGCCGAGGAAGCGGACGAGGACGGAGACCGCGCGCCCGTACTCGGCGCGGAAAACGGCCTCGACGTCGACGGGCTGTGGCATCAGTCGTCGGCCTGGTGCAGGAACGGCCGCACCTCGATGGGCAGGGTGGTGGCCCGGGTCGCCTTCCTGCCCCACTCCAGGGCCGCGTCCAGGTCGGGCGCCTTGATCAGGCAGATGCCGCCCAGGTACTCCTTGCCCTCGGCGTACGGCCCGTCGGTGATCAGCACCTCGCCGTCCTTGGGGCGCAGCACGGTCGCCGTCTCGGGGCCGTGCAGCCCGCCCGCGAACACCCAGGCGCCCGCCTCGCGCAGCTCGGTGTGGAAGGTGTCGAGGTTGCGGCGGATCTCCGCCATGGCCTCGGGCCCGGGCGGCGTACCGTCGGCCGGGGTGATCACGCTGAGCAGGTAGTACTGCATGACGTCCTCCTCGGGTGGTGTCGCTTTCTCACCTCCTACACGAACGCCACTCCCCCGGATCGACACCGCGCACGACGAGATCGGGAGAATCTTTTCCATGACCACGGCACCGCACCCGGCCACCGCACCCCACCCGCTCGTCACCACCGCCCGGACCCTCGCCGGCTCCCTCCTCGCTCCGCAGGCGGCGCGGGTCGACCAGGAGGGCGTGCCGGCGGGGCACATCGAGGCGATCAAGCGCTCGGGCCTGCTGGGCGTGAGCGCGCCGCGGGAGTACGGCGGCGCGGGCGCCCCCGACGCGGTGGCGCGGGAGATCATGGAGATCCTCGCCGGGGCCTGCTGCTCGACCTGGTTCGTCCAGACCCAGCACCACACACCGGTGAAACTGCTGGCACAGTCCGAACTGCCCGTCAGAGACCGGCTGTTGCGGCCACTGGCCACCGGGGAGCTGCTGGCGGGCATCGCCTTCGCGCACGTGCGTGCCTTTCCTCGCGTCCCGGTCCGCGCGAGCGCCGAGCGCGGCGGCTGGCGCTTCGAGGGGACGGTCCCCTGGTACACGGGCTGGGGCCTGAACGACGTGATGCTCCTCGCCGGGGTGACCGGCACGGACGAGGTGGTGTTCGCCTTCACCGAGGCGCGCGAACAGCCCGGGCTGCGCCCGTCACCGCCCCTGCGGCTGGCGGCGCTCACCGCCGCCCGTACCGTCTCCCTGGAGCTGGACGGGCTGTGGCTGCCCGAGGAGTCGGTGGTGCTGCGCACCCCGCAGGAGAAGTTCGCCCTGGTGGACCGGCCGCGCAACACCAACGCCTCCCCCGCTGTCTTCGGCGTGGCGTACGCCGCGCTGCGGGTACTGGAGGAGGCCGGGGAAGCGGAGACGGCACGACCTCTGCGCGGGCGCCTCGATGAGGTGCGACGACAGGTGTACGCCCTGGCCGAACACCCGGTCCCGCACGAGCGCGTCGAGGAACGCCTGGCACTCAAGACACGGTCGTACGACCTGATGCGCGCGGCGACGACCGCGGCGATCGTCGCGGGCGGCGGGCGCGCCATGGATCTGGCCGGGACCGCCCAACGCCTCGCCCGCGAGGGGATGTTCCTCCTCGTGCAGGGTCAGACGGCCGAGGTGCGCCGGGCCCATCTCGACGCCCTGGCCGCACCGTGGGCCGACTGAGCTGTTCACTGGACATTCAGTCGGCGGCCACTTTCTCCGGCGCCGGATGAGCAGACTCGTTTCATGGCGATCGCACAGTCAATCGACAAGAACCCCGCCGAGCTCAAAGACGTCCCCGGCTGGTTCCCTCCGCTGGACCAGCTCCTGTTCACCTGGTTCCTGGAGCGGCAGGAAAAGGGCGGCTTCCGGGGCGATCTGGTGGAACTCGGCGTGTACATGGGCAAGAGCGCGATCCTGCTCGGCCAACATCGGCAGGACGGCGAGGAGTTCACGGTCTGCGACCTGTTCGGGGGTGAGGCGCCGGACGGCGCCAATCAGGCGGAGACGGCGAAGTCGTACTCCTCCCTCACCCGGCAGGCCTTCGAGCGCAACTACCTCTCCTTCCACGACACCCTGCCCCGGGTGCTGGAGGCCCCGTCCTCCGTGATCTCGGCGGAGGTGAAACCGGGCACCTGCCGCTTCGTCCACATCGACGCCTCCCACCTGTACGAGCACGTACGCGACGACATCTCGGCCGCCCGCGACCTGCTGCTGCCCGAGGGCATCGTCGTCCTCGACGACTTCCGCTCCGAGCACACCCCCGGCGTCTCGGTCGCCACCTGGGAGGCCGTGCTCAACCGCGGGCTGCGCCCGATCTGCCTCAGCACCCAGAAGCTGTACGGCACCTGGGGCGATCCCGAGCCGGTGCAGGAGGAACTGCTGGCGATGCTGGAGGAGCGGACGGACATCGGTCTGAGCGTGCAGGACGCCGCCGGGCACCGACTGGTGCGCACCCGCGCCAACAAGGGCATGCAGGCACCGCCCTTCCCGCACTCCCGGCACTACACGCCGCCCGAGCCGCAGCAGCCGGCCCCTCCCGCCCCGTCCTCGGTGCCCGCTCCCCGGCGCCCGCGCTCCCGTGCCCGGCGCATAGGCGTGGACCTGATGCCCCCGATCCTCACGAGGACGGTGCGTCGGGCCCTGGCCAACCGCTCCCGGTAGGGCGCCTCAACTCGCGAACGGCACCTGGGCCGACGCGGCCGCCGGGCTGCCGAACGGGTGCCGCCACAGTCCCTGGGCGGCGAGGCGGGGCAGGACCCCCTCGCCGAACCAGTACGCCTCCTCCAGGTGCGGGTAACCGGAGAGGACGAACTCGTCGATGCCCAGGGCGTGGTACTCCTTGATCCGCTCGGCGACCTCGTCATGGCTGCCGACCAGGGCGGTGCCCGCGCCGCCGCGCACCAGGCCGATGCCGGCCCAGAGGTTGGGGTGGATCTCCAGGCCGTCCCTGCTGCCGCCGCCGTGCAGGGCGAGCATCCGCTGCTGCCCCTCGGACTCGCTGCGGGCGAGTCCGGCCTGGACGCTCCTCACCGTCTCGGGGTCGAAACCGGCCAGCAGGCGGTTCGCCTCCGCCCACGCCTGCTCGGCGGTGTCGCGGGTGATGACATGCAGCCGGATCCCGAAACGCAGGGTGCGCCCCTCCCGCGCCGCGAGCCCCCGGATCCAGGCGATCTTCTCGGCCACCTGCGCGGGCGGCTCGCCCCAGGTGAGGTAGGTGTCGGCGTACCGCGCGGCGACCTGTCCGGCGATCGGCGAGGAACCGCCGAAGTACACCTCGGGGACGGGATCGGGCAGCCGGGCCAGCCTGGCGTCCTCGACCCGAAGGTGCTCACCGTGCAGGTCGACGGTCTTGCCCTCCCACAACTCCCGTACGATCTGGAGGAATTCGCCGGTACGACGGTAGCGGTCGTCCTTGTCGAGGAAGTCGCCGTAGGCCCGCTGCTCGTGACTCTCGCCGCCGGTGACGACGTTCAGCAGCAGCCGTCCGCCGGAGAGCCGCTGGAAGGTGGACGCCATCTGCGCGGCCAGCGTCGGCGAGACGAAGCCGGGCCGGAAGGCGACCAGGAACTTCAGACGGTCACTCGCCTGGGCGACCATCGCGGTGGTCAGCCACGCGTCCTCGCACCAGGCACCGGTCGGGGTGAGCGCGCCGACGAAGCCCAAGTCCTCGGCGGCACGGGCGATCTGACTCAGATAGGCGACCGTCGGCGGCCGGTCCCGACCGGAGGCGGTCGCCGGCGTGCCGTGGCCGCCACCGACCACATGGCGGCTGTCGCCGTTGGTGGGCAGGAACCAGTGGAAGGTGAGGGACACGGGATCTCCGATCAGGGTGCGTGGCGGCACGGCGGCCGATGGCGGGGGTCAGCTCGCCGCGGCCAGCACGCGGGGGCTGCCCAGGGCCGTCGAGAACTGGTCGACCACCTGGGTGAGCGCCTCGGTCGCGGGGGGCGCGACCGTCAGTGAGCCGTCCTCGTGCACGGTGATGTCCTTGTCGAGGGTGAACCAGCCCTGCACGATGTGGGCGGCGCCCATGGAGGACAGGACCGGCCGGAGCGCGTAGTCGATGGCCAGGACATGGGCGGTGGAGCCGCCGGTGGCCAGCGGCAGCACGGTCTTGCCGGCCAGCGCGTACTGCGGGAGCAGGTCGAGGAGCGCCTTGAGCACGCCGGAGTACGACGCCTTGTAGACGGGGGTGCCGACGACGACCCCGTCGGCCCGCGCGAACAACTCGGTCGCCTCGACGATGGCGGGGTGCCGGAAGTCCGCGCCCAGCAGGGCCTCGGCCGGCACGGTGCGCACGTCGAACGGGATCACCTCGTGGCCTTGGGCGGTCAGCCGCTGGTCCAGGTGGCGCAGCAGTCGGTTCGTGCGGGAGGAGGCGGAGGGGCTGCCGGAGACGGACAGGACGGTGGCCATGGGTCCTCTTTCGGGGATGCGCGGGGGCGCCGGGATGTGCACTCTCGGGAGCGGAGGCCGAATATTTCCGGGCACGCCGAATTCGAGAAGGGCGCCTTTTCAGCGCAGGCGCGAGTGCGGTGAATTCAGAGGGGGGAAGAGAGAAAACGCGGCGGATCCAGAAATTGATCAGGCCGCGAGGCAACAGGAGGCGCTGGAGACGCGTGCGAGGTCGACGTGGCGTCGCCGCGTGAGGTCCAGTCGCATCTTCATGTCCACGATCGTGGCAGCCGGTGACGAGAAGCGTCAAGGAAAGCCGTAGTGATCTCGCATCGCGGACCCGGGGCCTTTCCGGTTTCCCGGTACACCGACGTCGTAGGCCCCCTGGGCCTTTCGTTGGGCCGTTCGGCCCTGCGATGAGGTCATTGGGCAGGGTGTGCCAGGCGCATCTGCGAGGAAAATGGGATGCTGAGCGATGGGGAGCGCTGCCCATGACCTGACTCACAGTGGTGGTGAGCGCCGTGGCTGCTGCCGAGGACCAACCGGTTTCGACCGGACAGTGTGTCGATCCGCTCGGGGACCCATTCCTGCGTACACGTTTCGCCCTGCCCGCGAGACCTGGCACCTTCCTGCCCCGACACCGGCTCAACCAGCACCTGGACCGGGCACTGCACACGCCGCTGACCATGGTCAACGGTCCGGCCGGCGCCGGCAAGACGCTCCTGGTCGCGGACTGGGCGGCCGGTCTGCAGCAGCCGGTCGCCTGGCTCACGGTCGAGGCGGAGGGCAAACGGCCGGGCATGTTCTGGGCGTACTTCCTCCAGGCCGTGCGCGCCAGCGGCAGGATGCTGCCCGACGGGCTCGGCGGTCCCACCGACGCGGACCACGTGGACCAACGGGTGCTGTCGGCGATCGCCGAGGACCTGGACGCCACCGGTCCGGCCCTGACCGTCGTCCTGGACGAGTACGAGCGCGTGACCGCACCGGAGATCGCGGACCAGCTGGAGTTCGTCCTGCGGCATGCCGGGCAGGGGCTGCATCTGATCCTCGTCACCCGCACCGAGCCCATGCTCTCGCTGCACCGCTACCGGGCGGCGGGCGAGCTGACGGAGATCCGCGACGCCGAGCTGGCCTTCACCCCCGAGGAGACGGTCGCGCTGCTGGAGCGGCACGGTCTGACACTGTCGGTCGCCGCGGCCCGGGCCCTGGTGGAGCGCACGCGCGGCTGGGCCGCCGGGCTGCGCCTGTGCGCCCTGGCCGCGCGCGAGAGTCCGGACCCGGCGGCCTACCTGAAGGAGTTCGAGGCGGACCGCAGCACCATCGCCGACTACCTGCTCGGCGAGGTGCTCAAACGGCAGCCGGAGCAGACGCAGGACCTGCTGCTGCGCGTCAGCGTGCTGGACCGCTTCTGTCCCGATCTGGTGAACTCGCTGACCGGCCGGAACGACGCCGAACGCATCCTGACCGACCTGCACCGGGACAACGCCTTCGTGGAGCAGCTCGGGCACTCCTGGTTCCGTCTGCACCCGCTGTTCGGGGAGATCCTGCGGACCTATCTGCGCGTGCACCGTCCCGGGCTGGAATCGGAGCTGCACCGGCGCGCAGCGCGGTGGCTGCGCCGGGCGGGCTCGCTTCCGGAGACCCTCGCGCACGGGGCCGCCGCCGGTGACTGGGACTTCACCGCCGGTGCCCTCGTCGACGACCTGGCCATCGGGCAGTTCTTCACGGGCCTGGGCTCCGAGGACCTGACGGGGCTCTTCTCCGACATGGGGCCCGAGGCGACGAGCCCCGCCACCGACCTCGTACGGGCCGCCCGCGACCTGTCCCGCAGCGACTTCCAGCACGGCCTGGCCCATCTGCGCGACGCGGAGGAAAAGCCGCCCACCGGCACCGGCGATCCTGCGGCCGTCCAGCTGAGCCGCGCACTGCTGGAGGCGTTCGCGGCCCGGCTGACCGGCTCACCGGAGCTGGCGGAGCGGGCCGCCGAGACGGCCGAGGAAGCTCGGCCGGAACTTCCCCCGCACCTGCTGGACAAGCACCCCGAACTCTCCGCCCTGCTGCTGACCCACCTCGGTTCGGCACGTCTGTGGGCGGGGAGGTTCGAGGACGCCCGAGCCGCGCTGTCCCAGGTGGTGGGCTCTCCCGGCAAGGCCTCCACCGTGCTGGCACGGGAGGAGTCGATGGGGCACCTGGCGCTGATCGACTATCTCAACGGCTGGCCGGCCCGGGCCGAGCACAAGGCCCTGGAGGCGGTGAGCGAGACGGAGCGCTACGGCCTCTCCCCGCCGTCCGGCTCCGGGATCGGGCAGGTGGTTCTGGCCGCCGTGGCCATCGACCGCAACGAACTCGGCCGGGCCAGGGCTCTCCTCGATGAGGCCGCAGAGCTCTCCGTCGCGCCGCACGACCCGGTGACGGCCGCCGGACGGGCCATCGTGACGGCCCGGCTCCAGCTCGCCCAGGGCAATGCCCCGGCCGCCGTCGAGGCGGCGGACCCGGATGTCGCCGCCGCCGTGGCCTCGCCATGGGCGGACAGCCACGAGACGCTGGTGACCTCGGCCGCCTACCTGGCCGAAGGCCGGCCCGAGCAGGCCGCCGACGTCCTGCGGCAGCTCGCCGACGACCAGCCGTCGTGCGCCGTGGAAGCCGCTCGTATCCAGCTGGCCGTGGGCAACGAGGAGGCGGCCGTCGACCTTCTCGACTGTGTCCCCGCGGCCGGCCGGCCCGGCCCGGCGGTGACCGTCCGGGCCACTCTGGTCAGAGCCCAGGCCGCGGATGCCGCGGGGGACGTCGACGCCGCCCACCGACTCTTCGCCCAGGCCCTCCTCGACGCCCGGCGCGAGCAGTTGCGGCGCCCCTTCCTGGACGCCGGGCGGTGGATCCGCCCGCTCCTGGTCACGGCACCGCTGAACGAGCTGGCCGCGGGGTGGCTCACCCCCGGTGCCTCGACGCACACGGGGCCGGCCGGGACTCGGCCGCTCCCTCTGCCGATCGTCGTGGAGGAGCTCACCACACGGGAACTCGAAGTCCTTCAGCGACTGGCCCAGATGATGTCGACCCAGGAGATCGCCGCGGACCTGTTCGTGTCGGTGAACACGGTCAAGACCCACCTCAAGAGCCTGTACCGGAAGCTGGCGGTCAACCGCCGCAGCGTCGCGGTACGCCGTGGCCGGGAGATGGGACTGCTGTGACCGTGCCTTCCTCGGACGGCCGGAGATCGGGACGCCGGTTCACCTGTGCCGGGTGAGGCCGGGTGGGCCGAACGGCCGGACGATCTCAGTACGGGGCGCAGACCGCCGCACCAGGTCGCTCGCGGGAGCAAAGCCCATGCGCTACGAGATCCGGGTCGAGGGAAACATGTCGGAGACGCTGGCCAAGGCTTTTCCGGAGCTGGACCACGTCCTCATGTCGGGCCAGACGGTCCTGTTCGGTTCCGTCGTCGACGAGGCCCAGCTGTACGGGCTGCTGGCCCGCTGCCAGTCGCTGGGCCTGCGCGTCCTGGAGATGCGGCAGACGCCCGAGTGAGCGAGCCCGGCTCACAGCTCCGCCGCGGTGATCCGGCCGGAGCGAGCCGCGGCCCGCAGCGCCTCGAAGTCCCGCTCGTTCCGGTCGGCGTAGGACTGCCCGAACTCGGCGATCGCCCGGTCGAAGCGGTCGCTGCCGCCGAGGTACGCGGCGATGGCGACGGGGTCGCCGGACCGGGCGTGGGCCCGTGCCAGACTGGCGCCGCACAGCCGTCCGAAGAGGTTCAGCAGATCCGGGCCCATGGTCTCCGGCCTGGCGACGCCCTTCCATTCGTGCAGCTGTCGTACATGGAAGTCCCGGCCCTTGCCGTCCAGACCCACCGCGTGCGTCCAGCCCAGGAAGATGTCGCTCGTCGCCTGGATCAGCCGCTGCCCGTTGACGACCCGGCGGCCCTGGTTGTCGTAGCGGTCGCCGCCCAGCTGAGCGGCCAGCACCGACTCCTGCGCCTCCTTGGCCTGCAGCAGCAGAGGATCGTCGTCATTCCCGCCGAGCAGGAGCAGCATCCAGCAGCGGGTGCCGGCGCCGGCGACGCCCACCACCTTCCGGGCGATGTCCACCAGGTGGTAGCGGCGCAACAGATGCCGGCGCTCGGGAGGCAGGGTGCGGGCGTATCCCTCCACCACGAGCCGCAGCATCTTCTCCTCCTCGTCACCCGACGAAGCGGACACCGGGTCCCGCAGCGGAGTGATCAGCGGTGGGTCCGGCGTGATGCGACGGCCCTCGACCGTGGTGCGGGTGAGCTTCTCGAACGCCTGCAGGTGCGTGCGGGTGCGGGCGGACGTGACGGCCCGGGCGGCCTGGCGCCCGGCGTCCTTGTCCGTCGCGGAGGCGAGCAGCCTGCGCAGCCGGTCCACGTCGTCCTGGGCGTACCAGACGTCGAGGGTGCGCATGCGGGCGAAGTCGCGTATCCGCTCCCGGTAGGCCCGCACGCAGGACCGTACGACCCGGTTCTGCTGACTGAGCGAGAGGCCGTTCTCCCGGCCCGCGATCACCAAGCCGGCGGTCAGACGTTTGACGTCCCACTCGAACGGCCCGGGGAAGGTCTCGTCGAAGTCGTCGATGTCGAGGACCAGATGGCGTTCCGGTGAGACGAACAGCCGGAAGTTCAACGGGTGCGCGTCGCCGCAGAGCTGCACTCCCAGACCCGTGTTGGGGGTGGGCCCGAGGTCCGCGGCCATGACCGCCGCCGCGCCGCGGTAGAAGCACAACGGCGACTGAAGCATGCGGCCGTGGCGGACCGGCACCAACTCCGGTGCCCAGGACGCCGACTGACGTTCCATCACCTCGACGGGATCGAACCGGTCGGGGCCGGCCTCGAACCACCCGTGGCACGAGCGCGACGCACGGACGCGGGCGTGCCGGCCGATCGCGGCCCGCTCGGCGGTCGACAGGGCTGCGCTGAAGTTCGGTACGGTCATGGCCCTGCCTCCCTGAGATCGCCCGTTCCGCTGCGCGGCGTCGCGGCCTCCAGCCCACCGGCACGGCGACGCCGCCCGGATCACCCGGAACGGGTGACCCGGCCGCCGGTACGGCGGGGGACCCTTGCCCTGAGGTCCCCGCACACCGCCCCGTCGGGCGGTCCGGTGCCGACCCGCCGACCCACGCGAGGAGGAGCCATGACCGTTCCGCGTGGTACGGCACCGCGTACCGGACCGCAGTTGAGTCCCGACGGGGCGGTCCACGATCAGGCGGACGGCACCGAGCGGGCCCTGGAGCAGCTCGGCCGCTCCTGGACCTGGATCCTGGGGTCCGCGGTCGCGACGCTCGTACCGGGCCTGCTGGTTCTGGTCTGGCCGGACGAGACCCTGCACGTCCTGGCCGTCCTCATCGGCCTGTACCTGCTGGTCAACGGGGCGTTCCGATTCGTGGCGCTGTTCGCCGGTCAGGGGATCGGCGAGCGGATCGCCGGACTGCTCATCTCCGTGCTGTACGTGCTGGCCGGAGTGCTGTGCCTGCGCAACCCGCTGCAGACCGTGACCGCGCTCTCGCTGGTCGTCGGAATCCTCTGGCTCGTGTCCGGGATCCTCACCCTCTTCACGGCGATCACCGCGGAGGACCTGCCGCACCGCGGCTTCGTCCTGGGCGCCGCGGTGCTCGGCATCCTCGCCGGGGTCGTGGTCCTCGCCCTGCCGACCGAGTCGGCCCGCGCGCTGACCCGGCTGCTGGGGCTGTGGCTCGTCCTGCTGGGCCTGATGGAGCTGGTGCTCGCCCTCGCCTGGCGGGCGGCTCTGCGCAGGTCGGGCGTCATGGGCGGCCCGGGCCCCTCGTCGGCGACCTGACGCCCCCGTTCACCCGCGCCGGGTGAGGCCGTCCGCTTCTTGCCGTGCGCACGCTGAGAAGGCAGAGAAAGGCGGCCGTGCGGCCGCCCGGGACGGAGGAGAGCCATGAGCACGCCGACGTACCTCGCGTACGACTATCCGCTGCTGAGCGTCTTCTGGTCCATGCTGGTGTTCTTCCTGTGGATCATGTGGTTCGTCCTGCTCTTCCGGATCGTCGTCGACATCTTCCGCGACGACGACATGGGCGGCTGGGCGAAGGCCGGCTGGCTGGCGCTGGTCATCCTCCTTCCCTTCCTCGGGGTGTTCGTCTATGTGATCGCCCGCGGCAAGAGCATGGGCCGCCGTGAGGTGGCACAGGCACAGGCGCAGCAACGGGAGTTCGACTCCTACATCCGCAGGACCGCCGGAAGCGGCAGCGGGTCCAGCAGCGTGGACGAACTCGCCAGGCTGTCGGAGATCCGCGCCCGCGGCGACATCACCGACCAGGAGTACGCCAGGGCCAAGGAACTGGTGCTCAGTGGAACGAGGTACTCAGGATGACCGCCACGCACACCGCACACGCTCCCTCGACGAAGCAGAACTGGGCCGCCGGCCTGACGGCCTTCGCCGCCGTCATGCTGACGATCGCCGGCCTCCTCGCCATCTTCCGGGGGATCATGGCGATCGCCGAGGACGACGTCTTCGTCAACACCCGTAACTACGTCTTCCAGTTCGACCTCACCGGCTGGGGCTGGGTCCACCTCGCCCTCGGCGTGGTCGCCGTGATCGTCAGCATGGGACTGTTCGTGACGTCCACCTGGGCCCGTGTCGCCGGCGTGGGCGTCGGGGCCCTCGTCCTCATCGCCAACTTCCTCTCGCTGCCGTACTACCCGGTGTGGTCGGTCGTGATGATCGCGATGTCGGGGTTCATCATCTGGGCCCTGTGCGTGGTCCGGCGGGACGACACCTCCGCGATGTGACGGACAGGTGAGGACATGGGTCGGCACCGCGGCTCGGGCACGAGCACGAGGCCAGCGGCGGACCCGCCCTCGGGCAGTGTCCTCAGGGCACGGGTCGCGCTGCTCGCCCTGCTGGGCAGCGTGCTCGTGCCGCTGATCGTCGCAGGTCTGCGCAGCGTGCTGTGGGCGCTGGCCGGCCTCGCCGGCCTGGCGCTCGCCGCCGTCGGGGTGTGGTGGACGCTGGCCCACACCGGTGTGCTGCGTGTCCTCGGGGCGGTGCTGTCGGTGGCCGCGCCGCTGGCCGTGCTCGCCCTGTACGCGTCCTCCGGCATGCTGGGTCCCGCCTGTCTGTCGCTGGCCCTGTGGGCCCTGGCCGTCGCCGCGGCGCACACCGCGCTGGCACCCTCGCACACCACCCGGCAGCCCAGGACGGCCGAGACCCCGCACAGCCCCTGGATCCTGATGAACCCGCGCTCCGGCGGGGGCAAGGTGGACCGGTTCCATCTCGCCGAGAAGGCGCGGGCGGCGGGCGCCCGGGTGGTGCTGCTCGAGCCGGGGCAGGACGTCGTGGACCTCGCGCGCCGGGCCGTGGCCGAGGGGGCCGATCTGCTGGCCGTGGCGGGCGGGGACGGCACCCAGGCGCTGGTGGCCGAGGTGGCGGCGCATCACGACGTGCCGTTCGCCGTGATCCCCGCCGGCACCCGCAACCACTTCGCTCTCGACCTCGGTCTGGACCGGGAGGATCCCGCCGCGAGCCTGGAGGCGCTCACCGACGGCGTGGAGCTCCGCGTCGACCTCGGGTTCGCCGCCGACCGGGTGTTCGTCAACAACGCGTCCTTCGGTACCTACGCGTCCGTGGTCGCCGACCCCGCCTACCGGGACGCCAAAGTGCACACCGCCCTGCAGACCCTTCCCGAGCTCCTCACCAGCAAGGACGCGCCCGCGCTGCGCATGCGGGCCGGGGGCTCCGAGGCCGAGGGCCTGCAGGCGCTCCTGGTCAGCAACAACCCCTACCGGCGCGCGGTCGACTCGGCCCATCCGGGACGCCGGGAACGGCTGGACTCGGGACGGCTCGGAGTGCTGTGCGTCCGCGTCGGCAACACCGCTCAGGCGGCCCGCCTGGTGCGCGGCCCGCGGTCCGGTTCGGTCATGCGCCTGAGCGCCGAGGAAGTCGTGGTCGAGGCGGACTCGGACGCCGTGGCGGTCGGCATCGACGGGGAGTACGTCACGCTGCCGGCGCCGGTGGTGTGCCGGTCCGCCCCCGCGGCACTGCGGGTGGTCGTGCCGCGTCACCGGCCGGGAGTGCGGGCGTCCGGCGGACCCGCGGACTGGCCACGGGTGGCGAGGCTCGGGTTGGGCCGCCTCGCCCCGCACCGCCGACGGGGCGTGCCCGCCACCTGAGCCGAAACGGCCCGAGTGGTACGCCGGTTCGGCCTACCACTCGGGCCACGCTCCCTGACAGTCCGGCGAGTTGAGGAGCCCGGCCAAGCTCCCTGACCAAGCTCCCTGATAGTCCGGGGAGTTGTGTCACAGACGCCGGTCGTCCGGCCGGCCGGCGGCCTCCTGAGCGGCGGTCAGGTCGTCGACGGTCTGGGTCGTCGCGAGGAGTTCGGCCGCCACCGGCGCGAGCGCCTCGGGCGTGAGGAACCCCTCCGCGAGGGGCAGGCCGCCCGCCTCACGGACGGCTTCGCGCAGGTGCTTGGCCCACAGGTGTTCCAGCAGGACGAACCCGGCCGCGGTGCCCGGGAGGAGTTCCTGCGTGAGCGACCTGAGGTCGTCCGGTGTGAACCCGACGTCCTTCGGTGCGGGGCCGTCCGCCTCCTCCCCCGCGCCGGCTTCCACCCCCGTCGCCTCCTCGAAGTGCGGGGCCAGCCCCAGCAGCGCCTCGATCATCTCGCCCATGCCCTCGGCCCGGTAGTCGAGTCCGACGGTGTCCCCGTCGCCGCCCTTCTGCAGGAACAGCACGTCGAGGACACGGATCTGCCCGCTGCTCTCCAGCGCTCCCAGCTCTTCGAGGACACGGCCCTCGAACTGCGCGTCCGGACCGAACCCGAGGGTCACCAGCTGCACGGGCCCGAGTGTCGTCATGGTCTCTCTCCTCTCCCCCGCCCGGGACTCATCAAGCCCGATCGGCCCCTCCCGCACCTCACCCTCCGGAGGTGAGCCCGCCCGGGCCGCCGAGGCGGGGGCCGGTGCTGCCGTACCAGTCGTGTACGACGGTGGTGCCGACGAGGAGGTCCTGGAGGGAGGCGCCGCGTCGGCTGACCGGGATCCACAGCAGCCCCACGGGAACGAGCGCGCACAGCACGGCACGCAGGAGGGCCCTGCCCGGGGACATCCGTCGCCCCGAACGACCGGTCACCCGCAAGCCCATCATCTGGTCCCCGACCGTGCGACCGCCGAGGAACCAACTGCCCGCGAGATAGACGACGAAGAGGACGTAACCGAGGACGGCGGTGACGACGGGATCGGGTTCGGGGAACGTGAACGGAGGGCCCGTCAGCAGGAACCGCGCCGCCGCATAACCGAGTTCGAGGAGGAACAGGAGCGCGAGCAGCACGAGGACGTCCACGGCGGCGGCCACCGTACGCGACACGATCCCGGCCGGCAGTCCCTGGACGACCGGCAGGCCAGACGGGCGGGTCGACGCTGTCACAGCGCCTCCACCTGGCGAACGGGCCCGGCGGCGGGCCGGTTGGTGGAATCCGTGCCCGCTCTGCGCAGCAGCCGGTCCGCGATGCGCTGCACGAGCCGGTCGGCGCGCGCGTTCTGTTCCCGGAACGCGTCCAGCGTCTCCGCCGTGATGCTCCCGCCCGTGTCCCGCACCACCCGGCCGATGTCCATTTCCTCCAGGACCAGTTCGGTGTACGTGACCAGGTCGACCCGGGCGAGCACAGCGTCGATGTCGATCCGGGAGGCGACACGGTCGACGTCGAGCCGGGAGGCGACGCGGTCGACATCGAGCCGGTCGGCCACGGCGTCGAGGTCGATCTCGTCGAGGACGGCCGCCGCCAGCACCTGTACGAGCCTGCGGGCCGCCGACAGCGCCTCGTTCCGCGCCCGCAGGCGTTCGGCGGCGCCACGCGCGCTCCAGTGGGCCACACGACGGCCGACGGCATCGGTGGCACCGGACGGCACGAGACCGCGCACGGCCGCCCGGGTAGCGGGCGCGGTCCGTTCCGCGGCACCCAACAGGGCCGAGGACAGCCGGTGTTGGGCTTCCAGGGCGAGGCCGAGAGCCGCGTCGGAGGCGGCCGCGGCGGTCGGGTGCCGTTCGCGTACCCGGACGCCTCCCGCCCTCGCCGCGGTCCGTACGGCCAGGTCGGTCAGGCCCAGCGCCAGCCGCGTGGCGTGCAGGAAGGTGCCGTCGGGGGACGGCTCGGGCGGGGTCGGGCTGTCGGGAACGCTCATCGCGCTCACCCCTCACCGAGTGCTGGCGTGGAGGCCCCGGCGGCCCACTCGGCTCCGGTGTGCCGGCGGAAGGCGGCCACGGCGGTCTCCACGGTGGGGTAGAAGTGGGCCGCGTCGATGGTGCGGGTGAGCCCGTAGCGCTCGATCTTCCGCCGCACCGGGTCCTTGAGTTCGGCGAAGACGAGATGCACGTGCCGGGCGTTGAGCGCCACATCGAGGTCGACCAGGACATCGGCGGCGGTGGTGTCCACGTCGGTCATGGGCTCCGCCGCGATCACGATCCAGCGCGGCGGCGGGCTGGTCGCGGACAGCCGGCGCACCTCGTCGCGGAAGGTCTTGGCGTTGGCGAAGAACAGCGGCGCGTCGAACCGGTAGATCACGAGTCCGGGCAGCCGTTCGGCCTCGGGATAGGAACGGATGTCGTGGTAGCCCTCGATGCCCGGGACCCTGCCCAGCACGGTGTCGTACGGCCACCAGGCGCGCCGGAAGACGTTGAGGACGGAGAGCGTGACGGCGATCGCGATGCCGGGCAGCACCCCGAGCAGGGCCACACCGAGGAAGGCCGCGACCGACAGCAGGAACTCCACGCGCCGCTGCCGCCACAGCCGTACGGTCCCGGGGAGGTCGGCCAGCGAGAGCGACGCGGCGATGACCACGGCGGCGAGGGCGGGCTGGGGGAGATTGCGGAAGAGGCCCGGTACCAGGACCAGCATGAGCACGATCAGGGTGGCTCCGACGACGCCGGTCAGCTGGCTCCTGGCGCCCGCGCGCTCGGCGACGGCCGTGCGGGATCCGCTCGCGCTGACGGGAAAGCCCTGGAAGAGCCCCGCCGCCAGGTTCGCGACCCCGACCGCCGCCATCTCCTGGTTGCCGCGGACCTCCTGACCGGTGCGGGCGGCGAACGCCGAGGAGTTGGAGATGGTGTCGGCGAGCGACACCACGGCGATGCCCAACGCGCCGCCGAACAGCGGCGCGAGGTCGTCGACCGTCACATGCGGCACCGTGAACGGCGGGAAGCCCTCCGGCAGCGGTCCGACGAGTCGGACGCCGTGCTCACCGAGGCTGAGGACCGAGGACGCGAGGATCGCCAGCGCGACCATCACGAGCACCGCGGGGACCTTCGGGAGGAACCGCTGCAGCACGAGGATCAGCACCAGTCCGCTGATTCCGACGGCGGCAGCGGCCGGCACGGTCGCGCCGTCGGCGAGTTTGCGGACGAGGCCGGCGCACTCCCCGATGAGGCTGTCCGCCTCGACCTTGAAGCCCAGCAGCTTCGGCAGCTGACCGACGAGGATCGTCAGGGCCAGACCGTTCATGTAGCCGATCATCGTCGGCTTGGAGATCAGGTCGGCGATGAAACCGAGCCGCGCCACGGAGGCGAGGATCATGATGCCGGCCACCATGACGGCGAGCATCGAGGCCAGGGCCACCGCCCGGTCCGGATCGCCGCCCGCCGTGACCAGGGGCAGGACGGCGGCGGCGATCATCGGTCCGAGCGAGGAGTCGGGGCCCAGCACCAGGATCCGGGAGGGACCGCACACCGCGTAGCCGAGCAGGCAGAGGATCGTCGTGTACAGGCCCGTGATGGGCGGCAGACCTGCGAGTTCGGCGTACGCCATGCCCTGCGGCACCAGCAGCGTCGTCAGGGCGGCCCCGGCGACCACGTCCTTGACCAGCCAGGGCCGCTGGTAGTCCGACAGCGTTCGCACCCCGGGGACCGCCCGCAACCGGTCCACCGCCCAGTGGGTGTCGCTGCCGGTGGTCACGGGCACTCCTTCCGGCGGGAGGCGTCATGCCCCGGTCGGCCGTACCCTCGCAGAATCGACCGTCCCGACGCCCACGGCCTCACCCCCAGCGGGTGACCGGAGCAGCAGAGGCCCGCTCAGTCCTCGTCGCCGCTCGGGATCACCACGAGGAACGCGTCGGACTTCAGGTCCATGACGACCGTCGCCGGTTCGCCCTCGGCGCGGCGCCTCGCCGCGTACTCCTCTGCCGGCCACGATCCGCGCGGAGCTCCCGCAGGAAACCGCTCCAACACCTTCGCGCCCATAGCAGCAGCACCTCCAGTTTCAACCTCGACTTCCGACAACGGCTGCGTAGTGTTCGCGTGCCCCCTATCGGCGCGGACATGTCCACGGTCGACGGTTGGACCTGTCGACAGGGGTGAGCGCGGCCGACCGCGGAGGCGCTGCATCCGCGACCGCGGCGACAGTGGAAGTGATCTCGGGGAGGCAACTTCCGCGGAGGGACTGGAGCCGATGAACGCTGACGAGGACGCACCGGGTCTGACGTGCCTGGTCACGGGGGCGACGGGGTACATCGGCGGCAGGCTGGTGCCCGAGCTTCTCGCCGCCGGCCATCGCGTGCGCTGCCTGGCCCGGTCGCCGGGCAAGCTGCGTGACCATCCCTGGGCCGGCCGGGTGGAGGTGGTGCGGGGCGACGTCACGGACGCCGAATCCATCGCCGCGGCCCTGCGCGGAGTGGACGTGGCCTACTACCTGGTGCACGCCCTGGGCACGGGAGAGGACTTCGAGGAGACCGACCGCCGGGCCGCGCGGATGTTCGGCGAGGCCGCCCGGGCCGCGGGCGTGCGGCGCATCGTCTATCTGGGCGCTCTGACGCCCTCGGGCGTCGTGGAGCGGGAGTTGTCGCCGCATCTGCGCTCCCGGGCCGAGGTGGGCCGGATCCTGCTGGACTCGGGCGTGCCCACCACCGTGCTGCGGGCGGCCGTCGTCATCGGCTCGGGCTCGGCCTCCTTCGAGATGCTGCGCTACCTCACCGAACGCCTGCCCGTGATGATCACTCCCAGCTGGGTGCGCACCCGGATCCAGCCGGTGGCCGTGCGCGATGTGCTGCGCCACCTCGTGGGCAGTGCCCGGGTGCCGGCCGACGTCAGCCGCGCCTTCGACATCGGCGGTCCGGACGTGCTGACCTACCGGGAGATGATGCTGCGCTACGCGGCCGTGGCGGGCCTGCCCCGGCGGATCATCGTCCCGCTGCCCGTCCTCACCCCGGGGCTGTCCAGTCACTGGGTCGGGCTGGTCACCCCGGTCCCGGCGGGGATCGCGCGACCGCTGACCGAGTCGCTGCGCCACGGGGTCGTCTGCCACGAGCGGGACATCGTCCGGTACGCGCCCGGCCCTCCCGGGCGTCCCATCGGTTTCGACGAGGCCGTACGGCTGGCCCTGCAGCGGGTCCGTGAGGCCCGGGTCGCCACCCGCTGGTCCTCGGCGTCCGTGCCCGGTGCGCCCAGCGACCCGCTGCCCACCGACCCCGACTGGGCGGGCGGCAGCCTGTACACCGACCAGCGGGAGGTGCTCGTCGACGGCTCCCCGGAGGCGCTGTGGCGGGTGATCGAGGGCATCGGCGGCGACAACGGCTGGTACTCCTTCCCGCTCGCCTGGGCGGTGCGGGGCCGGCTCGACCGGCTCGTGGGCGGTGTGGGACTGCGCCGGGGGCGCCGTGACGCGGCCCGGCTGCGGGCCGGCGACTCGCTGGACTTCTGGCGGGTGGAGGAGATCGAGCCGGGCCGTCTGCTGCGGCTGCGCGCCGAGATGCGCCTGCCGGGACTCGCCTGGCTGGAGATGCGCGCCGGGACATGTCCCGACGGCCGCACCCGCTACGTACAGCGGGCCCTGTTCCATCCGCACGGGCTGCTCGGGCACGCCTACTGGTGGAGCGTCTCCCCCTTCCACGCCGTCGTCTTCGGCGGCATGGCGCGCAACATCGCTCTCGCGGCGGCCCGCGAGCCGGTCACCCCGGCGAGGGAACACGCACCCAGCGGTTGACGGCCGCATCCGCCGTGTCCACGGCGTCGGAAGCATGTCGTCGGAAGCCGTACACCCGCCCCCGGAGCACCACCATGAACGTCTCGATCGTCCTGTTCACCGCCGACCTCCGCCTGCACGACCACCCGCCCCTGCGGGCGGCGAACGAGTCCCGCGAGGTCGTCCCCCTCTTCGTCCGGGACAGGGGCGTGACCGGCGCGGGGTTCGCCGCGCCCAACCGGCTCGCGTTCCTCGCCGACTGTCTGCGGGATCTCGACGGCGGACTGCGCGAGCGCGGCGGCCGGCTGATCGTGCGCTCCGGTGACGTCGTCGAGGAGGTGTGCAAGGTGGCCTCCGAGACGGACGCCGACGAGGTGCACATGGCCGCCGACGTCAGCGCGTACGCGCACCGGCGCGAGCTGCGGCTGCGCCGGGCGCTGGAGGCGGAGGGGCGGCGGCTGCACGTCCACGACACCGTGACCACGGCCGTGACGCCCGGCGCGCTGACCCCGGCCTCCTCGGACCACTTCGCCGTCTTCACCCCGTACTTCCGGCAGTGGGCCGGGGTGCACCTGCGTGCGGCACTGGCGCCGCCGCGCACCCTCCGCGTGCCGGACGGCGTCGGCTCCGAGGAGCTTCCCTCGCGCGCGACCCTCCAGGGGCTGTCGGCGGGCCTGGCCGAGGGCGGGGAGACGGCGGGCCGCAGGCTCCTGGCCTCGTGGCTGTGTGCCGGGATCGCGTCGTACGAGGAGGAGCACGACGACCTGTCGGGTGACGGCACGTCCCGTCTCTCGCCGCACCTGCACTTCGGCACGCTCTCCCCCGTGGAACTCGTCCACCGGGCGCGCGCGGCGGGCGGCCCGGGCGCGGAGGCGTTCGTACGGCAGCTCGCCTGGCGGGACTTCCACCGGCAGGTGCTGGCCGCGCGGCCCGCGGCCGCCACCGCCGACTACCGCACCAAGCGCGACCGCTGGCGCTCCGAGCGCACCGCCCGCGAGGACGTGCGGGCCTGGAAGGAGGGCCGCACGGGCTACCCGGTGATCGACGCGGCGATGCGGCAGTTGCGCCACGAGGGCTGGATGCACAACCGCGGACGGCTGCTGACCGCCAGCTTCCTCACCAAGACCCTCTACGTCGACTGGCGGGTGGGCGCCCGGCACTTCCTGGAGCTCCTGGTCGACGGCGACGTGGCCAACAACCAGCTCAACTGGCAGTGGATGGCCGGCACCGGCACCGACAGCCGCCCCAACCGGGTTCTCAACCCCGTCACCCAGGCCCGCCGTTACGACCCGGACGGCGGCTACGTCCGGCGCTGGGTTCCCGAACTCGCCCCGGTCGAGGGCCCGTCGGTGCACGAACCGTGGAAGCTGCGGGGGTTGGAGCGGGCCGCGCTCGGCGACTATCCGGATCCGATCGTCGAACTCTCCGAAGGTCTCGCCCGTTTCAGGCAGGCGCGCGGCGGTGACTGAGCCCTGTCCACCGCGGTGATGCGGTGCGGTGTGCGCCGGGGAGGACGGCGAGGGCGTCCTCGAGGCTGGGGGGCCTGAGCATGCCGCGGGCCGACCGGGCGGACCAGCCGGGTCCGCCGAGTACGACCACGGGCCGGCGGCGTGCGCCCTTCGTCCCCCACTGGGTGCCGGCCAGATGACCGGCCAACGGCGCATTCGCGGTGGAGCGCGCCTGTGCCCACAGCACCACGGCCGACGGTCCCAGGCGCCGCACCGCCGCCGCGAGCGCCTCCGCCGGTACGGCGGCGCCGAACATCCGGGTGGGCACGCCGAGTTCGCCGAGGGCGGCGTTGAGCGCCTCGATCGGCAGGGTGTGCTGTTCGCCGGGTGCGCAGGCCAGCAGCACGGGGCCGGTGACCGCTGCCTCGGCGCGTGGCGCGGGGGGCCGGGTACCGCGTCGCAGGACGGTGGAGACGTGCCAGGAGAGCAGGTGCTCGACCTCCACGTAGCGGTCGCCGGACGACGCCCACTTGCGGCCCACGGCGTGCAGGGTCGGCACCATCACCTCCTGCCACGCGACGACGACTCCGTACCGCGCCACTGCCCCGGTCAGCTGCTCCTCGACGGCCGGGGCGTCCAGGCGTACGGCGGCGCGGGCCAGCCCCCGGCACTCCAGACGCACGTCTCCGAGGGGCAGCGGGCCGGCGGCCTTCGAGCGTTCCGGTGCCGCCGGCTCCGCGGCCTGCGCGGGTGTGACCGGGGGCGCGCCGGCCGTCTTCTTGGCGGCGCGCGCGGCTTCGGCGGGCGGTATACCCGATGACGTCAGCCGGCACATCGCCTCCAGCACCGACACGTCCCGCGGGCTCCAGCGCCGGTGTCGTCCGTCGGCGCGGACCGCCGGCCCGATGCCGTACCGGCGGTCCCACGAGCGCAGCGTGGTCGGCGAGACACCGAGCCGGCGTGCCAGCGCACCCGTGGTCAAGGAGACGTCACCGCCCGCCTCGGCGGCCGGCAGCGGGCCGTCGCCGGTGGTCGCGGTGTGCCCGGACGAGGGCGGCCGGCTCATGGGACCACCTTACGACGCACGACCGATGCGAGTTTCCGGCCGCCGCGGGCCCCCCGGCCGTCGTCCCCACATGCCTCTCCAGCGGCCCGCCGCGAGACGTGTCGTCGGTCAACTGGCGTTCCCCCACGGGCGAATGGCTTATTCCGCACCCATTCCGGATATGTCATAGGCATGCGTCGGCACTACTCGGCGGGGGCGGTATGGGTGTGGGCAACGCGGTGGAGCAGGCGCTGAGCGCGGCCACCCGTCTCTTCGTGCTCGGCATCGGCGCCCTCGTGGCGCTCGGCATCGTGCGCGGGGTCTCGTCGCTCGTGCACCGGCTGCGGTCCCGCGGCCGGATCCTGCCGCTGGTCCTGCTGCCCGGGCCGGCCGCGGAGAACGGCTCCGGCAACGGGACCGGGCATCTCGCCGCCCATCTCGCGGTGCACCTCACCGAACACGGCGGCGAGAGCGTCCTCGCCCCCGGCAGTCCGTCCGCCTCGACGGCCGACAGCCGGCCGCAGGCGTCCACGCCGACGCAGGGGTGGATCGGCTCGGTGCTCGACCTCGCCCTTGCGAGCCCGCCCGGATACGCAGTCGATCTGCGCGAACTGGACTCGGAGGGGACCACGCGCAGGATCTCGGTACGCATTCTGCGCATGCCGCACAACCGCATCATCGCGGCCGGTGTGATCGCCTCGGAGGACGAGGAGACGCTGGTCGAGAAGATCGCCGTCCACTGCATCGTGAAGGTGCGCAACCAGCCGGAGATGCTGCGGCGCATCCCCCGCTGGGAACGCTGGGGTCAGGACGAGCAGGCTCTCGCCCTGTACCGCAAGGGTCTGCACGAGCAGCGGCGCCAGGTGAGCGACCCGGCGCCCACCGACGGCACCGGCGCCGACTACGACGAGGCGCTGCGGGCGTTCACACAGGCGGTCAAGTTCGTCCCCGGCAACCTGCTCGTACGGCACGGCGAAGCCGCCCTGATCGAACTGAAGCACGCGCACCAGCCGACGGGCGACTACCAGCAGGCGCTCGACATCTACCAGCGCTGCACCGAACTGTGGCCGGAACACATCGAGACCGCCTACCGCATGGCCATCGCCTACTCCCGGGCCGCGCGCCCCCTGCTGCGCGAGCAGGACCTGCCGAGGACGGAGGAGGAGCGGATGCGGCTGCTGGAGATGGCCGCCCTCGCCCGGATCCACCTGGACGACATCTGCAAACGACTGCGGCTGCGTTCACTGCTGCGTCGCTGGCTGCGCAGCAGCGTGCCCGGCGGCCGCTCGAACAGCGGTGAGCGACGCTACTGGGGTTCGTGGCTGATGCCGCTGCCCCTGCCGGCCCGGCGCTCCCAGCGCCGGACCTTCCTCGGTGCGATCCGCATCGCTCTGGCCGCGCACGACCTCACCCGGGTCCACCACAACGGCCACAACGGCCACACGGGCACGGCGGACCCCGAGCAGCAGCGCAAGGTCAGTGAAGCCTTCGACCGCGTCGCCGACGAGGTACTGGTCGGCACCTGGTACCGCGCGCGGGGCACCGGGATCCGCCGGCTGCTCTTCGACGATCACCGCAAGGGCTCGGACCATGACCCCGCCACGCACGCCAACATCACCCGTGCGCGGGCCACGTCACGGCACTGGGGCCCGGTGCGCAAAGGGTCGGCCGGCTGGATGACCCACTACAACGCGGCGTGCTTCCTCGCCCTGGCCACGAACCTGCCCGACGGAAGTCTGCCGACCGGCTACGAGCCCGGCGACTGGCTGCAGGACTGCACGAGGTCGGCCCTCAACCAGCTCGACCGCAGCCTGCGTACGTCCGACAGCACCCTCACCGGCGACTGGATCGCCCACGACCCCGATCTCGACCGCCTCTGGGATACCGACGCCGGGCGGGCCTGGGCCCGGTTCATGAACATCGACATCCAGGCGGCCCACTGACCGCATCGCTGCGGCCGGCGGTGTCAGGCCCCCTCCCCCGCACCGCCCCCGGCGCGGAAGGAGATCCACACGTCCGGCGGCAGGTCGGGGCGGTGCGGGACCGGGCGGGTCTCCTCGGTCCAGGCACCCGGCGCGAGTGCGGAGGCGACGCGGCGCCAGAAGCGGACGGCGGGCTCGTTCTCGTACTGGAAGGCGATCTCCCACGGGCCGGGGTGGCGCTGTACGACCTCGCGGACCATGCGTGTCCCGAGGCCCTCGCGGCGCGCGCCGCGTACCACGAAGAAGCTGTTCAGCACGCGTGTCGGCCCGTTCAGCCCGCGGACGAAGGCGAACCCCACGGGCCGATCCCCACGCAGGAGGAGGTACGGCGCCCAGCCCTCCTCGGTGAAGGCGGCGTCGACCCGCTCGCTGCGGAACGTCCCGTCGGGGTGGGGCAGGACGCCCATGAAACCGGACAGGTCGTGACGGAACATCAGCCACAACCGCTCGACGGTGGGGCGGTCCTCGGCGGTGGCGGGGCGGACGGACACGTCTGGCACGGGGGTCCTGCCTTTCAGCGGGCATGGGAAAAGCCTCCCCGGGCGGACGGTGGTCCGCCCGGGGAGGCTTCACGGATGACGAGACTCTAGCGCAGGCGCGGCAGGGACACCGCGCCCTTTTCAGGTGGCCGCCGGCTCCGGTTCCGGCGGGGTCAGGTACTCCTCGGAGATCTCCTTCGGGCCGAACGGCCACACCTTCTCGAAGCGCGCCCACAGCACGTACGCGAGGCAGCCGAGGGCCAGCCAGGCCAGCGACCACTCGATGGGATGGCGGCCGGGCGAGTTCTTGTCGGCGTATCCGTAGATCACGCACCAGCCGACGAAGGCCACGATGCTCGGCACGGGGTACAGCCACATGCGGTACGGCCGCTTCAGCGTCGGCTGCCGCTTGCGCAGCACCGTCAGGGCGACGATCTGGGCCAGCGCCTGGACGATGACCATCACCGTGGTCAGCAGCTGGATCAGGGTCGCGAGGTCGGTGTGCCGGCCGATGAGGAAGCCGATCGCCGTGAACACGCCCATGGTCGCAAGCCCCAGCATCGGGAAGCGGTGCTTGGGGTGCAGCTTGGCGTAGGGGCGGAAGAAGACGCGCTCACGGGCCGCGTCGTACGGCACCCGCGAGCCGCCGAGCAGGCCGGTGAAGACGGAGGCGAAGGCCGTGATCAGGATGAGCACGGTGACCGTGTCGGCGGCCGCCTTGCCCCAGGTCTTCTCCAGCACCGCCGAGGCCACCGAGGTGGAGGCGATGTCCTTGGCGTCCGTCATCCGGTGCCAGTCGATCACACCCAGCGTGCCGATCTGCAGCAGCAGGTAGATCGTCATGATGCCGAGGATGGCGTAGATGATCGAGCGGGGCAGGACCCGGCCGGGGTCCTTGATCTCGGCACCCATGTAGGCCGTGGTGTTGTAGCCGAGGTAGTCGTAGATGCCGATGGTCAGACCGGCCGCGAAGCCGATCCAGAAGTGGTTGCTGCCCAGGTCGAAGGCGTGGGCGGGATAGGTGAAGGCGAGGTGCGCACTGAAGTCGGTCGCCGCGGCGAGGATCACCAGCACCACGGAGGCGATCATGACCGCCCACATCACCGCGGTGATCCGGGCGATGTTCTCGATGCCCCGCCACAGCAGGACGACCACGAGGACGATGACGCCGAGGCCGATCAGATCGCCCTGGGTCTTGGTCAGGTCCGGGGCCAGGTAGCCCAGGTACTGGACGAAGCCGACCACGCCGGTGGACATGATCAGCGGGATGAAGAGCATCGCCGTCCAGACGAACAGGAACGGCATCAGCCGGCCCGTGCGGTACTGGAAGGCCTGGCGGAGATAGACGTAACTGCCGCCGGAACCGGGCATCGCGGCGCCCAGTTCGGCCCACACCAGCCCGTCGGCGAGGGCGAGGACCGCTCCCGCGACGAACCCGATCACCGCCTGCGGACCGCCGAAGGCGGCGACCATCAGCGGGATCGTGACGAACGGCCCGATGCCGCACATCTGGCTCATGTTGATGGCGGTGGCCTGGAACAGGCCTACGCGACGGACGAAACCACCGTTGGGTGGCGGACTACCGGACATGGGGACTCCCGAGGCACCGGGCGCTGGGCAGCCCAAGGCTGGCCCGGCGAGGCTGACTGGCCGATAAAGTTAAGGAGCCTTACTTGATGCGTCAAGAGGCCCCAACACATAAGTGAGAATGGTGCGATGCCCGCCAGTGACGCCGTAGACCAGCAGGAACAGCCCTGGAACCGCCGGCGGCTGCGCAGCACCAACGAGCGCCTGCTGCTCGACCGGCTGCGGGCCGCGGGGGCGGCCTCTCGTGCCCAGCTCGCGCGGGAGACGGGTCTGTCCAAGCCGACGGTGTCCAGCGCCCTCGCCTCCCTGGCAGCGGCGGGACTCGTACACGAGGTGGGTACCCACGCCCCGGAAAGAGGCCGCATCGCCGTTCTGTACGCACCCGACCCGGCGGCCGGGTACGCGCTCGGCATCGACGTCGGCCGCAGTTGGCTTCGGGTCGCGGTCGCCGACCTGGACGGCTCGGTGGTCGCCCGCTCCGAGGTGCGCAACCGGGCCCGCAGCTCCCGGGCGATGGCCGACCTGGTGGTGACGACGGCCCGCCAGGTGGTCGCCGGTTCCGGGGTGGCGCCGGACGAGGTGGTGCACGCGGTGGTGGGCACGCCGGGGGTGTACGACGAGAAGCAGCACCGGGTGCGGTACGCGATGCATCTGCCGGGCTGGGGGCGGGCCGGGCTCTTCGACCGGATGCGGGAGGAGCTGGGGGTGCCGCTGGAGGTGCACAACGACGCCAATCTGGCCGCGCTCGGCGAGTACACCTACGGCGTCGGCGCGGGCAGCAGGCTGTTCGCGTACATCATGATCGGCACCGGGCTCGGCATGGGCGTGGTCAGCGACGGGCGGCTGTTCACCGGGGCGCACGGGCTGGCCGGGGAGATCGGGTTCCTGCCCTGGCCGGGGCAGCAGAAGCCGGAGCGGCTGGAGGACGCCGTGTCGGGGGTGGCCGTGGTGGAGGCGGCGCGCCGGTTCGGGATGAGCGGGCAGCTCACCGCGAAGGCCGTGTTCGACGCAGCCCGGCGGGGGGACGAGGCGGCGGTGCAGGCGGTGCGGCTGGAGGGCGAGCGGATCGCACACACCGTCGCGGCCGCGGCGGCCGTGCTCGACCCCGATCTCGTGGTGCTCGGCGGCGGAGTCGGCCACAGCGTGGACCTGCTGCTCAAGCCGGTGCGGGATCATCTGCGGACGCTGACCCCGCTGCGGCCCAGGATCGCGCCCAGCCGGCTCGGCGAGGACGCGGTGCTGCTGGGCGCGGTGGCGACGGCGCTCGGGACGGCCCGGGACGTGGTGTTCGAGCGCCGTTCGGCCGCGTCCTGAGCAACTCGCGCGGGGGGCATGGTGATTGACACGGCCCACGAGGCGCCTTAGCGTGACCCAGGTTAGTAAAGTTTCCTAACTTTACGAAGGGGCTGGAGACTCCGTGAACAGACACCGTCTCGCCACGGCCGCCGTAGTCCTGGGTCTGCTGGGTCCCCTGACGACCAGCGCCTGGGCCGACCCCCACCACCGGGCCGCCCCACCGGGCCGGCCCACCCGGGTCCCGTCCGCCGCGGGCAGTACGACCGCGCTGTCCGGCTACGCGATCCAGTCGACGGCGAAGGTCTCCGACCCGGCGGCCGACGTCTCCTCCCCCGGCTATCCGGCGAGCGGCTGGTATCCGGCCGGCCCCCGCTCCACGGTCCTGGCGGCCCTGCTCGCGAACGGCGCGTACGCCGACCCCTTCCACTCGACCAACCAGCAGAAGATCCCCAAGGCCGACTTCCAGGTCCCCTGGTGGTACCGCTCCGACTTCACGGTCGCCGACACCTCCGAGCGCACCTACCTCGACTTCAGCGGGGTGATCTCGGCGGCCGACGTCTACGTCAACGGCAAGCAGGTCGCCACCACGAAGGACGTCGCCGGCGCCTACACCGACCACGAACTGGACGTCACCTCACTGGTGCGTCAGGGCACGAACACCGTGGCGTTCCGCATCCAGCCCAACGACCCGGACAAGAACCTGACCATGGGCTGGATCGACTGGCTGCAGCCGCCGCCCGACGAGAACATGGGCATCGTCCGTGACGTCGTCGTCCGGCGCGGCGGCCCGGTCGCCCTGCGGGACGCCCACGTGGTGACGAAGCTGGACGTCCCCTCGCTCGCCTCGGCCGACCTCACCGTCAGGGCGCAGGCCCGCAACGACTCCGACGCGCCGGTGACGGCCACGGTCTCCGGCAGCATCGGTCCGACGACGTTCACCCGGTCCGTCTCCCTCGCGGCGCACGAGACGAAGACCGTCACCTTCACCCCGGCCGACGTGCCCGGCCTCCACCTCACCTCCCCGAAGGTCTGGTGGCCGGCCGGCATGGGCGGCCAGCCCCTGTACGACCTGAACCTCACCGCGTCCGTCTCCGGCACCGCCTCCGACACCGCGCACCAGAGCTTCGGCATCCGTGACGTCCAGGCGCCCCTGAACTCCGACGGCGCCCGCCAGTACCGCGTCAACGGCCGCAAGCTGCTGATCAAGGGCGGCGGCTGGTCGCCGGACGAGTTCCTGCGCTGGGACCGGACGTACGTGGAGGACCGACTGAAGTACGCCCTCGACCTGGGCCTGAACACCATCCGCCTCGAAGGCCACCTCGAACCCGACGAGTTCTTCGACCTCGCGGACCGCCACGGCATCCTCACGCTGCCCGGCTGGGAGTGCTGCGACAAGTGGGAGGGCCAGGTCAACGGGGGCGAGTCCGGCGACAAGTGGACTGCTGCCGACTACCCGGTCGCCCAGGCGTCGATGGCCGCCGAGGCCGCCCGGCTGCGCGACCACCCGAGCGTGATCTCCTTCCTCATCGGCAGCGACTTCGCCCCCGACGCGACGATCGAGAAGAACTACCTCGACGCCCTGAAGGCCGCGGACTGGAACGCACCCGTCGTGGCCGCCGCCTCCGACAACTCCTCACCGCAGCTGGGCAGTTCGGGCATGAAGATGACCGGCCCCTACGACTGGATCCCGCCGAACTACTGGTACGCCAAGCGCGAGGGCGGCGCCACCGGGTTCAACTCCGAGACCAGCGCGGGCCCCGACATCCCCACCCTCGACACCCTGCGCCGCATGATGACCCCGGCCGAACTCGACACCCTCTGGAAGGACCCGGGCGCCAAGCAGTACCACCGCTCGCCGTCCTCCACCTTCGGCACCCTCAAGCTCTACGACAACGCCCTCACCGGCCGCTACGGCGCCCCGACCGGCCTCACCGACTACGTCAGGAAGGCCCAGCTCGCGCAGTACGAGAACGTCCGGGCGCAGTTCGAGGCGTACGGGCGCAACGCCACCGACGTCTCCAAGCCCTCGACGGGCGTCGTCTACTGGATGTTCAACAGCGGCTGGACCTCGCTGCACTGGCAGCTGATGGACCGTTACCTCGACCAGGGCGGCGCCTACTTCGGGGCCAGGAAGGCGAACGAGCCGCTGCACGTCCAGTACAGCTACGACGACCGCTCGGTGGTCGTCGTCGACAACCGGCACGCGGCGGCCTCCGGGCTCACGGTCCGGGCCACGCTGTTCAACCCCGACGGCACGCAGAAGTACGACAAGACGGTCACCGGTGTGAAGGTCGACGGCGACGGCGCGCACGCCTCGCCCCTCACCCTGCCCTCGTCGGTGAGCGGACTGGCGACGACGTATCTGCTGCGGCTGACCCTGACCGACGGCTCCGGCAAGGAGGTCAGCCGGAACGTCTACTGGCTGTCCACCAAGCCCGACACGCTCGACTGGGCCAACACCGACTGGTACTACACGCCGACGACCAGCTACGCCGACCTGAAGGGGCTGACCTCGATGGCGCAGGTGCCGGTGTCGGCCACGGCGTCGACGGCGTCCTCGGGCGGCACGTCCACCACGACCGTGACCCTGCGCAACACCGGGAGCGGGAAGACGCCGTCGCTGCTCACCGACGTCCATCTCGTGGACGCGAAGGGGCAGCCGGTGCTGCCGGTCCAGTGGTCGGACAACGAGGTGAGTCTGTGGCCGGGTGAGTCGGCGACGCTGACCGTCACCTACCGGACGGCGGATCTGCGCGGTTCCGCGCCGAGCGTGCGGGTCTCCGGCTGGAACACGGCGGAGCGGACGGTTCCGGCCGGCGCGCCGGAACCGTCCGGTCGGCTCAGCTCACGTTGAGCGCGGTGTCGTCGATGACGAAGGACGTCTGGAGGGTCGACCCCTCGACGCCGGTGAACTTGACGGTGGCGGTGGTGCCGGCCAGCGAGGAGACGTCGAAGGACTTCAGGACGTATCCGGAGGCGGCGTTGAGGTTCGAGTACGTGGCCAGGGTGGTGGATCCGGCGGTGACCGTCAGCTTGTCGTAGGCGGTGCTGGTGGTGGTCTCCGCGGTGTCCACGTGCAGGTAGAAGCTGAGGGTCGCGGAGCAGCCGGACGGGATGGTCACCGACTGGGACAGGGTGTCGGTGTGGGCCGATCCGTAGCCGTCGAGCCAGGCCTTGTAGGAGCCGGTGCGGGCGGCCTCGCCGTTGGAGTTGGTGATGACGCCGCTGGATGCACTCCAGGTGGTGTTCCCGGACTCGAAGCCGTTGTTGCCGAGCAGCTGGGCGGCGGTGCAGGTGCCGGTGCCCCCACCGCCTCCGCCGCCGCTGCCGCTGCCGTCCCCGGCCAGCCACGCGGTGGCGTTCAGGGCGAGGGCGGCGTTGGTGGCGCCGGAGTCGTTCCAGCCGTCGTAGAGGGTGTTGCCGGACTGGCCGGTGCCGTCGTCGATCGGGGAGCTGTCGCCCCAGAAGGCGACACGGCCGCTGCCGAAGGTGGACGTCAGGAAGAAGGCGCCGGTGTTGCCGGAGTAGCCGGAGCGGTAGACCAGGCCCTTGACGGAGGAGTTGTCGGACGGCTTGAGGGTGGCCGTCGTACCGTCGGCGATGAGGCTCTTGGTGACCGTGCCGAAGGAGCCGTGCAGCACCGGGTCACTGCTGTCGCTGATCGCGGCCGGGTAGCCGGAGCTGATGTCCAGCGAGTCGATGGAGAAGCCGAACGGGTCGGTGGAGTCGACGCTGTTGTTGGTCATCAGGTCGTTGAGGATCTCGACCGCGTCCTCGCCGTCGTTGTTGCGGTCGGCGCCGGTGTGGTCGGAGATCATGAACAGGCCGCCGCCGTTCTTCACGAAGTTCATGATCGCCGTCTTCTCGGCGGACGTGAACAGCGTGTTCGGCTCCGGCAGGACCAGGGTGTCGAAGTTCGACAGGTCGGTGGACGACGAGCCGCCGTAGGTGAGGGCGCTGGTCGCGGTCTTCAGGCTGTAGTCGCCGGTCTTCTGCAGGGCGACGCCCCACGACGACAACGCGCCGGTCCAGTCCGTCTCGGCGGACGGGGAGGAGTCCTGGGCGAGCGGGTCGGGCTTGCTGGTCGAGATGATCCAGTCGGCGTTGCCGGCTTCCTCGGCGTGGCCGTCGTCGAACAGGACGCGGTGCGTGGTGGCCGCGTGGGCGGGCGTGGCCGGGGTGGCGACCTGGAGGGCGGCCCCGGTGACGAGCAGCCCGAGGCCGGCCAGGGCGGTGGTGAGTCCGCGGCGGGATCTTCTGGATCGGAGCATCCGTCGAACCTCCGTGAGGGGGTGGGGTAGAGGCGGTGCGGGCGCCAATCTGCGCGCGTAGATGGGGGGTTCGGACTTCTACACGCGTTGAACGCTTGAAAGGTACATGGCATGGCTGCCGCCTGAACAGAAAGTCCCGGCAATAACCGGGGCGGACTGCCTCCGCATTCTGGGGGCAGAGAGAAAGAGCGGGGGTACGGACGAAGAGGGGCGGAGATGGAGATCTCGGGCATCATCAGTGCCATTCTCATCGGCATCATCATCGGCGTGCTGGGTCGCCTCGTGGTTCCCGGCCGCCAGCGCATCGGCATCCTGTGGACGATCCTCGTCGGCATCGTGGCCGCGCTGATCGGCTCGGCGATCGCCGCCGGAATCGGGGTCCAGGACACCAAGGGAGTCGACTGGATCGAGTGGCTGATCCAGATCGGCCTGGCCGCGGTCGGCGTGGCCGCGCTCGACCGGGCGAAGGCGCATCGCTGACGGGGCCGGAAGACCGTAGGACGGAGGCGCGGGTCCGGGCGGCCGTGCCGCGCGACACCGAGCCGGGCCCGCCGATGCGGCTCCCCTCGGCAATCGGCGGGCCCGCCGCCTCCACCGTGCGCCCCGGGCGGGAGAGTCGGGCGCCGGGAGGCTCTCCCCCGTGTCAGGCTCCCAGCCGCGGCCTTGCGTCGCGGGGGGCCGTTCGGCCTCCGACTCCGGTCCGAACGGCCCCAGTCCGAACGGCCCCAGTCCGAACGGCCCCGGTCTGAACGGCCCGGTCGGCCGGTCAACGGTGTGCGGCCAGCGCTGCCAGACCGTCCCGGCAGGACGCGTGCACGGGCGTCCAGCCGAGCTCCCGCTCCGCCTTCGCCGAGGACACGCGCATGTTCGTCGCGAACATGGTGTGCGCGTAGGACATCGGGCGGGTCAGCCACCGCGGCACGGTCATCGGCCTGGGCAGGCCGAACTCCTCGGCCACGCACTGGACATGGGCGCGGAAACCGAACGGGGTCCGATCGGTGATGTTGTACGCCTGGCCGGCCCGGCCGTGTTCGACGGCGGCGACGACCGCGCGGGCCGCGTCGGTGAGCTCGATCCACGGCAGCAGCCGGCCGTGGTCGGCGGGGACGGGCAACTGCCGCTTGCGCAGCATGGGCAGGATCGCGTCGGTGCCACCGGGGCCGTAGAACAGGCCGAAGCGCAGTGAGATGCCCGCCAACCCGGCGGCCTCGAAGGTGAGTTGTTCCTTGACGCGCATGCCCTCGACATGCCGCTCCAGCTCCGGCGTGGTACCGCGCGGACCGAACACGTCGTCCTCGGTGATGACATGGTCGCCGAAGTCCCCGTAGCCGTAGCCGAAGACCATCGACTCGCTGATCAGGCGCCGGGCGCCGGTGGCCTGTGCGGCCTCGACGAGATGGGCGGTGCCCTCGGTGCGCAGCGCGTCGGTGGCGTACATGTCGCGGTGGCGCATGGGCGCCTTGCGCAG
The DNA here is from genome assembly GCF_017614965.1 of Streptomyces griseorubiginosus. Lineage (GTDB taxonomy): Bacteria > Actinomycetota > Actinomycetes > Streptomycetales > Streptomycetaceae > Streptomyces > Streptomyces griseorubiginosus_B. Next base: position 6,966 of record NZ_WVUG01000029.1, on the reverse strand, counting down.
GGCGGTCGCGGCGTGGATGACGGCGTCGAAGTGCTGCCCGTCGACGGCGCGCAGCAGCGCGTCGCGGTCCATCAGGTCGGCCCGTACGCCGTTCGCCGGTCCGCGCCCGAGGCCGGTGACCTGGTGGCCCGCCTCGGTCAGCGCGCGCGTGATGTGACCGCCGAGGACGCCGCTGGCGCCCGCGAGGAGGATGCTCTGGCTCTTGTTGTTCGTCGTCATGCCCCTGCGACGGATCGAACCGCCGCGGATGTGACATCCCGGCCCTGGGGCACGTAGATGTACGGCGTCGTCGTGGTCAGGGGGGCGAAACCGAGGCGTTCCAGGATGGGGCGGCTCTGGCTGGAGGCGTCGACCTGGAGGTAGCGGTAGCCGCGCTCCACGGCGGCGCGGGCGCGGTGGGCGACCAGGGCCCGGTAGACACCCCGGCCGCGCCAGCCCTCCACGGTGCCGCCGCCCCACAGCCCGGCGAACCGGGTGCCGGGCATCAGCTCCATCCGGGCCGCGCTCACCGGTTCGTCCCCGGCCAGCGCGACGACGGCGACGATCGTGTCCGGCTCGCCCGTCAGCCGGGCCAGCAGCTGGTGCCGCAGCCGGGAGCCGTCGGTGCCGAAGGCCTTCTCGTGCACGTCGACCACCAGGTCGACGCCGGCCGCGTCGGTGACCGGCAGCAGGCGCACGCCCTCGGGCGGCCGGGCGTCGAGGTCGAGGGCGGCGGCCTCGGCGATCATCAGCGTCTCCTCGGGCTCGGCCGTGAACCCCGCGCTGCGCAGCCGCTCCCCCAGGTCCATCGGCAGGTCGTGCCCGTACAGCTTCCACTCGAACTCGCGGCCCAGGCCGGAGAAGTAGGCGATCTGCGCGGCGATCACCTCGTCGGCGTTCGTCTCGTCCAGGTCGGACCACACGACGCCGTTCCAGCCGCGCGCCGAGGACACCTGGCGGACCACGCCGCCCACCCGCTCCACCCGCGCGTCGGGGCTGTCCGGCTGTGCCCCCTCGCGCATGTCCCGGTCGAAGAGGGCGAGCACCGCTGCGTGATCCATGTGATCACTCCAGCATCGGGGCGCGCGCCCGGCAACCGCTTTACGCACCCATGCACGCCGCCGCACCGCGCGGACTTTCCGGGCACGCCGCGGCGCGCCTAGGCTGCCCGCGAAGATCGCCGCGCGAGGAGGGCCGTACGTCATGGTCGTGATGGATGCCGAACTGCCGTATCTGCGCCGGTGTGTCGAGCTGGCGGAAGAGGCGCTGGAGGCCGGGGACGAACCGTTCGGGTCGGTACTGGTGGGAGCGGACGGCACCGTGCTCGCCGAGGACCGCAACCGGGTGGCCTCCGGCGACCGCACCCGGCACCCCGAGTTCGAACTGGCCCGCTGGTCGACGGCCCGGCTCTCCCCCGAGGAGCGGGCGGCCGCCACGGTGTACACCTCCGGCGAGCACTGCCCGATGTGCGCGGCCGCGCACGCCTGGGTGGGCCTCGGCCGCATCGTGTACGTCGCCTCCTCGGAGCAACTCGCCGGCTGGCTCACGGAGTTGGGCGTGCCCACGCCGCCGGTGCGCACACTGCCCGTCAACGACGTGGCACCGGGTGTAGCGGTGGACGGCCCGGTACCGGAGTTGGCCGGGGACATGCGCGCGCTGCACCGGCGCTTTTACCAGCGGGACGCCTGAGGCACGAAGCCGTCCGAGATGCAGCCCCGCGTCGGGGGTGCCTACGATCTGGGGTACCAGACCAGACGGACCGCCAGGTCTCCTCCCGTAGGGGAGGCGTTTGCTTTTGCTGCCGGCACAACGGCTGATGGCCGCTCATGGCGCGCTGGTCGCTGCCGCCACGGTCGTGTACATGACGGTACCGGCGGCACGCGCGCCTCTGTGGGCCCTCATCGGGCTTTCCAGCGCCCTGGCCGTGGTGGCCGGAAGCCTGGTCAACCGGCCCGCCCACCGCTGGCCCTGGTGGGTGCTGGCCGCCGGGTTGATCACCTTCGTCGCGGGGGACACGTACTACAACGTGCTGGAGCAGTACTTCCACGCCTCCAACCCCTTCCCCTCTCCCTCGGACGCCAGTTACCTGGCCACGTATCCCCTCTTCGCCATCGGCCTGTCCGGTCTGGTGCACTACCGCTGGTCCGGCCACGATCTGCCGAGCCTGCTGGACGCGATGATCTTCACCGCCGCTCTGGCCCTGCCGGTATGGGTCTACCTGGTGCAGCCGCTCACCCAGCTGGACGGGCTGACCTGGCAGCAGCGGGCGATCAGCATCGCCTACCCCCTCGGTGACGTACTCGTCCTCGCCCTGCTCGCGCGCCTGCTCACCCTGAGTTCGGTCGACGGACACAACCGGTCGGTGCAGCTCCTGGTCATCGGGACGGTCACCCTGCTCGGCTTCGACATCGCCTACGGCATCCTGCAGCTCAACTCCTCGTGGCAGACCGGCACCGCGCTCGACGCCGGCTGGATCATCTTCTACACCGCGTGGGCCCAGGCCGCGCTGCACCCGGACATGGCCCAGCTGACCGCGGCCGAACCGCACCGGCGGGCACTGCCGGCGCCCCGCCGACGCCTGCTGCTCCTGGCCGCGGCGACACTGATCGCGCCGGGCATCCTGCTGTACGAGGGGCTGACGCACACGGCCCACGACGCCTCCGTGATCGCCGCGTTCTCCGGCCTGCTCTTCCTCCTGGTGATCCTGCGGCTGTCGGCTCTGGTCGTGGCCCACCGCAGCGCCGTCACCCGGGAGCTGACCCTGCGCCGGGCGGCCGCCTCGCTGGTCTCGGCGGTACGGCCGGGGCAGGTCGCCCAGTCCTGCGAGGCGGCCGTCGACCGGCTGCTGGGCACGGCCGTCGGCCACCGGACGCTGCTGCTGCCGGCCGAGCGGGCGGCGGAGCTGGCGCAGTACCACGGGCGGATCGTGGCCGCCCACGAGCTCGACATCGACACCGGGCCCGACACCGCGGACACCGTCCTGGTGTGCCTGATGATCCCGCCCGACCGTCCCTACGGAGACGTCCCGGGCGTGCTGCTGGTGGCCGGACCGGTCGGTCCGCTGAGTGAGACCCGCAGCTCCCTGGAGATCCTGGCCTCGCACGCGGGCCTGGCCATGGAGCGGGTCTCCCTGCGCCAGGAGATCGTCCGCAGGGAGAGCGAGGCGTACTTCCGCACCCTCGTGCGCAACACCTCGGACGTCATCCTCATCGTCGAGGACGACGACACCATCCGCTACGCGAGCCCCTCGGCCGCCGGCGTGTTCGGCACCGCGGACGTGGTCGGCGCCCAACTGCCGGACCTGGTCGACCCCCGCGACCGCAACCGGGCGGTACGCGAGCTGCGGGCCGTGCGGGAGTCCGGGCCGCGGGCCACCCACGACCACTGGTGGGTACGGCGCCGCAACGGCCGGGTCGAGGTGGAGGTGCGGTGCAGCGACTTCCGGGACGAGCGGACCGTGAACGGCCTGGTGGTCACCCTGCGCGACGTGACCGAGCAGCGCCGGCTGGCGCACGAGCTGACACAGCGCGCCTTCCACGACTCGCTGACCGGTCTGCCCAACCGGACCCTGCTGCTGGAGCGGATCGAACGCGCCCTGCTGCGCGGACGCCGCGAGTCCTCCCTGACCTGTCTGCTCTTCATCGACCTCGACGACTTCAAGCTGGTCAATGACACGCTCGGGCACTCGGCCGGCGACCATCTGCTCGTCTCCGTCGGCAACCGCCTCTCCAAGACCCTCAGGCGCACCGACACCGCGGCCCGGCTGGGCGGTGACGAGTTCGCCGTGCTGATGGAGGACGCCCGTGAACCCCTGGACGCGGAGCTGCTGGCGGCTCAAGTGATCCAGACCCTCACCCGGCCCTTCCACGTCGCCTCCGAGTCGGTGACCGTCTCGGCCAGCGTGGGCGTGGCCACGGCCCGCGACAGCACCGACGCGGAGGAACTGCTCGGCCACGCCGACCTCGCGCTGTACGCGGCGAAGGCGGCCGGAAAACGCCAGTGGCGCCGGTTCCAGCCCCTGCTGCACACCCGGATGGTCGAGCGGCACGACCTGCAGAGCCGGCTGGCCCGGGCGGTCGAGGGCAACGAGTTCGCCCTGCGCTACCAGCCCGTCGTGGACATCACCGCAGGGGAGGTCGTCGGCTTCGAGGCGCTGATCCGCTGGCCGCAGGCCCTGCCCCGGCCGGTGCCGCCGGAGCAGTTCATCTCGATGGCCGAGGAGACCGGGCACATCGCGGTGCTCGGGGCGTGGGTGCTGGAGAACGCGGTCAACGACATCGCCGGACTGCAGAGACTGCCCGGGCCCGCCGTCCCGCCGTACGTCAGCGTGAACGTATCCGCACGCCAGTTCCGAGACGTGGGCTTCCTGGACCAGGTCGACCAGGCGCTGCGCACCCCCGGCCTGGCGCCCGGTTCCCTGCAGCTGGAGCTGACCGAGACCGTGCTGCTGCGCCGCGACACCCAGGTCCAGGCCGTGCTGCGCTCCCTGAAGGAGCTCGGGGTGCACATCGCGGTCGACGACTTCGGGACCGGCTTCTCCTCGCTGCGGTATCTGCGGGACTTCCCCCTGGACGCGCTGAAGATAGACAAGACCTTCATCGACGACATCACCCGCGACGCCCAGCAAGTGGCGCTCGTCGAGGGCATCGTGCGGATCGCCGACACCCTTGGCCTGCAGGTGATCGCCGAGGGCATCGAGGACCAGGCCCAGCGCGATCTGCTGGCGAGCATGGGCTGCCGGTTCGGGCAGGGCTTCCTGTTCGCCCGGCCGATGACGGTGCAGCAGAGCGAGCGCGTGCTGCGGCAGCACCAGGGACGGTGCCCCGCACCCCCCGTCGCCGCGGGGCCGGCGCGCGTCCCGGCCGCGCGGACCGAGGACGGGGAGCGGCGGGCGGCTCGGTGGGCGGACCTCGAACATCTGCGGCGGACCAGCCCGATGAGCGACGCGGTCCTCGACGAGGTGCGCGGCCGGCACATCCGCAGCCGCGGCCACTGGCTGATCGACTTCGCGTCCTGCAACTACCTGGGCTTCGACTGGGACCCGGAGATCATCGACTCCGTGGAACCGACGGTACGGCGCTGGGGCACCCATCCCAGCTGGTCCCGCCTGCTGGGCAGCCCGCGGCTGTACCCGGACATCGAGGAGCGGCTCGCCGAACTGCTGGGCGCCCCCGACACACTGCTGCTGCCGACGCTCACCCTGATCCACTCGTCCGTGATCCCGATCCTGGCCGAGAGCGGCCATGTCTTCGTGGAGGCGATGGCGCACCGAACGGTGTACGACGGCTGCCTCGTGGCCCGCGGCCAGGGCGCCACCCTGCACCGCTTCCACGCCGAACGGCCCGACGAACTGGAGGCTCTGCTGGCCTCGGTGCCGGCGGGCCTGCCGCGGCTGGTGTGCCTCGACGGCGTCAACAGCATGAGCGGCAACATCCCCGACCTGCCCACGCTGGCCTCGGTGTGCCGGGCCGGGGGCGCGACGCTGTACGTCGACGACGCGCACGGTTTCGGGGTCATCGGGGAGCGCGGGCCGCTGGAGCCCTGTCCCTACGGCTCGCGCGGCAACAGCATCGTGCGGCACACCGGTGAGTCGTACGACGGGATCGTGCTGTGCTCGGGGTTCTCCAAGGCGTACTCGTCGCTGCTCGCCTTCCTGGCGCTGCCGACCGAACTGAAGAACCGGCTCAAGACGGCCGCGGGTCCGTATCTGTACTCCGGCCCGTCGCCGACCGCTTCCCTGGCGACCGCGCTGGCCGGGCTCGACGTCAACGAGCGCCGCGGCGACGCGCTGCGCGCCGATCTGTACCGCCGCACCGTCCGGGTCCTGGAACACCTCGACGACCTGAACGTCGGCACGCTCAACCGGGACCGGCTGCCGATCATCGAGATCCCGCTGGCGAACGCGGACGACCTGGACGCGGTGGCGGACTTCCTGTGGGAGGAGGGCATCTATGTGACGCTGGCCTCGTATCCCCTCGTACCGCGTGACCGGGTGGGGTTCCGGGTGCAGATCACGGCCCTGAACTCGGACGAGGACATCGACGTGCTGACCGGCGCGCTCAGTCGGCTGGCCGCGCGCTTCCCGCTGAAGGCGAAGGGCTGAGCCGGCCGTGACCACGCACAACGACGACGTGGACTGGGACCGGTGGCCGATCGCGGACTACCTCGCGGAGAACTACCGGGACCTGCATCCGTCGGACGCCGCGGTCATCGCCCACCACTCGGAGTTCTACCGGCGGCTGGCACCGGGCTGCGTCGAGCGGTCGGTCGAGTTCGGCGCGGGGCCCAATCTCTACCCGCTGATCCTCGCTTCCGCCGCGAGCCGCCGTATCGAGGCGGTGGAGGCGGGGGCGGGCAACGTCGCCTATCTGGAGCGTCAACTGCGGCACGGGCCCGACGCGAGCTGGCTGCCGTTCCACGCGCTGTGCCGGCGGCTCAATCCGGACATCCCCGCCACGCTGGCGGGAGCACTGGCGTACGTCGACGTCGTCCACGCCGACGCGCGCGGGCTGGAACCCGGGGCGTACGGCCTGGCGTCCATGCACTTCGTGGCGGAGGGCGCCACGGAGGACCTCGCGGAGTTCGCCGACTTCTGCCGCGCCTTCGTGCGCTGCGTCGCACCGGGCGGGTATCTCGTGGCGGCCTTCATGGAGAACATGCCGACGTACCGCATCGGCCCGGCCTCCGTCTGGCCCGGCTGCCCGGTGACCCCGGAAACGGTCACCAAGGTCTTCACCCCCCTCACTCAAGCCCTGTCCGTCACCCGAATCGACACGGACCCGACACTCCCGGACTACGGCGACTCGGGAATGGTGCTGCTGACGGCAAGGGCTCGCTGAGCCGGCTGCTCAGCGGTCTGTGCGGGGGCGAGAGCGGCGGTAGACGGCTGCTCCCGTCAGGATCAGCGCGGCGCTCGTCGCCGCCGCCGGCAGGGTCGCGTCCGTGCCCGTGTGGGCGAGCGACGCGGCGGCGTGCTCGGGGGCGGCC
>NZ_WVUG01000299.1 GCF_017614965.1 Streptomyces griseorubiginosus | reverse complement strand
GCCCACCCGCCCGTCCACGGCGGCGGCCAGCGTGGTCGACGTGTTCACGATGAGCAGATCCCCGGCCCGCAGCAGCCGGGGCAGCTCCCGGAACGCGTGATGCGACACCTCCGTCCCCCGCGACACGAGCAGCCGCACGGCGTCCCGGTCGAGCCCGGGCCCACGCTGCTCGACCGGGACACGCGCCGACAGCTCCTCGGGCACGTGCACCGCCAGCGTCATCGCCCCTCCACCAGCAGCGACGGAGCCGCGTACCGCCCGCTCGCCGGCCGCTCGTCCAGCAACCGCAGGAACGCCGGAACCACAGCGGCCGGCGCGGGCCGCGGATCGTCGTCGTCCGGTACGGCCGCCGCGTACAGGTCCGTCGCCATGTCCCCGGGGTCCACCGCCCACACCCGCAACCCCGGCTCCTCCTCGCCGAGCACCGCCGCCAGCTGGTCCAGCGCCGCCTTGGACGCCCCGTACCCGCCCCAGGTCTCATACGCCTCGGCGGCCGCGTCCGAGCTGACCGCGATCACCGCGCCGGCCTCCGCGGTCCGCAGCAGCGGCAGCGCCTCCTGGACCAGGCCCAGCGCGGCCACCACGTTCACCTCCAGCGCCCGCCGCAGCCCGTCCAGGGGCAGCTCCTCCAGCCGCAGCAGCGGCTCGGCGCCCAGCGCGCTCGCGTTGCTCACCAGCAGATCGACGCCGCCCAGCTTCCACGCCGCCGCCACCAGCTCGGCCCGGTGCCCGGCGTCCGTGACGTCCCCGGGCAGCGCCCGCACGCGCGTGCCGTGCGTCGCCTCCAACCCCGCCGCCGTCTCCCGGAGCACCTCGGCCGTCCTGGCGTCGAGCACCAGGTCCCAGCCCCGCGCGGCCAGGGCCTCGGCGAGCGCCCGCCCGAGCCCCTTGGAGGCCCCCGTGATGATCGCTACCGGCATGACTCCACGTCCCCTCGTCGTCGCCGCCGTCCGACGGCCATTGCCCTCAACGTAGGAACGGGGCCCGCCCGCCGGCCTCGGACGCGGGCACCAAAGCGGCGCGGCCCTTCGCCCTACGTCGCAGGTCCGGGGCCCCGGACCTAGGCCGACCGCCCTAGGCCCAGCGGCCCGGGCCGGGCACCCACAGGTCCGATCCGCGCTGTCACACCCCGCCGGTACCGTGAGGTCATGAGTCAAGGCCCCCGGACCGGTCTCGCCGCCGTCAGCGACGCGCTGCTGGCCATGAGCAGGCATCTCGAGGTGCGTGACGTCCTCAAGACGATCGTCGCCTCGGCCCGTGAGCTGCTCGGCGCGCAGTACGCCGCGCTCGGCGTCCCCGACGACCACGGCGGCTTCGCCCAGTTCGTCGTCGACGGGGTCAGCGACGACCAGTGGAAGGCCATCGGCCCGCTCCCGCGCCAGCACGGCATCCTCGCCGCGATGCTGCGCGAGGCCAGGCCGGAGCGCCTCGCCGACGTGCGCAAGGACCCCCGCTTCGAGGGCTGGCCGTCCGCCCACCCCGACATGTCCGACTTCCTGGGCCTGCCCATCCGCGACGGCGACGAGGTCATCGGCGCCCTCTTCCTCGCCAACAAGCAGAACTGCCCCAAGCTGGAAGGCGGTTGCGGCTTCACCGAGCAGGACGAGGACCTGCTGGCCATCCTCGCCCAGCACGCCGCGATCGCCCTCACCAACGCCCGCCTGTACGAGCGCAGCCGCGAACTGACCATCGCCGAGGAACGCTCCCGCCTCGCGCACGAACTGCACGACGCCGTCAGCCAGAAGCTGTTCTCCCTGCGCCTGACCGCCCAGGCCGCCGCCGCCCTCGTCGACCGCGACCCCGCCCGCGCCAAGGGCGAACTGCAGCAGGTGGCCGCGCTCGCCGCCGAGGCCGCCGACGAACTGCGCGCGGCCGTCGTCGAGTTGCGCCCCGCCGGTCTCGACGAGGACGGCCTCGTCGCCACCCTGCGCACCCACGTCCAGGTCCTCGACCGCGCCCACACCGCGCGCGTCACCTTCGACAGCCAAGGTGTGCGCGCCCTGCCCTCCGCCCAGGAGGAGGCCGTCCTGCGCGTCGCCCAGGAGGCCCTGCACAACGCCCTCAGACACTCCGCGGCGCAGCACGTGCGCGTGACCCTGGCCCGCCACGGCACCGGGACGCTGCTGCGGGTCACCGACGACGGCACCGGCTTCGACCCCAAGGCCGTGCGCCGGGCCGGACGCCACCTCGGTCTGGTGTCCATGCGCGACCGCGCGAGCGGGGTCGGCGGCACGCTGACCGTGGAATCGGCGCCCGGCAAGGGCACCACGATCGAGATGGAGGTCCCCGGTGGCTGACGCAATCAGGGTGCTACTCGTCGACGACCACCAGGTGGTCCGCCGCGGCCTGCGCACGTTCCTGGAGGTGCAGGACGACATCGAGGTCGTGGGCGAGGCCGCCGACGGCGCCGAGGGGGTCGCCCGCGCCGAGGAGTTGAGGCCCGACGTCGTCCTCATGGACGTCAAGATGCCGGGCATGGACGGCGTGGACGCGCTGCGCAGACTGCGCGAACTGGACAACCCCGCGCGCGTGCTGATCGTCACCAGCTTCACCGAACAGCGCACCGTGGTCCCCGCCCTGCGCGCCGGAGCCGCCGGGTACGTCTACAAGGACGTGGACCCCGACGCGCTCGCCGGCGCCATCCGCTCCGTGCACGCCGGGCACATCCTGCTCCAACCCGAGGTCGCGGGCGCCCTGCTGTCCCAGGAGGAGGCCAACTCCGGCCAGGGCAGGGCGGGCTCGCTCACCGAGCGGGAGCGGGAGGTGCTCGGCCTGATAGCGGACGGCCGCTCCAACCGGGAGATCGCCCGCGCCCTCGTCCTGTCCGAGAAGACGGTCAAGACCCACGTCTCGAACATCCTGATGAAGCTCGACCTCGCGGACCGCACCCAGGCCGCCCTGTGGGCCGTACGCCACGGCGTGGCGGGCTGAAACGCCCTGTGCGGGGCCGCACGGACGGCAATACGGAGGGTTCCGCTCCGGACTGAGATTCATACCGTCGTGGGAATGTCCCCCGGATGGCGCAACCTCCGGTGATCTCCGCCGTTCTCCAGTGCGTGCCGCGGCGACTGCCGCGGCGATCGCTAGGAGGGCTCAGAAGTGAAGAACCTGAAGAAGGCAGCGGCCGTGACGATGGTGGCCGGCGGTCTGATCGCCGCCGGTGCCGGGATGGCCTCCGCCACCGACGCGCACGCCGACGGCCAGGCCGTGGGCTCCCCGGGCGTCGTCTCGGGCAACCTCGTCCAGGCCCCGGTGCACATCCCCGTGAACGCGGTGGGCAACAGCGTGAACGTCATCGGCGCGCTGAACCCCGCCTTCGGCAACCTCGGCCTCAACCGCTGACGTCCGCCGACAGCGGTCGGTGACCTCCGGCCTCCCGGGTGCTCCCGGGAGGCCGGTCAGCTTTTCCTCCGACTGATCCGAACGGGCAGTCGGCGTCCACCGCCCGTACCGCCCCCGTTCCCACCCTCGTTGACCAGCGCACGACCCCCGGCCGGGTCGTCACGTAATCGCAGGAGGAACACTTCCCATGAACATCGCCAAGAAGGCCGCCGTGGCCCTCACCGTCGCCGGTATCGCCGCCGGCGCCTCCGCCGGTGCCGCGGTCGCCAGCTCGGACGCCGACGGCGCGGCCGTGAAGTCCCCGGGCGTCGGCTCGGGCAACCTCGTCCAGGTCCCCGTCCACGTCCCCGTCAACGTGGTCGGCAACAGCGTGAACGTCATCGGCCTGCTCAACCCGGCGTTCGGCAACAAGGCCGCGAACAGCTGACGCCGGACCGCCCGACGAAGGGCCCCTCGAGTCCACGGCGACTCGAGGGGCCCTTGCGCGCACCGGCCGGGGACGCTCACCGCATCCCGCGCTCCCGCTCCTCCACATACGCGTTGTAGGCCGCGACCTGCGCCCGCCGAGCCGTCCGCTCAACAGGCCGCAGGGCCTCGGCCCGAGCCCCCATCTCCGCCGAACTCACCGCGCCCCCGTGCCCGTTCTCCCGGGCGAGGGACACCAGCAGACCCACCCGCTGCGCCAGCTCCAGCACCCGCACCGCTCGCGGCGGATACCCCGGCGCCAGCACCTCCCGGCCCCGCTCGGCCCGCGCCCGGTACGCGTCGATCGCCGCCTCCGCGGCCGGCCCCGACCCGGCCACGTCCAGCCGCGACAGCACCTCCGTCGCCTCGCGCAGCGCCTCCGCCAGCTCCCGCTCCGCCTCGCCGAGCGAGGGCACGTCCGCGGGCGGGGCCTCCCGCACCGGCAGACAGTGCCAGACCACCTCGACATGCACATCACCGTCGGGACCGGCCTCGTACACCTCCGGCACCAGCCCCAGCGCGGCGCCGTGACAGACCACCGCCTCCTCGGCCTCGATGGCCCGCGCGTTGAACTCCGGCGGACCGCTCAGCCCCAGCGGATGCCCCGGCGCGGGCAGCGCCACCCTGAGACCGGTCACTCCGAGCGCCCGCAGCCGCCCCAGCCCGAGCGTGAGCCCGACCGGCCCCGACTCGCCGGGCAGCCCCTCCATCCGGTGCACGGCGTCCTCCCCGACGATCGCGAGCACCGCGTCGTCCGGCGAGACAAGTCCGGCCAAAAGGGCGTTTCCCCAAGCCGCAAGGCGTCCTGAACGTGGTTCCGAGAGCATGCGTCCACCCTAAGGACCGGACCGATGGAATGGACCGGCCGACCGGTGGCGTAGATTTCTTCGAGGGCGGCGCCCACAGGCGCCCGCGACGCCGAGACGCCGAGACCGGTCACACTGCAAGGGGAGACAACGCGCTCATGAGCGATGTTCTGGAGCTGGAGGACGTATCCGTGGTCCGCGAGGGCCGGGCTCTGGTGGAGGAGGTCTCCTGGTCGGTCAAGGAGGGCGAGCGCTGGGTCATCCTCGGCCCCAACGGCGCCGGCAAGACCACCCTCCTGAACGTCGCCTCCAGCTACCTCTACCCCAGCAAGGGCACCGCCACCATCCTCGGCGAGACCCTCGGCAGGCCCGGCACCGACGTCTTCGAACTGCGCCCCCGCATCGGCGTCGCCGGCATCGCCCTGGCCGACAAGCTCCCCAAGCGCCAGACCGTCCTGCAGACCGTCCTGACCGCCGCCTACGGCATGACCGCCGGCTGGCAGGAGGAGTACGAGGACATCGACGAGCAGCGCGCCCGCGCCTTCCTCGACCGCCTCGGCATGAGCGACTACCTCGACCGCAAGTTCGGCACCCTCTCCGAGGGCGAGCGCAAGCGCACCCTCATCGCCCGCGCCCTGATGACCGACCCCGAGCTGCTCCTGCTCGACGAGCCCGCCGCCGGCCTCGACCTCGGCGGCCGCGAGGACCTCGTACGCCGTCTCGGCCGTCTCGCCCGCGACCCGATCGCCCCCTCGATGCTGATGGTCACCCACCACGTGGAGGAGATCGCCCCCGGCTTCACCCACGTCCTGATGATCCGCCAGGGCAAGGTCCTCACCGCCGGCCCCCTGGAGCTCGAACTCACCTCCCGCAACCTCTCCCTCTGCTTCGGCCTCCCGCTCGTGGTGGAACAGGTCGGCGACCGCTGGACGGCCCGCGGCCTCCCGCTGTCCTGACACCTCGGCAACAACCGGGGGGTTACGGACTTTTGCGCCCTGTCCGTGAACGGACCGCCGGACCTACCATGACCATGTGAACGACATCGACGCCTGGGTGTGGTGGCTGGTCGGCGCGGCCGCGCTCGGAATCCCGCTCGTGGTAACGGCGATGCCGGAGTTCGGCATGCTCGCGGTGGGAGCCGTCGCCGCCGCGGTCTTCGCCGGACTCGGCTTCGGCGCCGTGGCCCAGGTGCTCACCTTCGTCGTCGTCTCGGTCGCCCTGATCGCCGTCGTCCGGCCCATCGCCGTCCGGCACAGCAGACAGCGTCCCCAACTCGCCACAGGCGTCGACGCGTTGAAGGGCAAACAAGCCGTCGTCCTCGAACGGGTCGACGGCTCAGGTGGCCGGATCAAGCTCGCCGGCGAAGTCTGGTCGGCCCGCTCCCTCGACACCGAACGCGCCTACGAAGTAGGCCAGGAAGTGGACGTTGTGGAGATCGAGGGGGCGACCGCGATCGTCATCTGACCTCGTACGACTCAACTGAACCGAACGGTACCCGAGTTGCACGACGGTCTGTCAGACTCGACCAGCAAGATCTTCAACAAGCATAAGATCTTCCGAGAGCGCCGAGGCGGAGAAGGGTACGGGGAACGACGATGGAACCGGTCATCATCGTCCTGATCATTCTGGTGGTGTTGGTCTTCATCGCCCTGATCAGGACCATCCAAGTCATTCCACAGGCCAGCGCCGCCATCGTGGAGCGCTTCGGCCGCTACACGCGGACGCTGAACGCCGGCCTCAACATCGTCGTCCCGTTCATCGACACCATCCGCAACCGCATCGACCTGCGCGAACAGGTCGTACCGTTCCCGCCGCAGCCGGTGATCACCCAGGACAACCTGGTCGTCAACATCGACACGGTCATCTACTACCAGGTGACGGACGCCCGCGCGGCCACCTACGAAGTCGCCAGCTACATCCAGGCCATCGAGCAGCTGACGGTGACCACCCTCCGCAACATCATCGGTGGCATGGACCTGGAGCGGACCCTGACCTCCCGCGAGGAGATCAACGCGGCCCTGCGCGGAGTCCTCGACGAGGCCACCGGCAAGTGGGGCATCCGCGTCAACCGCGTGGAACTGAAGGCGATCGAGCCGCCGACCTCCATCCAGGACTCGATGGAGAAGCAGATGCGCGCCGACCGTGACAAGCGCGCCGCGATCCTCACCGCCGAAGGTACGCGCCAGGCCGCCATCCTCACCGCGGAGGGCGAGAAGCAGTCCCAGATCCTGCGTGCCGAGGGTGAGGCCAAGGCCGCCGCCCTGCGCGCCGAGGGCGAGGCCCAGGCCGTCCGCACGGTCTTCGAGGCCATCCACGCCGGCGACCCCGACCAGAAGCTCCTCAGCTACCAGTACCTGCAGATGCTGCCCAAGATCGCCGAAGGTGACGCCAACAAGCTCTGGATCGTCCCCAGCGAGATCGGCGACGCCCTCAAGGGCCTGTCCGGCGCGATGGGCAACTTCGGCGTGGGCGGCGGCTCGAACGGCGGCGGCTCAGAGAAGGCCACGGAACGCCGCGAGAACCCGTCCATAGACTGACGGTTCCCTACAAACGGAGGTTCCCCGCACCCACCCAAGGGGCGCGGGGAACTGCGCGACAAGCCACGGACGGCCGGCAGCCGCGAGACCACCGAACCCGGCAGTCGGAACGCTACGCGGCGTCCATGGCCAACCAATCAGGCAGCGCCTCGAACTCCTCGGCGCCAAGAGCCAGCAGCATCGCGTCACGCGGCGTGGGCTCGAACGGCTGCCTGAGCAGCGGCATCCCCGCCTGCTCCGGAGTCCGGTCCGCCTTGCGGTGGTTGTCCTCCGCGCACGAGGCCACCGTGTTCAGCCAGGAGTCCGTACCACCCTGCGCCCGCGGCACCACGTGGTCCACGGTCGTGGCCCGGCGACCGCAGTACGCGCACCTGTGCCGGTCCCTGACCAGCACACCCCGCCTGGACCACGGGGCTTGTCTTCGGAACGGCACCCGTACGTACCTGCAGAGCCTGATCACCCGGGGCACGGGTATGTCCACATCGGCGCCCCGCATGCGCAGTTCGGGGTGGGCCTGCTCGACGACGGCCTTGTCCTGCAGCACCAGGACAACGGCTCGGTTCAGCGTCACCGTCGACAGCGGCTCGAAGCTCGCGTTCAAGACCAGCGTGTCCCGCATCCAGCCCACCTCCTCTGTGCACCGGCCCACCCCCTGGCGGGCTGGATCAACTCTGGCCGGGCACGCCGAGATGGACAACGCAATAAAAACTGCCCGCCCCTGATCAATTCCAAGACCAGGGGCGGGCAAACGTTCCATGAACGTCAGTCTTCGGCGGGCACCTCGTACTCACCGATCAGCTGGGCACGCGCGATCGCGTGGAACCGCAGATTGAAGCCGACGACCGCCGGGGTGGCATCCGCGTCCGGTCCGAGCTTCTCCTGGTCCACGGCGTACACCGTGAACACGTACCGGTGCGGTCCGTCACCGGCGGGCGGAGCCGCGCCCCCGAAGTCCTTGGACCCGTAGTCGTTGCGAACCTGGATCGCGCCCTCGGGCAGTCCCTCGAACTTGCCGCTGCCCGCACCGGCCGGCAGCTCCGTCACCGAGGCCGGGATGTCGAACACGACCCAGTGCCAGAACCCGCTGCCCGTCGGGGCGTCCGGGTCGTAGCAGGTCACGGCGAAGCTCTTGGTCTCGGCGGGGAAGCCCTCCCACCGCAGCTGCGGCGAGGTGTTGCCGCCCGCGTAGACCTGAGCATCCTTGAGCGTGGCGCCCTCCTGGACGTCCTCACTCGTCACCGTGAACGACGGCACGGGCGGGTGGAAGTCGTGGGGGAGCGGCCGCCGCTTGAGCTCGGTCACCTCGGTACCTCCTGATCGAATGACGTGAATCAGCGGTTCCGAGCCTAGAACCAGTTGCGCTTGCTGCCGACCTCGGACAGCCACTGGTTCAGATATGCCGCCCAGTCGGTCCCGTGGAAGTCGTGCAGACCCACCTGGAAGGACCGGAAGGTGTCACTGCCCTCGCTGAACAGCCCCGGCTTCTTGTCCATCTCCAGCACGACGTCCATCGCGTGCTCGTCGGCCACGAAGCTCAACTCGACCTGGTTCAGTCCGCGGTACTGGGACGGCGGGTAGAACTCGATCTCCTGGTAGAACGGCAGCCGCTGTCGCGTCCCCCGGATGTGACCGCGCTCCATGTCCGCGTTCTTGAAGCGGAAGCCCAGCTGGATGAAGGCGTCCAGGATCGCCTTCTGCGCCGGCAGCGGGTGCACGTTGATCGGGTCCAGGTCACCGGAGTCGATCGCACGCGCGATCGCCAGCTCCGTCGTCACCCCGATGTGCATCCCGCGCAGCGACTGTCCGTCGATCATCGTGATCGGCGTCTCCCACGGGATCTCCAGCCCGAACGGCACCGCGTGCACGGCGCCCGCCTGCAGCTCGAAGGCCCCACCGAGCCGCACCTTGGTGAACTCGATGTTCTGCTTGTACTCCTCGTCGCCGCTCTCCACCTCGACCTTGGCCTGCAGTCCGACGGACAGCCCCTCGATGTCCTGGTTCACGGACCCGCCCTGGATCCGTACCTCCCCCTGGACCACGCCACCGGGAACGACGTTGACCTCGGTCAGCACCGTCTCCACCGAAGCCCCGCCGGCCCCCAGACTCGCGAGCAGCTTCTTGAACGCCATGTCTCTCCCTCTGCGTGTACGTGCCGTACGTCCGGACCCTTGATCCCTGTAAACGCGATCCGGCCACGACCGGTTCCGCCCCACACCCTGGCAAGAAGGGGAAACCTTGACCACCCCTTGGCATCCAGCCGCCTGGACTACGCTCGGACGCCATGATCGCGCCCCCGGACCGTACGCCACTCCCCAGGGAGTTCTTCGACCGCCCCGTCCTGGACGTCGCCCCGGACCTCCTCGGCCGCATCCTCGTGCGCACCACACCCGACGGTCCGATAGCCCTGCGCCTCACGGAGGTGGAGGCGTACGACGGCCCGAACGACCCCGGCTCCCACGCCTATCGCGGCCGCACGCCCCGCAATGACGTGATGTTCGGTCCCCCCGGTCATGTGTACGTCTACTTCACCTACGGCATGTGGTTCTGCATGAACCTCGTCTGCGGCCCCGAGGGCCGGGCGAGCGCGGTCCTGCTCCGCGCCGGCGAGGTGATCGAGGGCGCCGAACTCGCACGCAAACGTCGACTCTCGGCCCGCAACGACAAGGAACTGGCCAAAGGCCCCGCCCGCCTGGCCACGGCCCTGGGGGTGGACCGAAGCCTCGACGGTACGGACGCGTGCGCCGCCGGCGACACCCCCTTGCGCATGCTCACGGGCACCCCGGTCGCCTCCGACCAGGTACTCAGCGGCCCCCGCACCGGAGTGGCCGGCGAAGGAGGCGTCCACCCCTGGCGCTACTGGGCCGCCAACGACCCGACGGTGAGCCCTTATCGAGCCCATACGCCGAGGCGCCGCCGAAGTTGACGCTGCCCTGGAAGGTGCGTAATGTAGCCCGAGCCGCTTGAACCGGGTACGGCGATCCGCCAGCAGCCGGAAGCGGCCAAACCACTACCTACGATCACCCCTCAGCGGGGTCGAGTTCGTCATGTCCGCATGCCTGAATTCGAACTCGCGGAACTCGATTATGAGCTCACCGGGGAATCGGCTAACGTAGTGAATGTCGAAAGGCCCCGCCGACAGGGAATCAGGCCCGAAAGGATCTGATAGAGTCGGAACCGCCGGAAAGGGAACCGCGAAACAAAAGCGGGAACCTGGAAAGCACCGAGGAAATCGGATCGGAAAAAGGTCTGATAGAGTCGGAGACGCAAGACCGAAGGGAAGCGCCCGGAGGAAAGCCCGGAAGGGTGAGTACGAAGGAAGCGTCCGTTCCTTGAGAACTCAACAGCGTGCCAAAAATCAACGCCAGATATGTTGATACCCCGTTCCCGGCCGGTTTCGGTCCGGGGCGAGGTTCCTTTGAAAAAACACAGCGAGGACGCTGTGAACCATCGGATCATTCCTCCGGTGGTTCCGCTCTCGTGGTGTTGCACCGGATATCCGGTAAACATTCACGGAGAGTTTGATCCTGGCTCAGGACGAACGCTGGCGGCGTGCTTAACACATGCAAGTCGAACGAT
>NZ_WVUG01000298.1 GCF_017614965.1 Streptomyces griseorubiginosus | reverse complement strand
GGGTCAGGGGGTCGAGGGGCACCCTGCGGGAACCGCCCTGGAAGCGTCCTGGATCAGGGCCCGCTGGGCGGCGCGCACAGGCCGGGCGTCCGGCTTGAGCACCTCGCGGTCGTAGGTGAGCAGCCCGTTGAGCTCGCCCTCGACGTCCGAGATCTGCGTGTAGACCGCGCCGTTGCCGCCCGCGCAGGCCAGGGCGTGCACCTCGGCGAGCTTGGCGAGGTAGTCGTCGGTGTAGGTCGCCGGGTCGACGTCGACGTACGACTGCTGCACGGACCAGGCGTGACCGGGCACCGCCAGCCCCAGGCCGCCGTACTCGCCGCTGACCAGGGCGCGTCGACCGTCCGGGTGGGGTGGCAGGGCGGGGCTGGGATAGCCGTGCTCGTCCATGATGTCGCCGGTGCCGCCGTCGGCCCCGAGGTTCAGTCCCGACATGGAGTTGACCAGCCGGGACGGGTCCCAGGCCTTGGCCTGGTCGGCGATGCGGGCCATGTCGTACTGGCCCCAGCCCTCGTTGAAGGTGACCCACATGACCACCGACGGGCTGCTGACGTGCTCGTCGATGATCTGCTTCATCTCGCGCTCGAACTCGGCGCGGGCGGGGGGAGACGGATCCACCCCGGCCGTCATCGCGGGCATGTCCTGCCACACCATCAGGCCCAGCCGGTCGGCCCAGTAGAACCAGCGGTCCGGCTCCACCTTGATGTGCTTGCGCACGGCGTTGAAACCGAGCTGCTTGTGCACCTTCAGGTCGTGGGCCAGCGCGTCGTCGGTCGGGGCGGTGTAGAGGCCGTCGGGCCAGAAACCCTGGTCGAGGGTGGCCATCATGAAGACGGGCTTGCCGTTGAGGAGGGTGCGCGGGACGCCGTTCACCTTCTCGACGGAGATCGAGCGCATCCCGAAGTAGCTGCCGACGTGGTCGGCGCCGACGGTGACCTTCAGGCCGTAGAGGAAGGGATCGTCGGGCGACCACAGGTGCGGCTTGTCGAGGGTGAGCGTGAGCGGGCCGCCGGTCCGGCCGCGCGCCGTGGCGACCTCGCGCTTCCCGTCGTACGCCCTCACCGTGATCGGTACGCCGGCGCGCACACCCTGCGCCTCCACCGTCAGCCGGCTCCTCGCGACGTCCGGGACGAGCTTCAGCGCGTCCACGTGGTCGGCTGCCACGGGCTCCATCCACACCGTCTGCCAGATGCCCGAGGTCGGCGTGTACCAGATGCCGCTCGGGTCCAGACGCTGCTTGCCGAGCGGTGGGTTCTCGCCGTCGGCCGCGTCGGTGGGGTCGTACACGCCGACGATCAGCTCCTGGGTGCGGCCCGGCTTCAGCGCGTCGGTGATGTCGGCGCTGAACTTGTCGTAGCCGCCCTGGTGTTCGGTGACCTCGGTGCCGTTGACGTAGACCTCGGCCCGCCAGTCGACGGCCCCGAAGTTGACCCGCAGCCGCTTGCCCGAGCCGATCCTCCAGCCGGCGGGGACCGTGAAGGTGCGGCGGTACCACATGCGGTCCTCGTGCCGTTCCAGGCCGGAGAGCTGGGACTCGACCGGGTACGGGACGAGGATGTGCTCGGCGAGGTTCTGGCCGACCGGCGGCCGCTCCCCCGCCGTCGCCGCGGCGAACTGCCAACGCCCGTTCAGGTTGCGCCAGTCGGCGCGGGTCAGCTGCGGGCGCGGGTACTCGGGGAGGGCGTTGTCCGGGCCGACCTGGTCGGCCCATCGCGTGCGCAGTTCGTGGGTGGAGCGGTTGGGCCCGCTGGACCAGAACGCCTTGACAACGTTGCCGTCCGCGCGGGCGAGGCCACCACCGCCGTCGTAGCGGACATCGGCGGTGCCGCGGGCGGTGCCCGTCTTGTTGCCGACGACGGGCTGGGTGAGCGCGATCAGGAGCGACCTGTGGTCGGTCGGGTCCAAGCTCGTGCCGCCCAAGGGCCACTTGGCTCCGCCGATCACCGCTTGGAGGTGGTCGGTGAGGCCGGTCGGGGGTGCGGCGAGGGGCTGGGCGAAGTCGAGCTTCAGCGTGCGGCCGGTGGCGAGGACGGCGGTGGCGACGGCACCGTCGTAGTCGAAGCCGTCGGGCAGCCGGAACGCGGACTGCGGGACGGGCACCTTGGTGCCGCCGGGCTCGGTCCAGCGCAGGTGGAGGTTGGAGCCGCCGTAGTGCTCGAAGTACTCGACCTTGATGTCGTAGGCGTGTCCAGCGGTCAAGTCGACCGGCCGGCCGGTCTGTTCGGTGTCCCAGTCGTCCACCCAGTGGTCGATGACGAGCTGTCCGCCGATCCAGAGGCGGAAGCCGTTGTCGCCGATGATCGAGAAGGTGTGCGGACCGGTCCGCTCCGGGACGATCTTCCCGGTCCAGCGGACGCTGACGTCGTCGGACCGTCCGGTGGTGAACGCCAGGCGCGGCTCGAGGTTGTCGAAGTCGAGGTTCGGGTCGAAGCCGGTCGCCTTGAGCTCGTGGAAGTCGAAGGCGCCGGGCGCGGACTGGGTGTAGTACTCGCCCTTCAGGCCGTGGACCTCCACCGGGTCGCCGGCGGCGGTCGCGGTCGGGGCGGCGGCGAGCCCGGCGATGCCGAGCGCGAGGGCCAGGAGTAACGCGAGTCGGTCTCTGAGGCGTGACAGGTGCACGGAAACCTCCATAACAACGTTGTCATGGACAGCAGTTGGCATGACAACACGGATTCCGCATCCCGTCCAGGGACATGACAAGACAGTGCCCCGGTGGCCGGGCGGCGAGAGGGGCGGAGAATGGGAGAAGGGGTCGGTCTCTGCGGGAAGAAGGCGAGAAGAGATGCCGAAGGTTTCCAGGCAGTCGGCCACGCAGGGCGGGGACTTCGGCCCCGTCGTGGATCGCGCCGAGGAGGTCGAGTCCTACGCCGTGGACTTCCTGACGTTCCGCGAGGACATCGACCACCGGCCCCTGCTCAAGGGGCTGCCCGACGACCGGTGCCAGTGCCCGCACTGGGGCTATGTCTTCAAGGGAGAGCTCGTTTTCCACTACGCCGACCGGGACGAGACGTACGAGGCCGGCGACGCCTTCTACGCGCCGCCGGGCCACGCGCCCACGCACACCGCGCCGGGCACCGAGTACCTCCAGTTCAGCCCGGCCGACGAACTGCGGCGGACCAGCGAGGTGATCATGAAGAACTTCGAGTCGATGCGGCCGCCCGGCTGACCCTCCCGCCCGCTACGACACCACCTGCCCCTTCCCGAGGGCGATCACCCCGCCCTTGGAGACGGTGTACAGCTCGGCGTCCCGTTCCGGGTTGACGCCGATCGTCGCGCCCGGCGGCACCTCCACGTTCTTGTCCAGGACCGCCCCGCGCACGATGGCACCCCGTCCGATGTGGACGTTGTCGTGCAGCACCGAGCCCTGCACCACCGCGCCCGGGTCGACCAGCACACCCGGCGACAGCACGGAGCGGGTCACCTGGCCGCGGATCAGGCAGCCGGCGCTGATGATGGACTCGCTGGCGATGCCGCCCGCGTTGAACCGGGCCGGGGAGAGCTGGTTGGAGTGGGTGTAGATGGGCCACTGCCGGTTGAAGAGGTTGAAGGCGGGCCGCTCGGCGATCAGGTCCATGTGCGCGTCGTAGTACGCGTCGAGGGTGCCCACGTCCCGCCAGTAACCGCGGTCCCGGGTGGTCTCGCCGGGCACGTGGTTGGCGCTGAAGTCGTACAGCTGGGCCTCGCCCCGCTCGGTGAGCTGGGGCAGGATCGAGCCGCCCATGTCGTGCACGGAGTGCTCGTCCTCGGCGTCCCGCTGCAGTGCCTCGATCAGCGCCTTGGTGGTGAAGATGTAGTTGCCCATGGAGGCGAACACGCACTCCGGGTCGTCCGCGAGGCCCGGCGGGTCGGCGGGCTTCTCCAGGAAGCGCTCCACCGTCAGCCCGTCCGAGCCCGGGGTGATCACGCCGAACTGCGAGGACTCCGAACGCGGCACCCGGATACCGGCCACCGTGACGCCCGCCCCGCTCTCGATGTGCTGGGCGAGCATCTGCCGCGGGTCCATCCGGTAGACGTGGTCGGCGCCGAACACCACCACGTACTCGGGCCGCTCGTCGTAGATCAGGTTCAGCGACTGCAGGATCGCGTCCGCGCTGCCCAGGTACCAGCGCGGGCCGAGCCGCTGCTGGGCCGGGACCGGGGTGACGTAGTTGCCGAGCAGACTGGACATCCGCCAGGTGGTGGTGATGTGCCGGTCCAGCGAGTGCGACTTGTACTGCGTCAGCACACAGATGCGCAGGATGTCGCCGTTGACGAGGTTGGACAGGACGAAGTCGACGAGACGGTACGTCCCGCCGAAGGTGACCGCTGGTTTCGCGCGGTCGGCTGTCAGGGGCATCAGGCGTTTGCCTTCTCCGCCCGCAAGGACGATCCCGAGCACCGAAGGTCCGCCACGACGCATGGCCGCTCCCCTCACCGTGGTTGATCCATGCCTGCCCCTGGGCGAGGCGGAGTAAGCCTGTTCGAAGAACTCCCGACGGTTCTATTCCTGTTTGAGGATCTCTTCGTAAAGCCCGACCGTACGGCGGGCGACGGCGTCCCAGCCGAACTCCTCCACCGCGCGCACCCGCCCGGCCTCACCCATCCGCCGGGCACCCTCAGGATCGCCGATCACCGCGTCCAGTGCTCGCGCGAGGGCCGCCTCGAAGTCGTCGTCCACGGGGACGAGTACCCCGGTACGGCCGTCGTCCACGACCTCGGGGATGCCGCCCACCCGGGAGGCCACCACGGGCGTGCCGCAGGCCATCGCCTCCAGGTTCACGATGCCGAGGGGCTCGTACACCGACGGGCAGACGAACACCGCCGCATGGGTGAGCAACTGGATCACCTCCGGCCGCGGCAGCATCTGCGGAATCCAGTGCACGCCCTCGCGGACCCGGCTCAGCTCCTGGTAGAGATCGCGGAACTCCTGGTCGATCTCCGGTGTGTCCGGCGCGCCGGCGCACAGCACGACCTGCGCGGCCGGATCGATGTCCCGCACGGCCCGCAACAGGTGCGGTACGCCCTTCTGGCGGGTGATCCGGCCGACGAACAGGATGAACGGGCGGGTGCGGTCGAGGCCGATCCGGTCGAGCACGTCGGTGCCGTGGTCGGGGCGGTAGAGCGTGGTGTCGATGCCGTTGTGCACGATGTGGACCTTGGCCGGATCCAGCGTCGGGTAGCACGTGAGGATGTCCTCGCGCATGGCCCCGGACACGGCGATCACGGCGTCCGCGCTCTCGATCGCGGTGCGCTCGGCCCAGCTGGAGAGCGCGTATCCGCCGCCGAGCTGCTCGGCCTTCCAGGGACGCAGCGGCTCCAGCGAGTGGGCGGTCATCACGTGCGGGACGCCGTACAGCATCTTGGCGAGGTGGCCGCCGAGGTTGGCGTACCAGGTGTGGGAGTGGACCAGCTCACGGCCTTCGAGGCCGGCGGCCATGGCGAGGTCCACGGAGAAGGTGCGCAGCGCGTCGTTGGCGGTGTCCAGGGCGGCCCAGGAGCGGTGTCGTACGACTCCCACCCCGCGGCCCTCGCCCCAGCAGTGCACCTCGAGGTCGACCAGGGAGCTCAACTCCCGGGCGAGGAACTCGACATGGACCCCCGCGCCGCCGTACACGTCCGGCGGGTACTCCCGGGTCAGCAGTCCGACTCGCACCCGCAACTCCCTGTTTCGGCGACCGGTTCCTTCATGGTCACCCAGATGAGCCGCGCGCGGAAGAGCGCGGGGCTCGTGTGAAGCAACAGTCACCGCACACTCCCCCGCCGGGCACCCGGTAGTAGAGGCAGCAGCTGCGGCGCCGGAGGGTGTCGGTGAGGGTGCCGGCCAGGAGCGGGTGGGCGAGGAGGGCGGCGGTGAGGGAACGGGTGCGCGTGGCGGCTTCCTCGTCACCCCGCGCGCGGGCCCAGTGCTCCAGTTGGCGGGCGGCTGCGGCCAGCGCGGAGGCCGCGTTGCCCCACAGCAGGCCGGGGGCGACGCGGTGGTGGGCGCGCAGGGCCGTGGCGAGCGGTTCGAGGTGGCCGCGCAGGACGACGTCCGCGATCGTCGCGGGGTCGGCGGGCAGCGGGCGGACCTCGGAGAGCCAGAGGTCGTCGGGAGCGCCCGCGCCGGGGTCCCAGCGCAGCAGCCCGGGGGCGAGGTCGGGGATGCGGCCGTAACGGGCCGCGCACCCGAGGGTGACCGACCAGAGCCGGGCTGCGAGCCCCTGCTGAGCCACCGAGGCGGCGATCCGGGGTTCCGGGGCGCGCAGCGCGGCGGCTACCTTCCCCACCCGAAAAGTCAGCGTATTTCCGTAAATCTCCGAGGGGCGATTTTCGTACGTCTGCGCGAGACTGGGAAGCGGCGCCGCCGGTCCCGCGCCCGCGCGCAGGACGAAGAAGCCGCCCAGCGCTTCGAGCGCGGCGAGATCGGGGTCGAGGTCGGGCTCCGGGTCCACGAACAGCAGTAGTACCAAGGTCCCTAGGGGTTCCTCCCAGGGGGTGTCCACCCCGGTCACCCACCCTGGGGAGGACGGTGCCCGATTCGTACTCCATCGGCAGTAGGACCCATTGGGTGCTCAGGGACGACGACGGGAACAGATCGACAAGGCATCGTGTTCACCATGAAGGCCGACCGTTCGCCGTGCAGGGGCAACCGCCCCCGCCTCACGCAGAGGAGCAGCTGCTCATGAGCGCCCTCGCGTTGTCCGTGATCCTCTCCCTCGTCTCCGCCGTCGCCTACGCCGGCGGGGCGATCGTGCAGGAGCGCGTGGCGGTGACCTCCCCCGGCGAGCAGTACGCGCCGCTGCGCCGGCCCGGCTGGTGGGCCGCGGTGGCGCTGAACGGCCTCGGCGGTCTGCTGCACGTGGCGGCGCTGGCCTACGGCCCGCTCAGCCTGGTGCAGCCGCTCGGCGCCCTGACCATCGTGCTGGCGCTGCCGATGGCGGCCCTGTTCGTGGGCCGCAAGGCCGGTTCCACCGCCTGGCGGGGCGCGATCATGGCGACCGTGGGCCTCGCCGGTCTGCTGTCCCTGGTCGGCGCGTCCGACGAGCAGTCGCTGGACACGGCGCAGCGCGTGGCGGTGGCCGCGGTCACCGGCGGCGCGGTCGTGGCCCTCATGATCGCGGGGCGGGCCGCCCACCGGCACCCGGCGGTGCGCAGCATGCTGCTCGCCACCGCGTCCGGCATAGCCTTCGGCATGTCCTCGGTCTTCACCAAGGTCGTCGCGGTCGACTGGGCCGGCGGTGTGACGCTCTCGGACGTGCCCTCCCTCGCCGTGATCGGCGTCTTCGCCACGGCCGGACTGCTGCTGTCGCAGGCCTCCTACCGGGGCGCCGGCCTCGCCGCCCCGCTGGCCACGCTCACCGTCGTCAACCCGGTGATAGCGGCCGCGGTCGGCATCACGATGTTCGGCGAGACCTTCCGCTACGGCAGCACCGGCACCGCCCTCGCGCTGAGCTGCGGCGTGGTGGCGGCGGGCGGCCTGATCCTGCTGACGACGGAGCGCATCGCCCGCACCGCCGCCGAGGAGGCCGCGCCGGCCCTGCCCGAGCAGACCGTCACCGGGGCGGTCCCGGCCGAGCTCCCCCAGGAGCCGGTGGCGGAAGTCCCAGCGGGGATCGTGGTCCCCACCCAGGTGGGTCCGACGTTCCTGGCGGTGGCCTACGTCGAGAACGACGAGGAGACCCCCGACCCGGCCCGCTACCGCTTCTACGGCCCCTTCTACGGCGGCTCGTACGTCCCGGCGCCGGCCGTCGACCGGCACCGGGAGCGGGTCAGATCCTGACGCCGCCGGCCCTCAGATACCTCAGAGGGTCGATGTCCGAACCGAAACCGGGCCCCGTCCGCACCTCGAAGTGCAGATGCGGGCCCGTGGCGTTGCCGGTGGCCCCCGAGCGGCCGATGCGCTGGCCCTCGCTCACGCTCTGCCCGGCCCGCACGGAGATCGCCGACAGATGGCCGTACTGGGTGTAGCGGCCGTCCGCGTGCCGGATCACCACCTGGTAGCCGTACGAGCCGCCCCAGCCGGCGGTGACGACCCGGCCCGCCGCGACCGACCGCACCGAGGTGCCGGTGGGGACGGGGAAGTCGACGCCGGTGTGGTAGCCCTTCGACCACGAGGAGCCGGCCACGTGGTAGCCGGTGCCGATCGGCCCGCCCACCGGGGCGATCAGGGAGTGGTGACGGGTGGTGGTCCGCTTCTCCTCGGTGGCCGGAGCGGCCTCCTTCGTCGACGACTTCGCCGACGCGGTGTGCGTGGTGGGCGCCTTGGCCCGCAGGTCGAGCCGCTGCCCCGGCAGGATGAGGTCGGGGTCGGACCCGATGGTCCGGCGATTCGCGGCGTACAGCCGCTGCCAACCGCCGCGTACGTGCTGGGTGTCGGCGATCTCGGAGAGGCTGTCGCCGTGCACCACGGTGTACATCTCGGCCGTGCCCGCCCTCGACTGGGGCGTGGACTGCGGCTGGACGTCCCGCACGGACGTCTTCTTCCTGGTCGACGTCTGCTCGGGCGTCTGGTGGGTGGACGTCCGGTGGGTGGACGTGTGGTGGGTGGTCGTGCCGTCGGTGTGCAGGTCCGGCGTGTCCCCGCCGCGCGTCAGCCCGGCCTGGACCGAGCACACGGGCCAGGCGCGCGGCCCCTGTCCCCGAAGTACCTTCTCCGCCACGGCTATCTGCTGGTCCTTGGTGGCCAGATCCGCGCGCCCGGCGTACACCGTGCCGCCGTAGGCCTCCCAGGTGGACTGGGTGAACTGCAGCCCGCCGTAGAAGCCGTTGCCGGTGTTGATGCTCCAGTTGCCGGAGGACTCGCAGGCGGCGACCTTGTTCCAGGTGGACACGTCGGCCGCGTGCGCGGTGCCGGCGCCGATCAGCGGGATCGCCATGCCCGCGCTGGAGGCGGTGACGGTCAGTGAGGCTCGGTTGATCCTGTTCGGCTGATACCGGCGGTGCCGGCCGCGTACGGCCATGGAGATCCCCCTCGACATGCGTCAGGAGGGCCAAAAGTAAGCGTGCCGAACAGGCCATGACAAGACGGCAATCGGCCGCCCTGTCCCGCAAGGAATCAGGAATAGACGGCAGTTGCACGGTGGCTGAGACAGGCGGGGCCCGTCGTGCGTATCTGCCTGCGGCACACCGGGCGACCCGGACATGCGCTCGGCGTACCGGCACGTCAGGATGGTCGGTGGGGCGATACTGACGGGCACGAACGGCACCACCGACACCGGATCCTCAAGGAGCCAACCGAATGAGCAACACAGCCCAGATCGGCGTCACGGGACTCGCGGTCATGGGCCGCAATCTCGCCCGCAACTTCGCGCGCAACGGCTACACGGTCGCTCTGCACAACCGGACGGCGGCGCGTACGCACGCCCTGGTGGAGGAGTTCGGGAACGAGGGCGACTTCATCGCGGCCGAGACCGCCAAGGAGTTCGTGGCGGCGCTGGAGCGGCCGCGGCGGCTGGTCATCATGGTCAAGGCGGGCGAGCCGACCGACGCGGTGATCCATGAGTTCGCGCCGCTCCTGGAGCCCGGCGACATGATCATCGACGGCGGCAACGCGCACTTCGCGGACACCCGGCGCCGGGAGCGCGAACTGCGCGAGCAGGGCATCCACTTCGTGGGCATGGGCGTCTCCGGCGGCGAGGAGGGCGCGCTGAACGGCCCGAGCATCATGCCGGGCGGCCCGAAGGAGTCGTACGACTCGCTCGGCCCGATGCTGGAGAAGATCTCCGCGAAGGCCAAGGACGGCGCTCCCTGTGTGACCCACGTCGGTCCCGACGGCGCCGGGCACTTCGTGAAGATGGTCCACAACGGCATCGAGTACGCCGACATGCAGCTCATCGGTGAGGCCTACCAGTTGCTGCGTGACGTCGCCGGCTACTCCCCCGCGCAGATCGCCGAGATCTTCCGCACCTGGAACACCGGGCGCCTCGACTCCTACCTCATCGAGATCACGGCCGAGGTGCTGTCCCACGTGGACGCGGCGACGGGCAAGCCGTTCGTGGACGTGGTCGTCGACCAGGCCGAGCAGAAGGGCACGGGCCGCTGGACGGTCCAGATCGCCCTGGACCTGGGCGTGCCGGTGTCCGGCATCGCGGAGGCGGTCTTCGCCCGCTCCCTGTCCGGTCACGCGGCGCTGCGCGAGGCCTCGCGCGGTCTGGCCGGCCCGAAGGCGCAGACGCTGGGCGAGTCGGAGGCGGCGGCCTTCGCGGACCGGGTCGAGCAGGCGCTGTACGCCTCGAAGATCGTCTCCTACACCCAGGGCTTCCACGAGATCGCGGCGGCCCGCGAGGAGTACGACTGGGACATCGACCTGGGTGCCGTGTCGGCGATCTGGCGCGGCGGCTGCATCATCCGGGCGGCCTTCCTGGACCGCATCCGCGCCGCGTACGACGCCCGCGCGGACCTGCCGAGCCTGCTGTCGGACGAGACCTTCGCCCAGGAGATCGCGGCCGCCCAGGACGACTGGCGCGAGGTGCTGGTCGCCGCGACCCGCCAGGGCGTGCCGACCCCGGGCTTCGCCGCGGCCCTCGCCTACTACGACGCGCTGCGCGCCGAGCGGCTGCCCGCGGCCCTCACCCAGGGCCAGCGCGACTTCTTCGGCGCCCACACCTACCGGCGCACCGACCAGGACGGCTCGTTCCACACGCTGTGGGGCGGGGACCGCTCGGAGGTCTCCGCGTAACGGAGGACGGCACGAGGCGGCGGGCGGCCCGAGCGGCCGCCCGCCGTCGTGTGCGGACCACCGGTTCAGGTCAACGGCGGTCCCGGCTCCGGACTCGGTACGGGTTCCGGACCCGGGGGGACAGGAGGCGGGGTCGGCGGGGAG
>NZ_WVUG01000297.1 GCF_017614965.1 Streptomyces griseorubiginosus | reverse complement strand
ACTTGATCTTCGGGAACTTCTTGAGGAAGGCGTCGCGGAGGTAGTCGGCCTGGTAAGGCGTGTCGCCGCCGGCATACACGGTCAGGGTCCCGCCCTCGGCCAGGGCCTGCTGGTACAGCTTCTGCAGCTGCGCCTGCTCGCTCGTCCGGGTGGTGCGGGTGCCGTTGGTTTTTCCGGCGGATGTGTCCGCGAGGGCGGCGGTGGCACCACCGGCCAGCACGCTGAGCGTGAGCGCTCCGATGACGGTCTTGCGTATGGCGTCCATGACTGCTCCCAAGGGGTTTCCAGGTACTTCAACTTTTGAGTACTTGCGGCGCGACTCAACCTAGGACAGGAAACTCAAAACTTCAAGCAATTCGCGATCAGGTTGCTTAAAAGTTGAAGTAAAGATAGGGTCCCCGCATGGAGAAAACCCGCTGGCTGGACGACGAAGAGCAGCGCGCCTGGCGCGCGTACTGCAATGCCAGCGCCCTGCTGGAGGACACCCTCGACCAGCAGCTGCGCAGCACGTTGGGCGTCCCGCAGTTGTACTACGCGGTCATGGTCCGTCTCTCCGAGATGCCTGACCGGCGACTGCGTATGACGGCCATCGCCGAAGAGCTCAAAGTCTCCCGCAGCCGTCTCACCCACATGATCCGTCGGCTGGAGGAGGAGGGCTGGGTGCGCCGCGAGGACTGCCCCAGCGACAAACGCAGCCAGTTCGCCGTCATGACGGACGAGGGCATGGCCGCCCTGGAAAAGACCGCACCCGGCCACGTCAGCACCGTCCGCGCCGCGGTCTTCGACCACCTCACCGCCGAACAGACCCGCCATTTCGCCGAGGTTTGCGAAACCATCCTGGCCGCGCTCACCGACCCTGACGGCCCCGTCACCACCGGACTGCCCTGGCGGCGCTGACACATGTGACGACTCGGACCGGAACTTTCCGGGCCGACAAGGAGAAGGTCCGCAAAGGGCGCCACCACTGAGGCACTGGTTCACCCATGTGGCCCAGCCGGTGCGGATAGCAGACCCTGAGCGGTGCTGCCGCCAGAGTGGCGGGGCCAGGACGAGGCTTCCCAGCAGCAGGACGGCTGAGTATCCGGTTCCGAGCGGAGGCCGGGAGATCAGGAGGCCGATGATCTGCCCGATTCCGTAGCCGGCCTCAGCAGTACGACGCTCGCGGTACGTGGAGGTGCTCACCGAGAGCCAGTGCCGGGGAGGGCATGCCCACGAACGTGCCGCCGAAGGCAGCCGCTTACCCTGGCGTCCTAGAACAGCGGAATACCGCGTTCCACATACCGCCCCTCCACCAGTGTTCCCACACCACCACCCAGGGGCTGATCGCAGGCGTCACCGGGGCACTGGCTTCCCCGGCGGTGTTGCTGCTGGCCCGGTACGACGCGGTCGGGCACCTGCGGCTGGCCGCCCGCACCGCACTGCTTGCCACCGCCGCACGGCGCGAGCTCGCCGGGCGGCTGCATCCGGCCGGCATGGATCACCCCTGGCGCGGGCGCCGCTTCTCCGCCCGTTGGGGCACACACGGGGAGCTGGACTACCACCCCGTACGACCCGACCCGGTGGCGGAGTTCCTCGCCGATACCGCCGTCGACAACTGTCTCTACCGTCACCCGGTGCGCTTCCTGCGGCTGCACGAGGACCTCACCGCGCAGCAGGTACCGCCCTTCGGGACCTGACCGCAGCCTGCATGATCCTCATCCGCGGCCGGCTGCCTGCGTTCGACGGCCGCGAATTCGCCCTGTGCCGAAGTCCTCTCCCCGCGGCGGCACTTCGCTTGGGCGGGCAGAGGCGGGACGCAGCCGGATGCGGGCGTCGAGGCCGGTGCTGGGGACGGGGCAGAGAGTGATGGTGCCGCCGGAGGCGTCGACGAGGTGGCGGACGATGGGCAGGCCGAGGCCGGTGCCGTCTTGGTGGGAGTCGGAGGAACGCCAGAACCGGTCGAAGGCGCGTTCGCGATCGGCCTCGGTCATGCCGGGGCCCTGGTCGACTATGTGGAGTTCAGCGCCCGGTACGCGCTGGAGGGCGATGGTGGTGCTGGGAGGGGAGACGCGCAGGGCGTTGGCGAGGAGGTTGTCGTTGATCCGCTCCGAGGCCCTGGCCCAGGTGATCGAGACGAAGCGGGAGCACCAGCCGCTGCCCAAGGCCCCCACGGAGCCGGAGCAGCCGGGGAAGGTGCTGGACCTGATGGCGGCCCTGCAGGAGTCGGTGGACGAGGCGCGCTCCTCCCGCGGCAAGGCCGCCGACGCCGACGTCCATGACCTGTCCCGGGCCAAGAAGAACACGGCTAAGAAGACGGCGCCAAGAAGACCGCGGCCAAGACCGCCAACAAGACGAGCACCAAGAAGACCGCGGCGAAGAAGACCGCCGGCCGCAAGCCGCGCAGCGCCTGAGCCTGAGCATCCCTCGGTCCGGCTGGCGGGAATGACTGGCGGGCCGGGGCTGTTGTGGAGGGCGTGGGAGTGAAGGTGGCTGTGTCCCCGGGCCTCACCTATTGCATGCAGGGACGATCGTTCGGCTGAAGCCCTGTATTGCCTTTCGCCGCGTAGGCGACCGCCCCGTCGACGACGGTGATTTTCCCCAGGGGTTCTGTCGGGGGAATTCCCCACCCGCCGCCTCTGCCTGCGACGGTGCTTATTGCCTCCAACAGGCAAGGGATACGAGGGCGTCGTGCAGGTCGAGGCGTCGCCTTGGATGCCCATGGCGCGGACCAGGAAGCGGGAGGTGAACTCCGTCTCCCGCTGCAGGGCGTAGGCGTCGAACTCGGCGGCTTCCTGCAGGGCAAGGTCGACATCGGTGAGGCGGACGTGGTGACGGGGGTTGGTGAGGAAGTCGGGCGGTTCCCGGACAGTCCCAGCAGGGAGACACTGACGTGCTGATGGCCGGGGCCGGTAACCACTGCGGGAGCAACGTCTCCTCACCCAGCAACTGCTTGCCGATCCCATGTACCGCCACCACACGCGCCATGCTCCGTGCCCCTCGAACTCGCCCCCGGCTGTGGTCAGCACTGTAGGGCTTAACGCGAGGCTGGTTGGGGCGGATCGGTGAGTCCGGGGGAGGTGTGCCAGTTTCTGAGCTCGACCCGGCTGCCGTTCCGGCGCTCGGCGTACGGTGCGACACGATGTTTCGGGTCATCAGTGCGCGTCGAGTGTGCAGCGGGAAACCGCTCGTATCCGAAACGGTCAAGCTCGGAAGTCAGGGCGGGAGTAACGCCGTGGGTTCTCGATGCGGGTGATGTGTTCGGGGCCGGAGTGTTCGAGGCCGAAGACCATGGGGTTTCCGTAAGAGTCTGTTGTCATCTGTCGTGCCCCGGCGATTCCTACGCCGGGGCGCGACGTATGTTATGACTTGGTCGAGAAGTTCCCTGTTAGAAGAGGCTGTTGTAGCCCTGCCAGCCGCTCGCGATTTTCGTGCGGGGTCCGAACGAGCCCTTGCCGTCGCCGTTGTTGCGCCAGACGTTGCCCGCGCTGTCCCGGGAGACCAGGTCTGTTTTGCCGTCTGTGGTGATGTCCCCGACGCCGACGACCGCGTTGTACGAGCTGCCCCAGTTGGTGAACAGCTTCACCCGCGGTGTGAATGTGCTGTTGCCCTTGCCGTAGTACCGGTACAGGTTGTTCGATGTGTCCTGGGCGAGCAGGTCGCCGATGCCGTCGCCGTTGAGGTCGCCGGCGCCCACGACCTTCTTGTACGTCTTCCAGTTGTCGTAGAGCTTCACCCGCGCCGACAACGTGCCGGTGCTGGTGCCCTTGTAGAGGTACACCGTCCCGGTCGAGGAGTTCCGCGCGATCAGGTCGGGGCGGCCGTCTTTGGTGACGTCACCGGGCGCGGTCAGGACGTCGTACTGGTTCCAGCCGGATGTGCCCAGCGAGGTGTACGGCGTCGACGGGGTGACTGCCGCCCCGCAGTCCGGCTTGTACAGGCGCAGAGCGCCGGTGTTCAGCTTGACCAGCACGTCGTTGCACCGGTCCCCGCTCAGGTCGCCGTAGGAGACGAACCTGGCGCTGGTGGGCCACCCGCTGCCGCTCACCTTCCCCGAGAACGTGCCGTTGCCCGTGCCCTGCTGAAAGGCCAACGTGCCCGAGGAATCGAGAGTGAGCAGGTCACCGATGCCGTCCCGCCCCGCGTGGTCTCGCCGCACGGGAGCGGCGAGCGTCCCGGCCGGCATCAGATGGATGCGTTCGCTTGTGTCCACGAAAGCAACGCGGCCGGGGTCAGGGTCCAGGGTCCAGCGGATCCGTCGGTCCGAGGTGCTGCCTTCGGGCATGAGGTTTTTGGTCGCGGGCAGATCCGCCAGGTCGGAGGTGACCTCCTGCCCGGAGCGGACGTCGGTGCGCACCAGCTTGCCGCGCTCGGTGTCATGGCGTACCAGGAACCCGTCGGCCAGCAGCACGTCGCCCACGGGCACCGCCACTGACCGTCCGCGGGAGCGGTCGAACACGCCGGCCTTCTGCTGCGCGGCGCACGCCCAGTAGACGAAGCGGCCCTTCACCTGCAGCTCGCTGGGCACGCACGCCGAGCCGACGTTGACGTCGAGGGCCGCGGCCGTCGAGCCGAGGCGGCTCATCGACAGGTGCCCGGCGGTGGACGTCGTGGTCCACAGCTGTCCGTCCCACAGGGTGGCGGCCACGGCCGTGCGTGTCGACACAACCTTGGACTGGGTCCAGTCGACGAGGAACTGCTTGTGGGTCGGGCCGCCCGAGAGCAGCGCGTACCGTCCTTCCGCGGCGCTCACCTCACCGTAAAAGCCGTCAACCGTCAGCGTCTGGACCTCACCATTGGGTGTACGGCGGTGCACCAGCTCGGAGTTGTCCAAGTCGTTGTAGACAACCGATCCGTCGCCCGCGCCGAACAGCCGCACACAGCTGTACGTGACAATGCACGGCTTGACCCAGCCGCCGGCCTGCCGGACCGGCCCCACCCGGGGTACAACGTCGGCCGACACGGTGCGCGTGTTGAACATGACGTCGTAGGACGGGGACGAGGTCTGGTCGGTCCAGGCAAGCGTGCCGCCCACCAGCGACAGCCCGTCGACAGGTGCGGGCACCGGCGGCAAGTCCAACAGCTCATCGGCGACGATCTGCCCATCCGGCCCCTCGGAGAGCCGGAACATCCCCCAGTGCGCCTTGTCAGGACCGCCCACCACGACAGCTGACCCGTCCGCCGACGCGTGGACCCAGCCGTCCATCTGCGGAAGCAGCGTGCGCCATTCCCCGGCGTCGGTCAGGGGCCGGGTGAGCAGGGCACGGGTCTCGTCGCCGTAGGTGGCCACCACGACGTCGTCACCGACGACCGTGAAGTCGGTCTTCCCCACGGTGCCCTGGGCCGGAACGGTGATCACCGGTCCGTCCAGCGCGTCGCGGTGCAGCAGCCGCGCACCGGCGCCCGGGTACCACCAGCCGACGTAGTCCTCACTCAGGACGGGCAACCGGGCCGAATTCGCGTTGTAGGGGGCGAACACCTTGGTCCAGGTGCCGTCTCGGACGTCGACGAGCGCGAGCTGGTCGAGGAAGACCTGAGGGTCCTCGGTCGGCACGCGGTAGCGCAACAGCAACGAGCGGTCATCCACCCCGCTCAAGGCAAGGAGCTTGGCGTCGGCCGGCCAGCCGGTCACCTTCGTGTCCTCGGTGCCGCCCCCGGCCGCCCGCTTCAGCAAATGCAGTTCGCGTACGTTGGTCGACCCGCCCAGATAGGCGACCACGACACCCTCACCGGCCGTCCCGGCATACCTCAGACCAGTCGGAACGGTCACCGAGCCTCTGTCCTCACCGGAGCCCATCGCGCGAAACCGCACGACGCGTCGGCCCTCGGCGTCGGTCGACAGGGTGTAGGTGGAATCCGACTGGGCGAGCCCATTGGGCTGCTGAGTACCGGCGAACTCGGTCACCTCCCGGGTCCGGCGCGTCGCGTAGTCGGTCCACAGCCAGCCGCTGGATCCCTCGGGATTCGACAGCACACCCGTGTCGCCGAAACCGATGAACACCGGGTTGCGCGTGGCGCTCCGGTCCGCGGCCGGGAGCACGACGTCGCCCGCTCCAACGACCTGGTCAGCCCCAACGGCGACCGCCATCCCTGTCGGCACCGCGCCCGGAGCACCCGCGGCAAGGGCGACAATCACGGCCAGGGCCGCACCGCCTCTGCCGAACAGACAGCGTCGCACGACCTTGCTGACCCCCACGGAACCCCCCGGTCCCTCGCCCTGGCAGCTGTGACCTCGGTAGCCCCGACAGCTGTGGTGTGAATGAAATGTGCATGCCCTGCGGGCGACGGGAGCTTATCAGCGCACACCAGTGGGGTCGGCGGGATTACCGGGGGCAGCGGAAAGGGCCCACACGATTCACAGTGCGTACAGCAGGGCCAGCCGCGACCTCTATCGACGCGCAAGGTCCTCTTGGGTCTTGGACCGTGTCCGTGGTGCAGGACGGCGCGTCCCGGAAGGCTCTTCGTTGTCAGTGCGGCCTGGCATGGTTCGGATCATGTTCGACGGACTAGATGAGATCGACGGGGCGTTGCTGGATCACGCGCATGGCACGGCCGAGAAAACACCGGTCCTGCTGAGGGCGCTGCGCTCCCCGCACACAGAGGAGCGCCGCAAGACTCTCGACCGCTTCTACAGCGCCGTTCATCACCAGGGCAGCGTCTACTCGTCCACGGCGGCCAGCCTGCCCTTCCTGTTCGAGCTGGCCGTCGATGGTGCCACGCTCGACCGGGCCTCCGTGGTCGCGCTGGTGGTGAGCATCGGGCGGGAGTCCCTCGAGCGGGGCTTCGACGATGACGGCACCGAGATCGACGACTACCCGCCGGCCGGCTGCGTGCAGGCCGCCGCCTTCCTGCGCGCACGGGGCCTGGAGTTCGCCGAAGGCACTCGGGACGTTCGGTCCGGCGGCGGCCGGCGCACGCGAGGTGATCCGGGCGCTGACCACCCACACCGAAGCGCACGTCCGGACCGCCGCCGTCGCCGCGCTGTGGGCCGTCGGCGGCGACCCGGCCGAGGTCATGCCGCTCCTGCTCGGTCTCCTCGACGATCTGATCACCTTCCGCATCAGCGAGGCGGCCGATGTGCTCGCCGAGATCGGCCCGCCCGTCTCCGCCGCCCTGCCGCGCCTGCGGCGGCACTTGGGGCACGGTTATGAGTGGGTGCGAGTTCCGTGCGCGGCCGCGCTGTGGGAGATCGGCGGCGCAGCCGAGGCGCCGTCCGTCCTGGGGGGCCTGCTGCAGGCCGTTGCCCACAACCCGGCGACGGCCAACGCCGTCGTGGCGTGTCTGGACCGGATGGGCGCCCTGGCAGCACCCGTTGTGCCCCTTCTCCGAGAGCAACTGGTCCAGCCCGGACGCGGTGACGGGTTCCAGACACTCGAACGCGACGAGGAACTCCAGCGGATCATCCGAACCATCATCGCCCGGCTCGATCCTCTGGAGCAGGGCCTGACGAGCTGATTTTCCCGCTTGTTGTCGAGGAGCTCGACTTTCGTCGTCTGGCAGCTTCGGAGTGATCAGGCCACGGCGGTGTCGAGGCTGGCTACGGCCCATGCTTGTTGGACGGCACGGATTTCCTGATCGGTGCGCCGGCCTGAGCGGGTGGGCAGAAATCGGGCGGCGATGAGGACCCGGCGGAGCTTGGCGACCATGTCCGAGACGGACGGGTCGGCTTGGGTGGTGTACCAGGGGGGCGCGCTCGCGGCGGTCGGCGGCATCGTTCGTCTGAACTAGCTCCGCCCGACCGGCCGGAGGTGGCTCTCGGCGAAGCTGCGCAGCTCGTCGCGGGTTCGTGCGAGGTCGGTCGCGGCCTCCGTGGCACGGCCTCTGGGGAGGTAGCGGACGCCGTCGATCTCGCAGATCAGCGGCCCCACGCCGGTGTTGAGCACCAGGGCCTCGCCGACCGGAGCGGGACCGCCGACGGTGCGGCGCTCACTGCCACGGGATCGGGAGATCGGCTGGAGGAACAGCGGCGCTGTCACCTCGCCGCCCTCCGGTCGGAACAGGACCAGCGCCATCTCGCCGGGATCCCGGCACAGACGGACGTAGCGCATGGGCTGCCATGTGCCCTTCCCGGCTTCCGAACGCGCGGCACGCAGTACCGGACCGCACAGGGCGGAGCGGTCGGTCGCGACCCAGCCGATCCGGGCGAGGGACGCGATACCGACCGCGCCGAACACGAGGAAGCGCCAGTGCCCCAGGTGGAAGTGGTCCTCGAGGATGGCGGCGGAGGAGAACCCCAGGGAGTACCAGGCGTTGGTGCCGAGGGTGGTGGTCAGCACCCAGATGCGCGGCGATAGGGACGTGCGGCCGAAGCCGCGGCGCGGCGGGGTCACCCGGGGGCCCGGGCGATGGCGATCGCCGTGCCTGGCCGCGGCGGCGAGGCTCGCGTAGCTCAGGTCGTCATCGAGGGCGGGCCACCTGTCCTCGCCCGCCTCGCCGCCCGCGGCCGCCCGCGGGGGGATCGCCAGCCGGGCCCGGCGCGCCAGCCGGACGCGTCGGGCGCAGGCCAGCGGGTTGACCATCAACACACCGCCCAGGCCGAGAAGGCCGAGGCCGCCTCCGAGCACGGCGACCACACTCAGGAAGGTTCGCGTGTTCACGGCCTCACCCAGGAAGGGCCAGGGCAGGGCGGTGATCCGGATGCGGTCGCCGGAGCGGACGTCTGTCGTGTCGCAGTCCACAGCCGCCCGCTGTGCGCCGCCGTCCCAGCTGACGGTGCAGCTGTCATCGTCCCGGTCCACACGGACGACCTCGGCGGCGGTGTGCTTCCCGAGCAGCGCGACGTCCGCGGTGGCCAGGCCCACGAACAGGGACGCCGCGAGGGCGAGTGCCGCCCATGGCGGTGCGGCCGGCAGAAGCAGCCGCCGGGCGGGCGCGGAAACCGGACGGGTCTGTTCGCCCAGCCAGGCGCCGAGGGTCCGCGCATCGTGCGTGGCCAAGCGCAGCCGCAGCACCTGGCCTTCGGGTGTCCGGTAGCGCAGGTTGACCTTCTCGAAGGGGGGTCGGCCGTTGGTGGAGACTGTCGCGTCCAGGACCTCGCCACCGCGTGGCAGGGCGGTGACGTTCCCGGAACGATCCAGAAAGACGGGCCCGTCGAGGCGTGGGTCGACCAGCAGTCGGCCCTTGTGGCCGTCGAGTAGGCAGCGGAAGTGCACGGCCCGGCCCGCTGCAAGGCCGCGTCGCCTCCTTGCCGCCGCCCACCGGGCCAGCCCGGCTATGACCATGGGGATCACCACGAGCCCCACAAAGCTGGCGATCATCGGTTCCGTCGTCTCCTCCGCTATGAGTGATCGGAGAAGCGTACGAGGGCTGCCAGGGGCCTTGGCCTGGGGGTGCCAGGTCTAGTTGCTTTGAGCGACCCCAACGACGATCAATGAAAACGTCGAAAGTCGAGCGAGGAGTGAACCGAGGTTGCTGTTCTTGAGCCGTGGGAACCGTTGTTGCTTCCCGAAAAAGCGGCCACCGTTCTCAAACCGGCTCGCTTGGACGCCACGGTGCAGAAGATGCGGTGTCGGCAGGTGCGGAACCAGGGTGAGCGTCCGGCACGGCAACGCGATCCCGGCGGACGGACCTCCCACCCCTTCAGGCTCGACCCGGGCGGTTAGGGAACTGGGTTGTCAGTGCTCGTTCATAGGATCTCGGCATGCCTGATGCCTTCACCGTCCTGTGGACCCACGACACCTGCAAGGCCCTGCGGAAGGCCGGTCGTGTGGGTGAGCGGCCTCCTGTCGCCTTCAGCGGTGTCCATACCTCGCTGCCCGCCTGGTCGGGGGCTCAGGCGGGGGACGAGGTGTATGCGGTGCATGTCAACCGGGGCACGGTGTTCGTTGTCAGTCGGATGCGGGTGCTCGACAGGGAACGGGGCGGCTGTTGCGGTATTGCCCCTGCGACGTGGCAGGACGATGCGTTTCCCGGACACGGCGCGTGGTCGATGCTGGGCGCCGACGGGTGCGGCGCCGCACCCGTGCATGTTGACGCGACGCCCGTACGGTTCGACGTGCCGGTCCCCGCCGACCTGCTGGGGCAGCTCACCTGGCGCAATCGCCGAGGCCAGATCCGCGGACTGAAGCACGTAGTCGACAGGCGCCTGGAGCGCGCGGTAAGTCTCCAGGGGTTCTACCGTCTGACCCCCGAGTCGGCCGGAGTGCTGGCGCACGTCGTCGGCAGCGCCGTTCCTTGAACCGAGGGGCAGTCACCTCATTGAGTGGTGTGCATCGTGAGGTAGCAGGTCACGGACCCGGTGTGCGTCGGCTCCGGTGTACTCATGCTGGTGAGGGGCGGGTGACTTCGGTGCAGATCGTCGGTCAGCGGCCGACTTCCCCGCTTGTGACGCTGCAATGTCGCAGTGGGCGTGCTCCTCGGCGATGAACTGGTGCGCGGCCATCAGGTGAGCGAACACGTAAGCAGGGCGGCGAGGGCCGCGGTCACGGCGGCGGCCAGAGTGATGACTCCGGCGAAGGCGGTGGCGGCCCGAGTGAAGGCGGCAGGGTAGGTGGCTCCGCCCATGCGGGCCAGCGCGCCAGCGCCGAACGGCGGCCAGCACAGCAACGATGATGACCACTGCGCTGGTGAGGAGGACGATGGCGATGTTCACGACAGACTCCCGGCGGACAGTGGGCTACTGACGTGAACTACAGTCGCGGAAATCGTGTCCGCCGGGGTTCACCGGGACGAAGATGAACACCGACGAACACATCGTGGCCCGGGAGCGAGCACGTGCACGACGAGCGAGATGGTGACAATCCGGCACTCACCGAGCCGCGCAGGAGACTGGAAGCGGGCAGGGTCCAGCTGGGGTTGAACAAGTCGACGCTGGCTATCCGCGCGGGTTTGGGGCGCACGACGGTGTCGGAGGCGTTCCGGGCTGGTGGGCTGGTGGGCTGG
>NZ_WVUG01000296.1 GCF_017614965.1 Streptomyces griseorubiginosus | reverse complement strand
GCCGGATCATGTGGCGGAGCTCCGCTGTCGATCGTCCGTCAGTACATCGAGCAGCAAAAACGTCCGTCGTAACCTGCGGGTCAGAGCAGCCCTGAGATCGGATTCCCTCCCCGCCTGAAGGCGGGGATTCCCTCCGAAGAGAGGGATGGAGAGGATCTCACGGCTGGCCCAGGTGTCCTGCTTCTGCGTCCGCCCCCCGCCGCAGGCGGGGCGGCCCCGGATGGTTCAGCCGGCCTTGACCGGCTCCTCGGCTCGGGCGCGGCTGCTGGCGAGGCGAATAGGAGTCGGTGCCGGTCTCGATGATGGTGCCGTCGAAGGTGAGCGGTCGACGGAGGAACGCAGGAAGAGCCGTTGATCCTCGAGGTGCTCAATCGCCGCCGTCAGCAAAGGCTGGCGCTCCTGTTGCGGGGGCCGCTATGGGGGCGGTTGTGATGGTCATGGGGGTTGCGGTGACGGCGATCAGGTACGTCGGTGAGTGGCCGGCCGGCACGGGGCGGAAGCCGCCGGGGGGTTTGATGATGTAGTTGGCGGAGGTGTGCGGTGCCAGGGTGGTGGGGCCGGACTGGATGGTCCACCAGTTGGAGGCGCCGTGGCCCTTGCGGCTGGCGAAGTGCGGTGTCAGGGGAGAACCGGTGGTGTTGACGGCTCGTAACGTGATGGCGGTGACGCCGGCTTGTGAGCCGTGGGTGGCGTAGCGGGGTGTGAGGGTCAGCTGCAGTGGTGGCGGGCTTGAGGCGGCGACGGCGGCGCAGGCGAAGGCGGGGGCGAGTAGTCCGGCTGCTAGGGCTGCTTTCGCGCGTCGGCTGTTGAGGCGGGGCAGGCGCGGTTGCCAGGCGGTGGCGAGCGCGGCGGCTGGGACGGTGGCGGCGGCCGCCAGCCACAGCGGCGTCATCAGCAGGAAGTAGCCGTCCTGGGAGCGGGGTGCCAGGTAGAAGGCGATCCAGGGCAGGACGGTGATGGCCGGGCCCAGCCGCCGTAAGAACAGCAGCGTGGCGGCCAGCAGACCGAGCAGGAGGAGTTGGCTGGCGTAGGTGTAGTAGTCGAGGTGGCTGCTGCCGGCGGTGAAGTAGTAGGAGATGCCCATCGCGCCCTGTCCGTGCAGGATCGCCTTCTGGTTGAGCGGCAGGAGGATGCCGTCCAGCCAGGCGGAGAAGTCCTGGGCGGCGAAGTAGGCGTTGACGGCGGACCAGGTGAGTGCGGCGGTGGCGGTGTAGCGGGCGGTGAGGGCCAGGGCGCGGCGGGGTCCGAGTTCACCGCGCCGGATGGCGTACAGGCCGATCAGCAGGAACGGGGTGAAGAACCAGGCGAGTTGCTGGGCCGCGCAGGCCGCGCCCAGGCAGATCGCCCGCAGGGTGCCGCGTGATCCCAGAACTCCGCCCTGTCCGGTTTGGGGCCAGCGCACGACGACGGGGATGAGCAGGGCGAGGGCGGTGATGGCCGGGTAGCCGTAGGCCGCGTAGTGGGGCAGGAACCCGAAGCCGAGGCAGACGGCCGTGGCGGCGGAGCGCCAGGGCGCAGGCAGCAGGAACCAGAGCAGGACGGTGGCGGCGAAAAGGGCACCGGTGGTGACCATGGTGGCGGCTGCCGTCGTGGGGATGACGGCGTGCATGGGTGCGGCGAGCACGGCGGTCAGGGGTGGATAGCCGTAGACGTAGTCGGCGCCGCCCGACATGGTCTTGGTGATCCCGACGTGCGGCAGGTTGAACAGCCAGGGCCATGGCTGGCCGTAGACGGGGTGGCCGTGCCGGATCTGGTCGGCGGCCTGGGCGGTCAGCGCGGCTTCGTCGGCGCCGGCGTGATGGAGGAGGTAGCCGCAGGCGGCCAGGGCGAGGGCGGTGATCAGGACTACGGCGTCGACGCGGGCCAGTACCCGCTGGGTGCGTATGAGCAGGCTGAGGGCGCCGCAGATGAGGATCGAGGCGTAGCACAGGGAGATGACGGCGGCGACGGCAGGACGCGAGCCCATTGCGGCGGTCCAGGCGTCGCGGGTGCCGATGAAGAGGCTGATCGTGGCGAGCAGGGTCATGCCGCGGTGCAGTTGCTGGGGTGCGGTGTCCGCCGAAGCTTGGGCCGCGGCGGGGGCTGTGGGTGGTGGCGCCGGCTGCGTGGCGGTACGGCGACGGAGCCCGACGCTCGTTCCAACCCGGTCGGTGTCGGCCAACAGACTGCCTCCTCTGCCCTGCCCCCAATAGGCGGGGATCGAGTACGTTCGGCCACCTGAAGAAAGGGCCCGGGTGCGTGATCGTCGTACTCTCTGACCATCGAGGTCCCCGGCTCGTTGTACGCGGGGGGTGAGCGAGCTGGAGTCAGCGGTGTGGGAGGCTGGCAGCAGGTGAGGACGGGGCTTGCGGACTGGGCGGTGAGGACGGGATGCGCGAGGCGTATCACAAGGAACTGGAGTCGATCACTCAGGCGCTGGTGGAGATGGCGAACCTGGTCGGTTCGGCCATGGGCCGGGCCACCGGCGCCCTGCTGGACGCCGACCTCCAGCAGGCGCAGAGCGTCACCTCCACCGCGGAGCAGGTCGAAGCGCTGCAGCGGGAGTTGGAGGAGCGGACGATCGCGGTGCTGGCCCGCCAGCAGCCGGTCGCCACGGACCTGCGGACGGTGGTCACGTCACTGCGGATGAGCGCGGACCTGGAACGCTGCGGTGTTCTGGCGCAGCATGTCGCGACGGTGGCGCAGCGGCGCCATCCCCAGCACGCGGTGCCGGATGATCTGCGCCGCACGCTTTTGGAGATGGGCCAGCTCGCCCAGCGGCTGATGGCCCAGGCCGCCGAGGTCCTCATCACCCAGGACGTCGAGGCAGCCTTGCAGATGGAACGCGACGACGACCGGATGGACGAGTTGCACCGCATGATCTTCCATCACCTGATGGACGAGCGCTGGCACCACGGCGTGGAGACGGCCGTCGACGTCACCCTGGTCGGCCGCTACTACGAACGCTTCGCCGACCACGCCGTCTCCATCGCCCGCCGCGTGATCTACCTCGTCACCGGCGAAAGCGCCGACGACTACCTCCCCGACACCCCCTGACCCCCTGACCTGCCCGGGAGAGCATTCCGATCCCGAGTCGGGTTGATCTTGTCGGATGGCGCCGAGATTTCCCTGCTGCGCGACCTCTATCGCCGGCAGGACAGGGCCGTACCGCGCCGAAACGGGCAGGGACTGAGGCAGTTGGGCGAGCTGGGGCTGCGCACCCACACCCCGGTGGGGATCGCGAGCGCGCTGATGATGGAGGTCTCCCAGCACGCCTTCGCCGGCGTCCTGGGCCTGGAGAGCGTCTCCTTTGCCCCCTCCCGGGTCGCGGCCCAGATCCTGTCCGGCATCGGGTTCATCGGCGGCGGCCTGATCTTCGTGCGCCGGGACGCGGTGCGGGGGCTGACCACCGCGGCGACGGTCTGGCGACCTGCCCGGTGGGAATGGCCCGCGGCGGTGGGCTGCCGGTCCTCGCGCTGGTCACGACCGCGTTGCACTCCCTGCCTGCGGCCGGCCGCCCGGCGCAGGGTGCCCCGGGCGGGACCATGGACCGTTGCCGAATGACCTTCGCACCGAGGGAGAGTCCCATCGATACGTCTTTCAAAGCCGTTCTGCTCGACGGTGAGATGCGCGTGCTGCTGGGCTCCAATCCCCGCGGGGAATGGGAGCTGTTGGGCGGCCGTGCCGAGGCCCAGGACGCCTCGTCGCAGGACACGGTGCGACGTGAGGTCCGCGAAGAGGCCGGGATCGACATTGTCGTGGGTGCCATCGTCGACACCTGGTTCTACGACATCCCAGGCACGGGACGCGTCGCCGTCACCAGCTATCTGGCCCGCCCCGTTGGCGACGTCTCACTCGCGCTCGGGACGGAACATGCCGACCTGGCGTTCTTCCACGCTCGGGAACTCGACGACATCAACCTCCCCGAGGGCTACCGCAGGTCCATCCGACTGGGGATCGACCAGCTCCAGGCGAGACGGGGATGCGATCCAGGGCAGGGGATCGGAGGAGTGTCGGGCAGATAGTTGTCCGCGCTCTCACCCGTGACCGGATTGACGACGCGGCGGACGACGGAGACGGCGTGGTCTGTAACCCCTACGCTGCGGGAATGCGGGAGTTGACGTTGCGCGTCCGGGTGGCTGCCTACGTCCTGCGCCGGCGCGCGGGGACGGTCGGTGGAGTTGCTCGTGTTCGATCACGACGCGGACCTGCCGCCCGGCACGCACGTCCCGGCGGGGGGTGTGGCCCCGGAGGAGCCGCTGGAAGAGGCGGTATTGCGGGAGGTCGCGGAGGAGTGCGGGCTGACCTGCGTGCGGGTGCTGCGCCGCCTCGCGGAGGAGCACACGCCGCACCCGATCCGCCGTTTCCCACGCCACACCACCTTCTTCGAGCTGGAGGTGGATGACAACGCAGATGTCCCGGATGCGTGGGACCACCACGTGACCGGCGGGGGGCGCGACAACGGCATGATGTTCCACTGCCGTTTCGAGCCGCTGCCCCTGGCCTTCTCGTTGGCGGACGGCCAGGACGCCTGGCTGGATCGTCTGGAAGCATGAGCGCCGTCCGTCGCCGGTCGTCCTGTTTTCGCGGGCTTGGTGTCGACAGCGTTTCGGTACGCC
Source organism: Streptomyces griseorubiginosus (assembly GCF_017614965.1). Taxonomy (GTDB): domain Bacteria; phylum Actinomycetota; class Actinomycetes; order Streptomycetales; family Streptomycetaceae; genus Streptomyces; species Streptomyces griseorubiginosus_B. The sequence continues at coordinate 6,290 of NZ_WVUG01000296.1, read as the reverse complement.
ATCTGCCCCCGTACGTTGCGTCATCAGGCATGCAACGGGGTGCGGATCGCCGTGGGTGGGCAGTCTGGGCGGGAGACGCGTGACCGCGGTGTGGGCGTCAGTGGATCAGCGAGCGCAGTACTGGCACGCTGAGGCCGCCGGCCCCCAGTCCCGCGAGGACCGCGGCTGCAATGAAGGATTGTGAGAGGAAGGTCAGGCCGCCGACGATCAGCCGATGACAATCGCCGTCAGCGGGACGACAGCCGTGTGCATGCTGATGAAGGGCGGCTCCCGGCACCTTCTCCAGTACGATCCGGGGCTGCTCGCGGAGCTGGTCAAGGGCGGCCGGAATCGGTGTTGATGCGTCGGCAGGCACGGTCTTCCACTCGGATCACGGGGCGTCGAGAACTCCATGGTCACGGGAGCCCGTGCCCGTCACGCTTCCGCGGCCGCTTCAAACCGACAAGTCATCACCGCCCGGTCGCTCTGTCAGCCGAATCCCTGACCAGCGGGGCGATCGCGATCTCGCCGTGCGGTGGTGGGAGTGTCGGCAAACCGGCGTCACGCGCGGTCTATCCACTCCCAGCCGGCCGCCACGACAGGTACGGCCACGTCGGCCAGCCTGATCTGCAGATCGGCCGCTGCGGCTCTGGCCTCGGCGACGACGTCCGCAGATATCCGGCACTCGACTACGGTCTGCTCGAACTCGTCCTCGTCCACGAGCAGGACCGTCCCATCCGCGAGCCGGGCCAGATCCAGTTCGAGGTCGACGTAGCTCCACCCCGACTCGCCGAGAGCCGGTGGTGTGCAGATGTCGACGCTGATCCAGCGGTCCGTGCGCCACCACCACGCTGCCCACCAGCCAGAGTCGGGCAGCAGTTGTACGCCGTCACTGGGGACCACCCACGACTCACCGTTGCTCCCGCGATGGATCTCGCCCTCCCCGCAGAACAACCAGGTACCGAACTGGTCGGTGCCCAGCACCCGGGCGTCCCACTCGGAAACCGACCGGGGTTCAGTCGCGTCCGGTAGCGGCCATTTCACCTTGCGCACCTGAACTTGTTCCCCGGCCTGGATGCCAGTCCGCATCAACTGTTCCCTCTCGCCCGTCCCGCCGTCGACGCCATCCGCATCCAGTTAAGCAACCCGGCGGACGCCATCAGGCTTTGTAGGCGGGAACGCACGTGAACGAAGCCACCGACTTCCGGATCAGGAACCTGATGTGGGGAGGTGCCTACGGGCCACCACTCTGGCCACCTGCTGCGGCAGGACTCCACCGTGCTCCAAGTCCGTGCTCATCCGCAGCGAAGTCATCACCATCCGAAGGTCCGTGGCGACCGGCTGCTGACGGGCCAGCACTGCGATCTCCCGCTCCTCCAGGTTCCCGTTGTGGCGCCGCGACCTTTTCCTCAGCGGAGGTGACGTTCGGCGCCGCCCTCGCCCGAGTCGAACTCCACGAGGCGTTCGCCCGGATCTCCGCGTGCCTGCCCGGCCTGCGGTCGGCCGTCCGCCGCACCGAGGTGCGCTTGCACACCGACCGCCTGACCGGAGGACTCGCCGGGCTGCCTGTTGCCGGGTGACCCGCAGAGTCTATCTAAGTGGACAGTGTCCACGTATATTTGTGGACAGCGTCCACTAACGCTGTCTCCCTGCGGAAGCGGAGGAACCGAGATCATGTACAGCCCACCTTGGTACGTATGGCTCATTTGCCTCGTTGGCGCGATCGGCTTCCCTGCCGTCACCTGCCTCGTGCTGTATCGCGGCGCACGCAGCGCCGGCTCGTCGCCGGCGCGGGCGGCGTCGCTGGCGATCACGGCCGGCGTGGTCCTGGGCGGCTGGCTGGCCGTCAGCGCGGTCATCGCCGCGCGGGGCCACTACCAGGGCACCCTGGACGGGCCGCCCTGGCTGGGGATCGCCGCCGGTGGATCCCTGATCGCACTGTTGGCGACGAGCCGGATTCCGGCCGTCGCCCGCGCCCTGGCAGCCCCGGGTTCCCTGAGCCGCAGCACCCTGCCGCACGCCTTCCGGATCGCCGGCGTCTCGTTCCTGATCGTGATGGCCCTGGGGCATCTGTCCGCGCTGTTCGCCATTCCGGCCGGCCTCGGCGACATGGCGGTCGGGATACGGGCACCGTTCGTGGCCCGCCGGCTCGCCCGGGGAACCGGTCACCGCGGCGCGCTCTGGTTCCACGCGCTCGGCACACTCGATCTGGTCACCGCTTTGGTCCTCGGGGGCCTGACCGGCTACGGGATCGTACACACCGCCCAGCCGAACGACGCGCTCGCCCTGCTCCCGATCGTCCTGATCCCGACCGCGGGTGTCCCGCTCCTGCTCGCCCTGCACGTCGTCTCCCTGCGCCGCCTGATCGCGAGGCCGAGGACCACGCGGCAGGTCGCGACGCCGGAAGCCGCCGCGCTCGGCTGACCACATCTGGTGCACAGCACCCACCCCGACCACCCCCATCGGAAAGGGAGGACAGCATGTCCGCGTTCGATGAGCTCGCGCGGCGCAACCGCGCATACGCCGAGTCCGGCCGGCTCGCGCAGCTGAACCCGATACCGAAGACCGGAGTCCTGATCGTCACCTGTATCGACCCGCGGGTGGAGCCGGCCGGGTTCCTCGGCGTCGAGCAGAACGACGCGCTCGTGGTGCGTAACGCGGGCGGTCGGGTCAACGACGGCACGATCTTCGACATCGCGCTCGTCACGTCGCTGCGGGAGGCGATGGGAGCAACCGACCTACCACCGTTGGAAGTGGCGGTCATCCACCACACCCAGTGCGGTTCGGGCTTCCTGGCCGACGACGACTTCCGCCACGGTTTCGCCGCCCGGACCGGCCTCGCCGACGCCGGCCTGCAGGCCGCGGCCATCGTCGACCCGCACGTCACGGCACGCGCCGACGTGCAGCGGCTGCGATCGTCGCCGCTCGTCGCCGACCGCATCGTAGTGTCGGGACACGTGCTGGACCTGCAGACAGGTCTGGTGGAGACGGTACTGTCCGCGACCTCGCCGTACTCCCGTGACGAACAAGCGCTGGACTGACATGGAGAGCGTTCCCTTCGGCGGTGCGGCACCGCAGGAGCTCCCGGGGGAGTGGGCTTGGTAGGGGAGCACCGCCACCTCCGGCACCGAGACCGTGATCAGTGTTTCGAACCTCCGTCGGCGGTACGGAGCGTTCGAAGTCGTAAGCGGTCTCGATCTACGGGTCCGCCGGGGCAAGGTGTTCGCCTTCCTCGGCCCCAACGGCGCAGGGAAGAGGGCAGTCCTGGCGGGCCCGGATCGGAGTGGTCCTGCAGGCTACGGAGCCCGAGCAGGGCCTGACCGTCGCGGAGTGCCTGCAGGTCTACGCGTGTTACGACCCGGGCTCCCCGCGGTGTCGGGGAGACGCTGGAACTGGTGAGCCTGAACGACCGTGCCAGGTCGATCGCCGGCCGCATCTCCGGTGGGCAGCGACGTCGGCTGGACGTGGCGCTCGCGCTGATCGGGGATCCGTAGCTGCTGTTCCTGGACGCGCCACCACCGGGTTCGACCCGTTGGCGCGGCGGGCAGCGTAGGAGATGCTGTCCGCGCTGCGCGAACTCGGCGTAACCCTGTTCCTCACGACGAACTACATGGACGAGGCGGAGTATGTGGCCGACCGGGTGGCGGTGATCGCCCGTGGCCGGATCCTGGCGGAGGGCACGCCCGCGATGCTTGCCGGGCGCAACAACGCACCCGCCGACATCCGCTTCGGCCTGCCCCGGCGTCGCCGTGGAGGACCGGACCTCCCGACATGTGCGGGCCGCCGTGGCCGGACAGGAGGGCGACGGGCTGCTGGCGCACGCCGCCTCTCCGCTCGCCGTACTGGTACCGCTGATGCGCTGGGCAGAGACCCGTGGCGCCGACCTGGCCGACCTGGACGTACGCCGTCCCAGTCTGGAGGACGCCTACCTGGCGCTCACCGAGACGACCGCCGGAGGCACACGATGACCGGGGGGTCCGTCCTTTCCCTGCACCAATTCCTTGCGACCTGCGTGCCCTTCACCGCAACCCGCAGTCGCGGTTCTTCACCCCGCGCTGCCGGTGATGTCCTTGGTGATCTTCGCCCCGGTGTTTGTGGCAGCGTCGTCCGGGTCGCCGGTGGAACGCTCGACAGCTCGGTGTACTACGTGCCGGGCATCATCACGCTCGGCATCGTCGCCGCGGCGTTCATGAACCGGGTGATCTCGGTGACCGCGCAGCGCGAGACCAGGGTCCTGAAGCGGCGGCGGGCCACGCCGGTGCCCACCGTTCCGATCACCGCCGGAGAGCCCAGACCTCGGTCGCCATCATGGCACTCGCCATGACGGCATTGCTGCTGCGCGGAGGGGGCGGTCTTCTACGGGTCCACCTTCCCGTCCAAGTGAACGGGAGGAAACCATGAGCCCCCACGTGGAGACGGGTCTGGGAAGTGGCTGCGCCACAGGCAGGTTGTCGGCGCCAGGGAGATCCCGGACATGGGATTCCCCTTCGTCTACTGCGCGATCGTCCGTGCCATCGCGCGGCGGCGGACCTTCCGGTGCCCGAACTGCGACCAGCCGGTAACCGTCTGACGCCCAGCACGAGGAGGGCACCCGGGCGGCCTACGCCAGACTGTCTTCGACGAAGGCGCGGGTCCGCTCCTCGATGCGCCGACGGTCCGCCTCGGGGACCTCCCGCAGGGGGCCCTGCCCGAGGAGCACGGCCAGCCCGTGCACCTGGGACCAGATCGGATACTCAATGCCCTCCCGGCGCCGCGCGTCGAGCGCGCCGGCGTCGACCAATTCGTCCAGGACCGCGCGAAGATGGTCCAGCGGCATGCGTTCCCCGTCGGCCCCGCCGTTCGCCACCCCGTACGCATGCCGCCGCGGCACCGCGAACGCGGTCGCGAACAGCCCCGGCTCCTCCCGAGCGAAGTCGAGGTACGCCGTACCGATGGCGCGCAGCCGATCGCGCGCAGCCCACGGATTGCCGTATGTGCCGCGCACCTGGGCGATGCCGGCCGCCATACGGTCGGCCAGCTCCCGCATCGCCGCCGCACAGACCTCGGCCAACAGCTCGTCACGGTCGGCGAAGTGCCGGTAGGCGGCATTCGGCACCACACCCACGATCCGCGTGGCCTCGCGGAGCACCACGGCATCCGGACCACCCGCCCGCGCCAGCTCGAGCCCCGCCGCGACCAGGCCCTCACGGACCGCTCCCCGCGGTCGCCGACGCCGCTCCGCCTCCGGCGGCTCCGCTGCTGGCTGGCCCGGGCTCATCACAACAGAGTAGCAACGTGCACACCGTCCACCACTCACCGCCAGACCGGAGCACTACGCTGCCCACGACCCGGCCGGGCAAGACCTGCCCGCCTTCGTCGACCTCGTCGACACCTACGGCACGGACGCCGTCCTGACCGCCGTGGCCCAACTCGCCCCCGAACACCAGGCCGAGGCGGGGTGAGAGCGGTCCGGCCCGGACGCACCTCGGAGATCACCGCCTGCCGCCACGACAAGCTGACCGCCCACCCGGGCGCGGCCGGCCTAGGCGCGATCGCGGATCGGGGCTTCATCGGTCTCGATGACAGCGGCCCGGACGCGGGCCCGGCGGTGATCAACGGCTACAAGGCGGCCCGCAACCGTCCCTTGACCAGGGGGCCAGAAGCGGTCTGACATGGCGTTGGCCGCGGTCCGGGCCCCGGTCGAGCACGGCTTCGCGCACCTGAAGAACTGGCGCGTGCTCGGCAGGGTCCGCACCGGCCCGAGGTGGGCGACCCCGCTGGTGCGGGCCCTGCCCGTCCTGACGCACCGGGGAGTCGCCCGCTGACCGGCGATCTCCACCGATCGTTCTGGCTCTCGCCTGGGCCTACCACCGGCGGCGTCGCCCTCGCCTGACGCCGGGCGGGTGCCGGGTTCAGACGTAGGTCCTGCGCCACTGGTCGGCCGTGCCGAGAAGGGTCATGCCGACGGAAGTGTAGGCCTGCATGGCGCCGGTGTTGTGGGTGTCCACGTCGACGCCGGCCGTGCGGTGGCCGCGGGCGCGGAGGAGGCTGAATGCGGTGGTGAGGAGTTGGGTGCCGAGGCCGTGGCGGCGGTGGGCGGGGTGGACGCCGAGCCAGGCGATCCAGGCGCGGTCGACGGGGTCGCGGGCGATGAGGGCGCCGGCGGGGACGCTGTCGAGTTCGGCGAGGAGCCACAAGTCGGGGTTGTAGCCCTCGCGTCGGCGCTGGGCGTGGTGGAAGGCGTCGAAGTCCGGGTGGGGGTGCTCCGGGTCGTCGGTGAAGGCCTCCTTCAGCACGGAGTGGATGGTGCGGAGGTCGGTCTCGTTTTGGGC
>NZ_WVUG01000295.1 GCF_017614965.1 Streptomyces griseorubiginosus | reverse complement strand
CCCGAACCGCCGGCGGCCATCGCCGCGAGTCCCTGCATGCCCGCCCCGTTGGTCGCGCTGACCAGGCGGTCCACGGCCGCCGTACCCGAGCTGTAGCTGGTCCCTGCGCTCAGCTCGGGTACGGCAGCTCCCCTCCTGGTCCCGTAGAGCACCTGTTCCAGGCCGGACACCAGGCGACGCACGTCCACCTGGGGGCGCACCACGAGTCTCAGGAAGCGGCTGGACGAACCGATCTTGTTGCCGCATTCACGGACCAGGATCCGGTGCTCGGTGAGCATCCGGTCCCGGACCACGGTCCCCTCGGCGCCGACGGGCAGACGCACGAAGAGGAAGTTGCCCTGGGAGGGGTAGACGGTCAGGCCGGGGAGCGCGGACAGCTGGCCGCCCATGTCCAGACGGTCCCGGCGGATCTGCTGGAGGCTCTGCGCGTACTCCGCGCCGTGCTCCTTGAGCATGAACACCACGTGCTCGGCGAAGGAGTTGAGGTTCCACTTCGGCAGCATCGAACGCACCCGCCCGGCCAGCGCCGGGTTGGCGACGAGGTAGCCGAAGCGTATGCCGTGCAGACCGAAGTTCTTGCCGAGGCTGCGCAGGACGATCACGTTGGGCCTGAGCATGGCCTCCTGGACGACCGACGGGTCGGCCTCCGCGTCCGCGAACTCCAGGAACGACTCGTCGATGACGATCAGGTCCAGGTCGGCCATGGCGTCCATGAACTGCACGAGCCGCTGCTTCTGCAGAAAGCCGCCGTCGGGGTTGTTCGGGTTGCAGATCACCGCGACCCGGGTGCCGCGCTTGCGGATGAACTCGGCGTACTGGGCCAGGTCCAGGGCGAAGCCGCCCGACTCCTGCAGCGGGAACATGTCGACCCGCTTGCCGGTCTCCATGGGCTGGTCGGTCCAGCGGCCGAAGGTGGGGACGGGGATGGCGAGGGACTCACGGACCAGCAGGTGGTCGATCCAGGTGATCAGCTCGGTCGAGCCGTTGCCCATCGCCACGCACTGCGGCGGAAGTTGCAGCAGCTCGCACAGTTCGGACGTGATCGTGTCGGCGCTGCTCGGGTAGTAGGTGACGATCTCGCGCAGCCGCGCCGCCATCTCCTCGAACATCGCCGGGGTGGGGAAGTACGGATTGCACGGAATGCAGAAGTCCACGGGGCCGGTCCCGTCGCCGCCCTCACGCGTCAGCGCCGCCATCGACGGGCTGTGTGCCGCGTTGCTGCGGAACAGCGAGGTGACGTTGTCGGCCATGGAACCTCCGTATGGGGCGGGCCCGGTGGGGACGACCGGGCCCGTCGTGTCAGGTGGCCCGCGCGGGGGAGCACGGGCCACCCATGGATACGGAGTCGCCTGAGGCGCCGTTCAACGGATGTGAAACTAGTGTGACTTCGGGAACCGGACGCTCCTGTTCTACGTCCCCGGCCCGGTGCCCTCCGTCACACGCCGAACGAGTGGACCGTCGACGTCCGGTACGTCTGTCCCGGGCGCAGCACCGTCGACGGGAAGTTCGGGTGGTTCGGCGAGTCCGGGAAGTGCTGCGTCTCCAGGCACAGGGCGTCGCCCTGGCGGTAGGTGTGGCCGCCGGTGCCGGTGAGGGTGCCGTCGAGGAAGTTGCCGGAGTAGAACTGCAGGCCCGGCTGGTCGGTGGCGATCCTCAGGGTGCGGCCGGAGCGCGGGTCGCGCAGCGTCGCCACGTGCTCGGGCCTGGACGTGGTCCCCTTGTCCAGGACCCAGTTGTGGTCGTAGCCCTTGGCCTGCACCTGCTGGACGTGGCCGGCGCGGATGTCGCGGCCGATCGTCTTGGTCTTGCGGAAGTCGAACGGGGTGCCGGCGACCTTCGCCAGCTCGCCGGTCGGGATCAGGCCCGAGTCGGTGGGCGTGTAGCGGGAGGCCTCGATCGTGAGCTCGTGGTTCTCGATCGTGCCGCTGCCCTCGCCGGCCAGGTTCCAGTAGACGTGGCTGGTGAGGTTGACGACGGTGGCCTTGTCGGTGGTGGCCTCGTAGTCGATGCGCCAGTCGCCGTGCCGGGTGAGGGTGTACGTCACCTTCGCCCGGAGCGTGCCCGGGTAGCCCATCTCGCCGTCGATGCTGGTGTAGTGCAGGTGGAGGCCGACGTCGGAGCCCTTGGTGAACGGCTCGACGTCCCAGATGTGCTTGTCGAAGCCCTGGGTGCCGCCGTGCAGGTGGTTGACGCCGTCGTTCACGGACAGCTGGTAGCTCTTGCCGTCCAGGGTGAACTGGCCCTTGGCGATGCGGTTGCCGTACCGGCCGATCAGGGCACCGAAGTACGGCGTCTTGGCGACGTAGTCCTCGATGTTGTCGAAGCCGAGGGAGACGTTGGCGTGCTGGCCGTGCCGGTCCGGGATCTCCAGACCCTGGACCACACCGCCCCAGTTGAGGACCTTCAGCCGCGTCCCGCCGTTCTCCAGCGACCAGCGGTAGACCTTCGTGCCGTCGGCCAGCTTGCCGAAGAGCTCCTTCACCGGCTTCTTCCTGCCTCCCGGGGCTGCCTCGGCCGTACCCGCTCCGAGGGTGGTCGCGGCGAGTCCCGCCGCCGCGGCTCCTGCGATGACCGTGCGTCTGTTCAGTTCCATGTGCGGCTCCCTTGGAAGGGTGGGGCCCCGCCGCTTCGGGCGGGGCCCGAGCTTTACGAACCGGACTTGCGCTTGTTCCAGACGTCGAAGCCGACCGCGGCCAGCAGGGCGAGGCCCTTGATGACCTGTTGCCAGTCGGTGCCGACGCCGAGGAGGTTCATGCCGTTGTTCAGCACACCGAGGACGAGACCACCGATGATCGCGCCGAGGACGGTTCCCACACCGCCGCTCATGGACGCGCCACCGATGAACGACGAGGCGATCGCCTCGAGTTCGAAGTTCAGGCCCGCCTTCGGCGAGGCCGCGTTCAGACGGGAGGCGACCACCAGACCCGCCAGGGCCGCGAGCACGCCCATGTTCAGGAAGACGTAGAAGGTGACCTTCTTGTCCTTGACGCCGGACAGCTTCGCGGCCGGCAGGTTGCCGCCGATCGCGTAGATGTGCCGGCCGAAGACCGCGTTGCGCATGACGTAGCCGTAGCCGACCACCAGCACACCGAGCACGATCAGGATGATCGGGGCGCCGTTGTAGCTGGCGAGCAGCATGGTCAGGGCGAGGATCGCGGCGACGATGGCCACCAGCTTGAGCAGGAAGAGGTTCCTCGGCACCACCTCGAGGGAGAACTCCGCCTGCCGCCGCCGGTCACGGACCTCCTGCCACACCACGGCCACGATCAGCACCAGGCCGAGCAGCAGCGTGATGTTGTGGTAGTTCGTGTTCGGGCCGACCGCCGGCAGGAAGCCGTTGCCGAGCTTCTGCAGACCGTTCGGGAACGGGCCGAGGGTCTGGCCCTTGAGCAGGATCTCGGTCAGACCGCGGAAGAGCAGCATGCCGGCGAGTGTGACGATGAAGGACGGTATGCCGAAGTAGGCGATCAGCACGCCCTGTACGGCACCGGCCACCGCGCCCATCAGCAGGCACAGCACCAACGCGACCGGCCACGCCACCCCGTGACTGACCGTCAGTACGGCGGCGAACGCGCCCACGAACGCGGTCAGTGAGCCGACCGAGAGGTCGATGTGCCCGGCGATGATGACCAGCATCATGCCGATCGCCAGGATCAGGATGTAGCTGTTCTGCAGCACCAGGTTGGAGACGTTGCGCGGCAGCAGCAGGTCCCCGCCCGTCCAGACCTGGAAGAGGACGACGATCAGGCCCAGCGCGATCAGCATGCCGTACTGGCGCATGTTGCGGCGCAGCCCGCCCAGCACCAGCTGCACCAGGTCGAGCACCAGGTGCGCCAGGCCGCCGCCGCCCGAGCCGTCCTTGCCCGGCGGCGGGGCCGCCGAGACCTTGTCGGTGACGTCCGTGCTCATCGCGATACCTCTTTGTCCTTTGTCATGTGGCGCATCAGCACTTCCTGCGTGGCCTCGGCCCGCGGAACCTCACCCGTCAGCCGCCCGGCGGCCATCGTGTAGATGCGGTCGCACATGCCGAGCAGCTCGGGCAGTTCGGAGGAGATGAAGACGACCGCCTTGCCCTGGGCGGCCAGCTGGTCGATGACCGTGTAGATCTCGTACTTGGCGCCCACGTCGATACCGCGCGTGGGCTCGTCCAGGATCAGCACGTCCGGACCCGCGAAGATCCACTTGCTGAGGACGACCTTCTGCTGGTTGCCGCCGGACAGCTTGCCCACCGGCTCGAAGACGGTCGGCGCCTTGATGTTCATGGACTTGCGGAAGCCCTCGGCGACCTGCCGCTCCTCGTGCTCGTCGACCACGCCCCGCTTGGCGACCTTGGTGAGCGCGGTCAGCGAGATGTTGCGGTTGATGGTGTCGATGAGGTTGAGGCCGTAGTGCTTGCGATCCTCGGTGACGTACGCGATGCCGTTGTCGACCGCCTCCGAGACGGTCTTGGTACGGATCTCCGTGCCGTCCTTGAGGACCGTGCCGCCCGCGTACCGGCCGTAGGTGCGCCCGAACACGCTCATCGCCAGTTCGGTGCGGCCGGCGCCCATCAGGCCCGCGATGCCCACGATCTCGCCGCGGCGCACGTTGATCGAGACGTCGTCGACCACCTTGCGCTGCTGGTCGATGGGGTGGTGCACGGTCCAGTTGCGGATCTCCAGCGCTGGCGCCGCCTTCGGGTCCGCCGCCTCGTGCGGGGTGCGCTCGGGGAAGCGGTGGTCGAGGTCGCGGCCGACCATGCCGGAGATGATCCGGTCCTCGGTGGTCTCCGCCGCCTTCACGTCGAGCGTCTCGATGGACCGCCCGTCGCGCAGGATGGTCACCGAGTCGGCCACCTTGCGGATCTCGTTGAGCTTGTGGGAGATGATGATCGAGGTGATGCCCTGGTTCTTCAGCTCCAGGATGAGATTGAGGAGTTTGTCGCTGTCCTCGTCGTTCAGGGCCGCTGTCGGCTCATCCAGGATGAGCAGCTTGACCTTCTTCGACAGCGCCTTCGCGATCTCCACCAGCTGCTGCTTGCCCACGCCGATGTCGGCGACGCGGGTCTCCGGGTGGTCCTCCAGACCGACCCGGCGCAGCAGTTCGGTGGCGTGCCGCAGGGTCTCCCGCCAGTCGATGAACCCGCCCTTGGCGTGCTCGTTGCCGAGGAAGATGTTCTCCGCCAGGGAGAGGTACGGCGACAGCGCCAGCTCCTGGTGGATGATCACGATGCCCCGGTGCTCACTGGCCCGGATGTCCTTGAACTCGCAGACCTCTCCCTCGAAGAGGATCTCGCCCTCGTAGGAGCCGTGCGGATGGACGCCGGAGAGCACCTTCATCAGGGTGGACTTGCCGGCGCCGTTCTCCCCGCAGATGGCGTGGACCTCGCCCTGACGGACGGTCAGTGTGACGTCCGACAGCGCCTTGACGCCGGGAAAGGTCTTGACGATAGAGCGCATTTCCAGGACGGGTCCCGCCATGGTCGTGCCTTCCAATCAGTAGGTGGGCGGGGTTACTTGAGTTCGGCGTCGGTGTAGTAGCCGCCCTTGACGAGGACGTCCTCGTAGTTGGTCTTGTCCACGCTCACCGGCTGCAGCAGCATGGCGGGGACGACCTTGGTGCCGTTGTCGTAGGTCTTGGTGTCGTTGGTCTGGGGCGTCTTCTTGTTGAGGACGTCGTCCACCATGGCCGCGGCCACGTCGGCGAGCTTGCGGGTGTCCTTGTAGACGGTCTGCGTCTGCTGGCCCGCGATGATCGACTTCACCGAGGCGAGCTCGGCGTCCTGGCCGGTGATGACCGGCAGCGGCTTGCTCGCCGAGCCGTAGCCGTCCGACTTCAGGGCGGCGAGGATGCCGATGGAGATGCCGTCGTACGGCGAGAGGACCGCGTCGACCTTGGCGCTGGAGTACGTGGAGGTCAGGATGTCCTCCATGCGCTTCTGGGCGGTTGCGCCGTCCCAGCGCAGGGTGGTGACCTGGTTGAGGGCGGTCTGCTTGGACCTGACCACCAGTTGCTTCTTGTCGATGTACGGCTGCAGCACGCTCATCGCGCCGTTGAAGAAGTACTTGGTGTTGTTGTCGTCGTTGGAGCCGGCGAACAGCTCGATGTTGAACGGGCCCTTCTTGCCCTTGTCCAGACCGAGCTTCTGGATGATGTACGTGCCCTGCAGCACGCCGACCTTCTCGTTGTCGAACGAGGCGTAGTAGTCGACGTTCTTGGTGCCGAGGATGAGGCGGTCGTAGGCGATGACCGGGATGTTGGCCGACGCGGCCTCCTGAAGCACGTTGTTCAGGGACTTGTTGTCGATGGCCGCGATGATCAGGCCCTTGACGCCCTGCGTGATCAGGTTCTCGATCTGCGAGACCTGGGTGTCGGGGTCGTCCTCGCCGTAGACCAGCTTGGTCTTGTAGCCCTTGGCCTTGAGGTCCTTGACGACGTTGTTGCCGTCGGCGATCCAGCGCTCGGAGGACTTGGTCGGCATCGCGATGCCGATGGTCCCGCCCTTGGTGTCGGCCGCCTTCTCCTTGCTGCCGCCCGAGCTGCTCTGCCCGCAGGCGGACAGCGTGAGGGCGAGCGAGGCGGCGCCGGCTATGGCGGCGAGTGCGGCTCTGCGAGTACGCATGATCATCATCCTTGATGTGTGGGTGGGGACGGGACTCGGCCTGGCGATGCGTAGACGCTTGAGGCGGTGCGGGAGACCGAGGGTTTGTGGGATTCTGTTGGAGTACGTCCTCTTTTGTGAAGAGGTGTTTCCGGAACGTTATGCGGTGGTTTCGAACCGGTTGAGCGTTCCGGGCAGCCGGGAGCCGAGGGGTGCCATGTCGCCCTCGGCTCCGTGCCGGGCGAGCAGATCCAGGGCGAGCCGCCCCCGTCGCACCCGCTCCCGCGCGGTGGCCAGCGTCAGGTCCCGCAGATGGTGCCCGTACGGGTAGATGCCGGGGCTCTTGGACAGGCCGAACTTCAGGTACAGCGGTGCGCCGCGGCGGATGAGCTCGGCGACCTCGTACATCCGGACGTAGCCGCCGAGGTCGTCGGGGGCCTCGATGTACATGTCCATGGGGGCGGCCGACACCCGCCGGATCTCGGTGAGGTGATCCAGCGTCAGGTCGCTGGGCACGTTGAGGGAGTCGGCGCCGAGCCGCTCGTACACCGCGTACGAGGCGGGGTTGACCGGGCCGATCAGTGCCGAGACCTTCAGCGTGGTGTCCGCCGGGATGATCCCCGCCTCGCGCGCCCGGTGCAGTGTCCACAGCACGCCCTCGTCGGCGACGAGCAGGCACTTGACGCCCAACTCCGTTGCCCGCACGGCGTCTTCGACGCATCCCGCGACGGCGTCGTGGCCCCGGGCGCGCAGTCCGGCCCCCCGCGAGTCGGAGCGCACCGAGCCGCCGATGTCCCAGGTGCCGCGCGGACCGGTGAACAGGCAGAGCTCGATGTCGCGTTCGGCCGTCGCCGCGACCATCTCGGTGATCTCGGCGTCGGTCAGCATCCACACCCCGCTGCCCTGGCTGATCCGGTGGATGGGCACGTCCAGGAGCGAGGACTCCTTGAGCACGACGGCCAGCGCTTCGGGCCCCTCGCACGAGGGGATCTCGGTGCGCCACCTGCCGCCGCCGGGGAAGGTGTGCGGAGAGGCGTCGGCGGGGTCGAGGGCGGGCGCGCCCAGACCGAGGGCGGTGAGCACCTGCTCACCGGGTCGGCGGGCCGCCGAGGCGGAAGCGTCGGTCGTCACAAGCTGTCCTTCGTGTTCGATATTTCGGACGAGGTTCGCGGCTCAGGTCATGGGGGGCTGGTGTACGCCGGTACGGAGACCGTCAGGTCGCCCCCGTACCGGCGTACGTCTAGGGGCGGAGCAGCACCTTGCCCACCTTCGGATCGCCGGACCCCACCAGCTCGATCGCCTGCGGGAACTCCTCCAGCGGCAGCTCGTGCGTGACCAGGGGCAGGGGATCGAGCAGCCCGGCTCCGAACACCCGCACCGTGTGCGCCCAGGCGTCCGGCGGTGCCCCGAAGACGGTGTGCACCTCCAGCTGCCGTACGACGAGATCGGTCGGGTCGAGACCCTCGGCGCCCGGCGCCGGGATGCCCGTCAGGACCAGGCGTCCGCCGCGCCTGAGCAGGGAGGCGGCGGTGCGCGCGGCGGACGCGGACCCGGCGGTCTCGATCACCACGTCGAAGTCGTCGGGGAGCTCCTGGTCCTTCGTGCGGAAGTCGGTGGCACCGAAAGCTTTCGAAAGCCCCGCCCGGTCGGGCCGCGTCCCCACCACCAGCAGCTCCGCCGGGGAGCCCGCCTTCAGGAACTGAACGGCGAACATCCCGAGCGTCCCCGTGCCCACGACCGCGACCCGCTCACCCGGCAGCGCGTTCGCCTTGAGCGCGGCGGCGGCGATACAGGCGGCCGGCTCCAGGAGCGCGGCGGCCGTCAGATCGGCGTCGTCGGGCAGGACGTGCAGCAACCGGGCCGGCAGGGTGAGCGTGGCGGCCATGGCGCCCGGCTCGGTGAACCCGGTCTCCTCGTACCCGGCCGTGCACAGCGTGGTCTCGCCCGCATGACAACGATCGCAGACCTGGCAGTTGCGGAAGCCCTCGCCGACGACCTTGCGGCCGACAAGACTCGAAGGCACCCCGGCCCCGACCGTCTCGACCGTCCCGGACCACTCGTGACCCGGGGTGACCGGGTAGCGGACGTACCCCTCGGGCCGGTTGCCCTGGTACACCTCGCGGTCGCTGCCGCAGATGCCGACCGCGTGGACGCGGACCAGGGCCTCGCCGGCCTCCGGCGGCCGAGGCGTGTGCTCGGTGAGCCGGTGCTCGCCGGGCGCCTCGATGACGACGGCGCTGCTCACTTGGTGCCCTTGGGCTTGCGCTGCTCCCAGCCCTCGGCCCACAGGTCGAAACGCGCCTGCTGCTGCGGGAACTCGGCGGCCGCGTCCACGTCCAGCTCGACCCCGAGACCCGGCGCGTCGGAGAGGTGGAAGTAGCCGTCCACGACCTCCGGCGCGCCCTTGACCACCTTCTTGATCTCCGCGTCGGCGAAGTCGTTGAAGTGCTCCAGGATCTTGAAGTTCGGGGAGGTGAAACCGACCTGGAGCGAGGCGGCGGTGAGCACCGAGCCGCCCACGTTGTGCGGGGCGACGAGCATGTAGTGGGTCTCGGCGGTGGCGGCGAGCTTGCGCGTCTCCCAGATGCCGCCGATGTGGCCGACGTCCGGCTGGATGATGTCGACGGCCTGGCTCTCGAAGAGCTCGCGGAACTCGATCCGGTCGTGGATGCGCTCACCGGTGGCGACCGGGATGTCGACCTTGGCGGCGACCTTCTCCAGCGCCTTCAGGTTCTCCGGCGGGCAGGGCTCCTCCAGCCACGCGGGCTTGAAGGGCGCCAGCTCGTTCGCCAGCCGGACGGCGGTGGCGGGGGAGAAGCGGCCGTGCATCTCCAGCATCAGCTCGGCGTCGGGGCCGATCGCGTCGCGCACGGCCTCGATCAGGGAGACCGCGTACAGCGTCTGCTCGTGGTCCAGCTCGAAGTGGCCGGTGCCGAAGGGGTCGATCTTCAGCGCCTTGTAGCCGCGCTCCATGACCCCCTGGGCGGCCTTGTGGTAGGCCTCCGGCGTCCGCTCCGTGGTGTACCAGCCGTTGGCGTACGCCTTGACCTTGTCGGTGACCTTGCCGCCCAGCAGCTGCCAGACGGGCACGCCCAGGGCCTTGCCCTTGATGTCCCAGCAGGCCATCTCGATCACCGCGATGCCGGACATCACGATCTCACCCGCGCGGCCGTAGTCGCCGTACTTCATCCGGCGCACGAGGTCTTCCACCGCGAACGGGTCGGAGCCCAGAATGTGGTTGGCCTCCGCCTCACGCAGATAGCCGATCAGCGCGTCGGTGTGACCGAGCATCCGGGTCTCGCCGACTCCCGTGATCCCTTCGTCGGTGTGCACCTGGACGTAGGTCAGGTTGCGCCAGGGCGTCCCGACCACGTGTGTGCTGATTCCGGTGATACGCACGGAGATTGCCCCTCAGCTGTTCGATATTTCGTCACACGTTCGAAATGCTGGCGTGACAGTAAGGACGGGGTATGGGGAGTGTCAATGGGTCGAACGCATAACAGTTTCGACACCGCTTTCGGTGCGGCTTTCGACGGCGGTTTCGGGGCGATCGGGAAGGATGCCTCAACTCGCCACGCCGCAACGGGTCGTTCACCACACAACCTTCACAGGCGTGCCTAGGAACGTGACCGGTCAGGAACTTAGTCTTCCCGCGTCATGGACTACTGCCACCCGTGCCGACGGCACCTCAACGGCGCCCTCGCCTGCCCGGGCTGCGGCGCGTCCCTCGAAGAGCTCCGCGCGCAGACGGAACACGCGCGCGTGCCCGCGTACGACGGCTACGGCGACGAGAGCCCGTACGACGACGAGGACGACGGCACCGAGGGTGGCGGCACGGAGGGCGACGGCACCGAGGACCACGGCACCGAGGACGACCACCGGGAGGCGGCCGCCCCGACCGGGGGCCGGGCGGCGCGGCGCGCGCAGAGCCGGGGGCGTGGACGCGGCCGGGCCGGCCGCGGCGCGGACGCGGAGGAGGCCGACGCGGCCGGTTCCACGGGTCCCGGGGGTGCCGCGAGCCGGCGTGACCGCAAGGCCGCGGCGCATCGGCGCCGACGTCGGCGGACGCTGCTGGTCGTCACGGCGGTCGTGCTGGCGGCGGGCGGACTCAGCCTCGCCGAGCTGGGCATGGACGCGCCCTTCTCCACCCCGAACCCGGCCGCGGCCGGGGGCGACTCGGCGGACGGCGACGCCTCGAAGGAGGCGGACACCACCGCGAAGCCGGCGGCCGACAGGACGGCCACGGGCGCTCCCGCGTCCACCGCCGACCCCTCGGCCTCCCCGTCGCCCTCGAAGTCCCCCAAGGACGAGCCCAAGGACGACAAGCCCTCCCAGGGCGCCCAGTCCGCGACGGTCACCACCCGTCCGAGCACCCCCGCCTCGACCGGTCCGGCAGCGACCCCCAC
>NZ_WVUG01000294.1 GCF_017614965.1 Streptomyces griseorubiginosus | reverse complement strand
GCCCGCCGGGCAGGCCGAGCGCCCGCGGATCCCAGCCCGAGTCGCGCAGCTGGCGGTCCCAGGCGGCGGGGACCTCGGCCGTGACCCGCCCGCCGGTGTCGGCGACCCGCACGGCGGCCACGGAGGCGGTCACTACGGAGGCCACCACGGCGGTCACCACCGCCACAAGAGCTTCGGCCACATGCTGTTCTCCAGCTGAGCACCGGCACACGAGGAAGCCCCCGGCCGCAGGGCCGGGGGCTTCGGTGTGTGGACGATACTGGGATTGAACCAGTGACCTCTTCCGTGTCAGGGAAGCGCTCTCCCGCTGAGCTAATCGTCCTCGTGTACTGCGTGCGCGATACTGGGATTGAACCAGTGACCTCTTCCGTGTCAGGGAAGCGCTCTCCCGCTGAGCTAATCGCGCGGGTCGAAGCCGTGAGGCTCCAGTGGACGATACTGGGATTGAACCAGTGACCTCTTCCGTGTCAGGGAAGCGCTCTCCCGCTGAGCTAATCGTCCTTGGAGGTGGAGACGGGATTTGAACCCGTGTAGACGGCTTTGCAGGCCGTTGCCTCGCCTCTCGGCCACTCCACCAGGAGTGCGGGGGTCCGGGAAGATCCCCTTGATCCTTCGAGCGGACGACGAGGCTCGAACTCGCGACCTCAACCTTGGCAAGGTTGCGCTCTACCAACTGAGCTACGTCCGCTTGTCGTTTCGTTCCGCTCCCGCGGCCCGGCGACGTGTTGAACTCTAGCGGATTCCCGGGCCAGTACAAAAACGCGTTTGCGCAGCGTGCTGCGCTGCGCCTGCTCACGGGCGTGGCCTGGGCATCCGCGGGGACATGCCGAGGTCACCTTTCGGACACCCGCCCTAGACTCGACGGCGTGCTCGACCTTCCTCCCCTCGCCCGCTTCGGCACCCGTGTCGCCACCGGCCTCCTCGACGTCACCAGCGACCCCGCGGCCCTCGACTCCACCGGTTTCTGGGCCGTCGTCGCGGACTTCGAGGGCCGTCTGACCTGCGCCCGCTTCCGGGACGTACGACAGGAACCGGTGCCCGCGCCGGTGCCGGGGCGGTGGCGGGGACCCGGGCCCGGTGACTGGACGTCCTCCCTCGACCGCGCCGCGTACACGGCCGGTGTGCGCCGGATCCGGGAGCACATCGCGGCCGGCGAGGTCTACCAGGCGAACCTCTGCCGGGTGCTGACCGCACCCGTCGCGCCGGACGCCGACGTGGACGCGCTCACCGCGCTGCTGGCACGCGGCAACCCGGCGCCGTACGCGGGCACGATCCGGCTGCCCGGGTACGGCGTCGAGATCGCCACCGCCTCGCCCGAACTGTTCCTGCGCCGCGACGGGAGGATCGTCGAGTCCGGGCCGATCAAGGGCACCGGGCGCACCGAGGCGGACCTTCTGGAGAAGGACTACGCCGAGAACGTGATGATCGTGGACCTGGTCCGCAACGACATCGGGCGTGTGTGCGCCACCGGCAGCGTCACCGTTCCCGACCTGTGCGCGGTGGAGAAGCACCCGGGCCTGGTCCACCTCGTCTCCACGGTCCGCGGCGAGCTGGGCGCCGGTGCCGGCTGGCCCGAGCTGCTGACGGCGGCCTTCCCGCCCGGCTCCGTCACCGGCGCCCCCAAGTCCAGCGCCCTGCGGATCATCGACGCCCTGGAGACCACCCTCCGCGGCCCGTACTGCGGGGGCATCGGATGGGTGGACGCCGACCGGGGGAGAGGGGAGCTGGCCGTCGGGATCCGTACGTTCTGGATCGACCGGGTTTCCGACGGCACGCCGGTGCTGCGGTTCGGGACCGGTGCCGGGATCACCTGGGGTTCCGATCCCGAGGGGGAGTGGCGGGAGACCGAGCTGAAGGCGGCCCGACTGCTGGAGGTAGCGTCGGGCAGAGACCTGGTGAGCGGAGAGGGACTGACGTGAAGATCTGGCTCGACGGCGGGCTGAGGGACATCGAGTCCGCCCGCGTGTCCGTGTTCGACCACGGGCTGACGGTGGGCGACGGCATCTTCGAGACGGTGAAGACGGTGGACGGCAGGCCGTTCGCGTTGACCCGCCATCTCGACCGGCTGACCCGCTCGGCCCGCGGCCTCGGTCTGCCCGACCCCGACCACGACGAGATCCGCCGCGCCTGTGCCGCGGTACTGGAGGCCAACCCGCTGCCCCTCGGCCGGCTGCGCATCACCTACACCGGCGGCCACGGCCCCCTCGGCTCCGACCGCGGCGAGCACGGCCCGACCCTCGTGGTCGCCCTCGGCGAGACGGCCCGCCGCCCGGATTCCACGGCCGTCATCACCGTCCCCTGGACCCGCAACGAACGCGGCGCCCTGGCCGGCCTGAAGACGACCTCGTACGCCGAGAACGTCGTCGCGCTCGCCCGCGCCCACCAACACGGCGCCTCCGAGGCCCTGTTCGCCAACACCGTCGGCCAACTCTGCGAGGGCACCGGGTCGAACGTCTTCGTCGTCCTCGACGGTGAGATCCACACCCCGCCGCTCGCCTCCGGCTGCCTCGCGGGCATCACGCGCGCGTTGACGGTCGAGTGGACCGGGGCCAGGGAGAGCGACCTGCCGCTGGACGTCCTGGAGCGGGCCGACGAGGTCTTCCTCACCTCCAGCCTGCGCGACGTCCAGGCCGTCCACGGCGTCGACGACCGCGAACTGCCGGGCACGGCGGGCCCGGTGACGGCCAAGGCCATGCGGATCTTCGACGAGCGGTCCGGCGCCGACCTGGATCCGTGAGGCCCGGAAAAACGGGCTGACGCGGGCCTGCCGGGCGGGTAGAACACCCCTGATGACCACGACCCTGCGGCCGACCGAGCCGCTACAGCGCCACGCGGACGGCACACAGTCGCGCCACTACCAGGTCTGTGTGAACAGCCGTCCCGTGGGCGGGATACGGCTGTCCACGGACCCCGGCTTCGGCCCGACGGTGGCCCGGCTGACCGAGTTGCGCATCGAGGAGCCGGACCGCAGACGCGGACGCGGCACGGTGGCGGTGCTGGCCGCGGAGGAGATCGCCCGGGCCTGGGGCTGCAAGCGCGTCGAGGCACCCGTCCCCGGCGAGGCGGAGGGAGCCCTGCGCCTCGCCACGGCACTCGGGTACGTCCGCAGGAGCCGGAACATGGTCAAGCGGCTGGGGACGACCCCGCCGGAACTGCCCACGGGCAGCTCGGCCCGGCCCATGACCGAGGCGGAGTACGGCCCCTGGATCGAGTACGAGAGCGAACACTACGTCCGCAGCATGGTCGAGCGGGGGGTGTCCGCCGAGGAGGCCCGCAAGAAGGCGGACGAGGGCCACGCCAAGTTGCTCCCCGACGGTCTGGCCAGCGAGAACACCGTGATCAGCGTGCTGGAGCACGAGGGGGTACCGGTCGGGACGCTGTGGGTGGGACTGTGGTCGGAGATGGCGTACGTGCTCGACGTCGAGGCGGACGCCCGCCACCGAGGCCGCGGCCACGGACGGGCGCTGATGCTGCTCGCCGAGATCCAGGCGATCGCCGCCGGGAAGGACCGGATCGGCCTGCACGTCTTCGCCGGCAACGCCCCGGCCGAGCGGCTCTACGAGTCGCTCGGCTACGAGACCACCTCCCACAACCTGCAGAAGGACCTGATCTAGGACCCGCTCTCGGCCCACTCGGGCGTTCAGGCCCCGTCGGCCAGCAGCCGGTCCGCGATCTGCTCGATCCGCTCCCGCAGCCCCGCCTGGCTCTTGCCGCCGTCCAGCCGTTCCCCGCCGATGACGTACGTCGGCGTGCCGGTCACGCCGATCGCCTTGCCCTCGGCCTGGTCGGCGTCGACGATCAGGATGTGCCGGCCGTCGATCAGCGCGGTGTCGAACTCCTCGGCGTCAAGGCCGAGTTCACCGGCGACCTCGACCAGGAAGGGTTCCCCCTTGCGGTCCAGTTCCTCCACCCGGCCCAGCACCGCCTCGACGTACTCCCAGCCCCGGCCCTGCTCCAGCGCTTCCTCGGCGGCCTGCGCGGCGGCGAAGGCGTGCTTGTGCTTCTCCATCGGGAAGTGCCGCAGCCGCAGCTCCAGCCGGTCGCCGTAACGGGCGCGCAGGGCGCGCAGATCGTCCAGGGCGCTGCGGCAGTCGGGGCACTGGAGTTCGCACCAGACCTCGAGGACGGGCGTGGGCGCGGGGGAGGAGTCGCTCATGCGGTCAGTCTCCCAGGTCGGGGCGAGGCCGACCCAATCGAGCTGGACGGTGCCGGTCCACCGCGCCGACCCTGATCCCCACCCGGGGGTGGGGATCCGACCGGCACCTGGGGAGGAGGGGACCCGGAGATGTCCCTGATGTCCGCCCGAGGCATGGCCCGGCGGGGTCCGGGCGGTGCAGGATGGAAGGGACGAAGTGCCCCTGCCCGACCGAGCCCTGCCTGGAGGACCGGATGATCGCCGAGACAATCTGCTCCGCCGTGTCCGCGGCCGGCCTCGGCATCGCGGCGGTCACCGCGTACCGCAAGCGCTTCCTCTCGGCCGCCCGGATCGCGGCCTACTCCCTCGTGCCCATCGGCCTGGTGATGACCGGGGTCGTGCAGTGGCTCGCGGACACCGCCTTCAGCGTCACGGCCTGGGCGGGCTTCGGCGTGCTCGGCGTCGCCTGGCTGCTGTTCTCCACGACCCGGGCCGTGGAGCGGCGCCGGGGCGGCACCCGCAAGGAGCGCAAGGAGGCCAAGGCCGCCGCGCGGCGCGACACCGTCGCCCCGACGGCCTCGGCGCCCTCCCTGGGGCCGGGGACCCAGGCGGCCACCCGCCCCGCGACCGCACCCCGCTCCGGATCCACGGACGACTTCAGCGACATCGAGGCCATCCTGAAGAAGCACGGCATATGACCCTCGCATGACGACTGAAACGACACAGTGGATCAAGGCCGTGCACTGAACCGGTCACTTCCGGAATCGGACATCACGGGATCCGGCGAACTCCTGGTCATTCCGGGCGTGTTGATCGCGCGGAAGCCGCAGTCTGCGCCATCATCGCCCGCGAGATGCTGGACACGACACAAGGCGAAACCGCGCCGCCGAAGGACGAGCCGCGCGGATGCCTCTTCGCCCTTTCCCAGCCACCGCTGATGATCTTCCTTGCGGTGATCGGGTGTCTGCTGCTCATGGCTGCGCTGCACGATCTGCTGCTGCTCTGAGCCGTACCCGTGATCCCCGGCGTCACCCGCCGGGGATCACGACGACACCGCACGACCGCCTTCAGTCCACCGGCACACATCACCACACCGTCCGGGCCCCTCGATCGTGCCCGTCAGCCCGCCGCCTCCTTGCGGCGCGCCCGGTAGGCGGCGACATGCAGACGGTTCCCGCACGTACGGCTGTCACAGTAGCGCCGCGACCGGTTGCGGGAGAGGTCCACGAAGGCGCGCCGGCAGTCGGGGGCCTCGCAGCGCCGCAGCCGCTCCTGCTCGCCGGCCACCACGAAGAAGGCAAGCGCCATCCCGCAGTCCGCCGCGAGGTGATCGGCCACGGAGGCGCCCGGCGCGAAGTAGTGCACGTGCCAGTCGTAGCCGTCGTGATCGGTGAGGCGGGGCGTGGTGCCCGCGGCCGCGACCAGCTCGTTGATCAGTCCCGCGGCGATCCGGGCGTCGGCGGCCGCGAACACCGACCCGAACCGCCCGCGGATCTTCTTCACCGCCGAGAGATCGAACTCCGACAGTACGCCGACATCGCTGACCTCGTGGTTCTGCACGAAGTCCTCGAGCGCCGCCACGTCGGGCAGCCCGTCCGGCGTCGTGTCGTCCTCCGGCGCGGTGTTCACCAGATCGACCACGGTGTCGAGGGCGCACCGGGTGTCGTGGGTGATCAGCACGTTTCGCTCCCTGGCCTGGGGGTCGGGCACACGCCCGCCGATGCTGGCCGATGGTAATGGTTTCCGGGAGACGGAGAGCGGCCCCGGCGCCCCGCGGTCCGGCTTCCGTGGCCGCCCCGGGCGCGCACGTCGGCGCCGTCCCACCGTGGGACGGCGCCGACGCGTGCCGTATGCGGTTGTCCTGGCCCGAGCCGTCTCCCCGAGTCGACGGCGCCGGGCGGCTTGGTGCGGCCTCGGCCTAGCTCTCCGCCAGGATGTGGGAGAGCTCCTGGTCGAGGTCGAAATGCCGGTGTTCCGTGCCGGGCGGCACGGCGGCGTCCGTCCGCTTCAGGAAGGACTCCAGAGCCCGCGCCGGGGCTTCCAGCAGCGCCTCGCCCTCCGGTGAGCTCAGGGCGATGCAGACGACCCCCTGGCCGTGACTGCGCGACGGCCAGACTCGGACGTCGCCGGTGCCGGTGGGCCGGTGCAGACCCTCCGCGAGGAGGTCGCGGGCGAACACCCACTCGACGGTCTCCTCGGCTCCGGTGTGGAAGGTGGCGTGCACGGCGTAGGGGTCGGCCGTGTCGTACCGCAGGCCTGCGGGGACAGGCAGGGAGGACTCGCTCGACACAACGAGGCGCAGGTGCAGCTCGCAGCTGACCGTGGTGTTCATAAGCGCCAGGGCCTTTCGCTCAGTGTGCGCTCGGGGATTCGCACGTCGGCGAAATCGACATGCCACCTACGGTGCCGTTGTAAACCCCTCTGAGTGTTTTGCGTGCGTTTACGTAACTCTTCCGGCCGAGACCTCCTTCGTACGGTACGGCCATTCCGGTGACTGGTTTCCGGTCAGTAAAGTAAGGTAAAGTTTGGCCGTATGAATACGGGGAGTGACCAGTCGGGCGAGGTCGCCGCGGCATCGGACGGGACGCAAGCGGACGAGGCGAAGCCGGACAGCGAGCAGGGACTCGGCTCCAGGGCGCCGGGCTTCATCAAGCGCAGCCGCGCCCTGCATCTGAGCTGGCAGGTCGGCGTCTTCGTCGTCGGCCTCGCGATCGTCGGGGCCGGCATCGTGATGCTTCCGCTGCCCGGGCCCGGCTGGGTGGTGATCTTCGCCGGCATGGCCGTCTGGGCCACCGAGTTCGTCTGGGCCCAGCTGGTGCTGCGCTGGACGAAGCGGAAGGTCACCGAGGCGGCCCAGAAGGCCCTCGACCCCAAGGTGCGGCGCCGCAACATCACACTCACCGTGATCGGCCTCGTGATCGTCGCTGTCCTGGTCGGGGTGTACCTGTGGAAGTTCGGAATGGTCATGCCCTGGAAGATCAAGGATCAGTGAGCTGTGCCGGGGGTGCGGGTGCACCCCCTGACATGGGGTAATGTTCTTCCTGCGCCCGGGCGATTAGCTCAGTGGGAGAGCGCTTCGTTCACACCGAAGAGGTCACTGGTTCGAACCCAGTATCGCCCACCCGGAGACGGCGGCCCATCTGCTTCAGTGCAGGTGGGCCGTTGTCGTGTCCGCAGGCCAACTCCCCGATCTCCCGGACGAGTTTCGGCCGTACCGCCTTCACGCACCATCGGCTGTCGGCCGTTCGGTCCGTCGATCGCACCTCCCTCACCTGTGACGTCGTCGCGATCGGCGGCGCATACCGCCGTCCCGTCGCTCCGAGGCGCTCGGCGGGACCACAAGAAAATCCTGTCCGAATCATTGACGCACTCCGAGGCCCTCCGTAACTTGTGCCAGCAAGCGCTTACTTGAAACGATTCATGCACAGGCGACGACGCCGGGGAGGCCCGACTGTGGGAACCAGCAGGAATGTTGAGAGGCGTACGATCCTGAAGGCGGCCGGGGCGGGGGCGGCCGTGTTCGGGCTGGGAGCGACGGCGGGGTGCGGAGGAAACAGCGGCACCTCGGCCGACGGCACGGTGACGATCCGTTACTCGTGGTGGGGGGCCGACGAACGTGCCAAAAAGATCAACCAGACCATCCAGCTCTTCGAGAAGAAGTATCCGAAGATCAAGGTGAAGACGGACTTCCAGGACTATGTGTCTTTCTGGGAGAAGTTCCAGACACAGGCCTCCGGCGGAAATCCCCCGGACGTTTTCCAAAACGCCGTCACATTCCTTCGCAAGTACGACAAGAGAGGCGTGCTGCTCGACCTCAAGTCGCAGATCGACGCCGGGAATCTGCGCCTGGACAACTTCCGGGCCGGTGTCACGAAGGTCGGCGAGGTCGACGGCAAGCAGCTCGGCGTCCCCGTCGGCTCCAACACCATGGCTCTCGTCGTCGACAAGAAGGTCTTCCAGAAGGCGGGCGTGGAGCCGCACCCGGGCTGGACCTGGGACGACTACTTCAAGGCCCTGAAGACCATCCACGACAAGACCAAGGTGCCGGGCGACACGGGCTACTTCAGCATCATGTACCTGTACGACCTGTACCTGCGGCAGAACGGCAAGGCGTTCTACACCAAGGACGGACTCGGCTTCGACAAGGCCGATCTGACGGAGTGGTGGCAGGACGGCTACAACCGGACCAAGGCCGGCATCATCACCGACCCGAAGATCGTCGCGCAGGACCGTCCCAAGTCCTCGCTCTCCGCCGGACACGGAGCCTCGGAATTCACCTGGGACAACTTCACCGTCCGCTACACGGCCGAGGGCGACAGCGAGTACGGCCTCGCACCGATCCCCACCATGGACGGCAAGCACACCGGTCAGTACCTCGCCTCCCTGATGCTGAGCGCGTCGTCGCGCACCCAGCACCCCAAGGAGGTCGCCCAGTTCATCGACTTCATGGTCCACGACCCCGAGGTCGGCAAGATCATGGGCTACGACCGGGGCATCCTCGCCGCCACCGAGCAGTACGACGCCTTCAAGCCGACCGACCCGGTCAACAAGGAGATCGCGCAGTACGAGGCCGACACCGCCAAGGCGGGAGTCCTCGGCACGATCACCCCGCACCCCTCCGGCGCCGACACCATCGAGGCCTCCTTCCTGCGCATCGGCGGTGACCTGGGCCTCGGTAAGGTCAAGACCTCCGACGCGGTGAAGCAGTTCTTCGACGAGGCCCAGGCCGCCTTCCAGGCCTGACCGGAACCGATGGGGAAAGCACCGTGACGCTCGTCAAGGACTCACCGCCCGCCACCCGGCGGGCCCGCTCCGCCGCCCCCGCCGCCGACAAGCGGCGGGGCCGCCGGGAGAACCTCGCCGGCTACCTCTTCATGTCCCCGTGGATCGCGGGCTTCCTGCTCCTGACCGCGGGCCCCATGGTCGCCTCGCTCTACTTCGCCTTCACCGACTACAACCTCTTCAACACCCCCAAGTGGGTCGGGCTCGACAACTTCACCAAGATGTTCGACGACCCCCGGTGGCAGAAGTCGGTCGCGGTGACGGCGAAGTACGTCGTCATCGGCACCCCGCTCAAGCTGCTGCTCGCCCTCGGGGTCGCGCTGCTGCTCGCCCAGAGCAGACGTGGACAGGCCTTCTACCGGGCCGCCTTCTACGCCCCCTCGCTCATCGGCGCGAGCGTCTCCGTCGCCTTCGTCTGGCGGTCGATCTTCTCCGACAACGCCATCGTGGACCGTGCGATGTCCGCCGTCGGCATCCACGCCGGCGGCTGGGTCGGCAACCCCGACTGGATCCTCTACAGCCTCGTCGCGCTCACCGTCTGGCAGTTCGGCGCTCCCATGGTCATCTTCCTGGCCGGTCTCAAGCAGGTGCCCAGAGAGTTGTACGAGGCCGCGGAACTCGACGGTGCCGGAGCCTTCCGCAAGTTCTGGAGCATCACGCTCCCGATGATTTCCCCCGTGCTGTTCTTCAACGTCCTGCTGGAGACCATCCACTCCTTCCAGATCTTCGGCTCGGCCTACGTCGTCTCCAACACCTACTGCGGCCCGGCCGACGCCACGCTCGTCTACACCTGCTACCTGTACCAACAGGGCTTCAAGAACGCCCAGATGGGCTTCGCCTCCGCGATGGCCTGGATGCTGCTGCTCGCCGTGGCGCTGGTGACCGCCGTCCTGTTCTGGTCGCAGAAGAAATGGGTGCACTACGAGGAGGACGCCCGATGAGCGCGACCACGACCAGACCGACCGCCACGAAGCCCCTGCCCCTGAACCGCAGGCGCACCGGCTCGCTCGCCTGGCACATCGGCGCCCTGCTGATCCTCGCGGTCATCCTCTACCCCGTGCTGTGGGTCGTCGGCGCCTCGTTCAAGCCGAGCAAGGACATCATCAACAGCCTGCAGCTGTTTCCCGGCCACCCGATCCTGGCGAACTTCAAGGGCCTCGCCGACGGCATCGCCGACATCTCCATCTGGACCTTCTTCAAGAACTCCCTGTTCTACGCGGGCGGTGCCGTCGTCGGCATCCTCATCTCCTGCTCGCTGACGGCGTACGCCTTCGCGAAGATCAGGTTCACGGGCCGGAACCTGCTGTTCTCCCTGATGATCGGCACCCTTCTGCTGCCGTACCACGTCCTGCTCATACCGCAGTACGTGATGTTCCAGAAGCTGGAGCTGATCAACACCTATGTGCCGCTGCTGCTCGGGAAGTACCTGGCCACGGAGGCGTTCTTCGTCTTCCTGATGGTCCAGTTCATGCGGAACCTGCCGAGGGAACTGGACGAGGCGGCGCGCATCGACGGCTGCGGGCACCTGCGGATCTACTGGTCGATCGTGCTGCCGCTGTGCCGGCCCGCGCTGATCACCAGCGCGATCTTCACCTTCATCAACGCCTGGAACGACTTCATGGGCCCGCTGATCTACCTCAACGAGCCCGGCAAGTACACCGTCTCCCTCGGCATGATGATGTTCCGCGACTCCGACGGCGTGGCGGCCAACTACGGCGGACTCATCGCCATGTCCCTTGTGGCGCTCCTCCCCGTCCTCCTGTTCTTCCTCGCCTTCCAGCGCTATCTGATCGACGGCATGGCGACGTCCGGGCTGAAGGGGTGAGGTGGGCGCGATGGCTCGGGTGCGGGTGAAGGTACCCGGGGGATCCGAGGGTTTCAGTGCTATGTCACATACCACCGCGCGGCTCGGCGAGCGGTTCGCCGTGTTCGCCGAGTGTCTGCTGACCGGGGTGTGGATCGCGGTCGCGTCGGCCGGCGTGGTCACCTACCCTGCGGCCTTCGCCGCGGGAGCGCGGCATCTGCGCCGGCGGACGGCTCATCGGGGCGGCGGCTGGCGGGAGTTCGCCGGCGACTTCCGTACGGCCGTGCGGCGCGGGTGGGTCGTCGGGCTCGGCGGCTGGGTCGCCGTGGCGCTGGTCTGGGT
>NZ_WVUG01000293.1 GCF_017614965.1 Streptomyces griseorubiginosus | reverse complement strand
CCGCGGGGGCGCCGCTGCCGTCGTCGATGACGGCCAGCTCGGCGCCGACCTCAACGGTCTCGTCCTCGGCGACCTTGATGGAGGCGAGGACACCGGCGGCGGGCGAGGGGATCTCGGTGTCGACCTTGTCGGTCGAGACCTCGAGCAGCGGCTCGTCGGCCTCGACGCGCTCGCCCTCGGCCTTCAGCCAGCGGGTGACAGTGCCCTCGGTGACGCTCTCGCCGAGCGCCGGAAGGGTTACGGAAACCGCCATGGTTTCGGTTGCTCCTTACGAATTGCGGAAGTCTGAGTCGTCGCGTTCGTCGACCGAGGGTCAGTCGTGCGCGTGCAGCGGCTTGCCGGCCAGGGCCAGGTGGGCCTCGCCGAGCGCCTCGTTCTGCGTCGGGTGGGCGTGGATGAGCTGGGCGACCTCCGCGGGCAGCGCCTCCCAGTTGTAGATCAGCTGGGCCTCGCCGACCTGCTCGCCCATGCGGTCGCCGACCATGTGGACGCCGACCACGGCGCCGTCCTTGACCTGGACGAGCTTGATCTCGCCCGAGGTGTTCAGGATCTTGCTCCTGCCGTTGCCCGCGAGGTTGTACTTCAGAGCGACGACCTTGTCCGCACCGTAGATCTCCTTGGCCTTGGCCTCGGTGATGCCCACGGAGGCGACCTCCGGGTGGCAGTACGTGACCCGGGGGACGCCGTCGTAGTCGATCGGGACGGTCTTCAGACCGGCCAGACGCTCCGCCACCAGGATGCCCTCGGCGAAGCCGACGTGCGCGAGCTGGAGCGTCGGGACGAGGTCACCGACGGCGGAGATGGTCGGGACGTTGGTGCGCATGTACTCGTCGACCAGGACGTAGCCGCGGTCCATGGCGACACCCTGCTCCTCGTAGCCCAGGCCCTGCGAGACCGGGCCGCGGCCGACGGCGACCAGCAGGATCTCGGCCTCGAACTCCTTGCCGTCGGCGAGGGTGACCTTGACACCGTCCTGGGTGTACTCGGCCTTCTGGAAGAAGGTGCCCAGGTTGAACTTGATCCCGCGCTTGCGGAACGCGCGCTCGAGAAGCTTCGAGGAGTTCTCGTCCTCGACCGGGACGAGGTGCTTGAGGCCCTCGATGACGGTGACGTCCGCACCGAAGGACTTCCAGGCGGAGGCGAACTCGACGCCGATGACACCGCCGCCGAGGATGATCGCGGACTTCGGCACGCGGTCCAGGACGAGGGCGTGGTCGGAGGAGATGATCCGGTTGCCGTCGATCTCCAGGCCCGGCAGCGACTTCGGCACGGAGCCGGTCGCCAGCAGGACGTGACGGCCCTGGACGCGCTGTCCGTTGACGTCGACCGAGGTGGGGGAGGACAGACGCCCCTCGCCCTCGATGTACGTCACCTTCCGGGAGGCGACGAGACCCTGCAGGCCCTTGTACAGGCCGGAGATCACGCCGTCCTTGTACTTGTGGACCCCCGCGATGTCGATGCCCTCGAAGGAGGCCTTCACGCCGAACTGCTCGCTCTCGCGGGCCTGGTCGGCGATCTCGCCCGCGTGCAGCAGGGCCTTGGTGGGGATGCATCCCCGGTGCAGGCAGGTACCGCCGACCTTGTCCTTCTCGATCAGGGCGACGTCCAGGCCCAGCTGCGCCCCGCGCAGGGCCGCGGCGTAACCGCCACTACCACCGCCGAGGATCACTAGGTCGAAAACGGTGCTGGCGTCGTTCGCCACGTCACGTCCTCCATGCATGTGCGCCACGCCGGTCAGCGGTGACCGGTCGGCGGCTGGTGTCCGGCCGCTCTTGTCTTCGGCCCTGTGGTGGGGCCCTGTCCTGCCGTGGCCCATCTTCGCACTTGTCAGGGGTGAACGAGACGCCGGGCCGGGGTGTGAGACGTCCCACGTTCAGTCGAGCGCTCACGGAAAAGGGGGCTCCGCGCTACCCGCGTGCGGAGCCCCCTCGACCGGGTCGATATCAGCCCAGGTCACCGGCGGCGGTCAGCTCCGCCAGCCGCACCAGCGTCCGTACCGCCGTACCCGTACCGCCCTTGGGGGTGTACCCGAAGGGGCCGCCCTCGTTGAAGGCCGGGCCCGCGATGTCCAGGTGGGCCCAGGTGATGCCCTCGCCCACGAACTCGCGCAGGAAGAGACCGGCGACCAGGCCGCCGCCCATCCGCTCGCCCATGTTGGCGATGTCGGCGGTGGGGGAGTCCATGCCCTTGCGCAGGTGCTCCGGCAGCGGCATCGGCCAGGCCGGCTCGCCGACCTCCTCGGCGGCCTCGTGCACGGCGGAGCGGAACGCGTCGTCGTTCGCCATGATCCCGAACGTCCGGCTGCCCAGCGCCAGCATCATCGCGCCGGTCAGGGTCGCGACGTCGACGATGGCGTCCGGCTTCTCCTGCGAGGCGGCCCACAGCGCGTCCGCCAGCACCAGCCGGCCCTCGGCGTCGGTGTTGAGCACCTCGACGGTCTTGCCGCTGTACATGCGCAGCACGTCACCGGGGCGCGTGGCGGACCCGGAGGGCATGTTCTCGGCGAGCGCCAGCCACCCGGTGACGTTCACCTCCAGGCCGAGACGCGCGGCGGCGACCACGGCCGCGAAGACCGCGGCGGCACCGCTCATGTCGCACTTCATCGTCTCGTTGTGCCCGGCCGGCTTCAGCGAGATGCCGCCCGAGTCGTAGGTGATGCCCTTGCCGACGAACGCGAGGTGCTTCTTCGCCTTGGAGGAGGTGTACGACAGCTTCACCAGCCGCGGCCCCGACGCCGATCCCGCGCCGACGCCGAGGATGCCGCCGTAGCCGCCCTTCTCCAGGGCCTTCACGTCGAGCACCTGCACCTTGATGCCGTGCTCCTTGGCCGCGGCCGAGGCGATCGCCGCGAACGCCTCGGGGTTCAGGTCGTTCGGCGGGGTGTTGATGAGGTCGCGCGCGCGGTTGAGCTCCTCGGCGACGGCGACGGCCCGCTCGACGGCGGCCTTGTGCTCCTTGTCCCGGGGCCTGGCGCCGAGCAGCGCGGCCTCGGCGAGCGGCGCCTTGCCGTTCCTCTCCTTCGGGTCCTTGCCGTTCTCCTTGTAGACGTCGAAGGAGTACGCGCCCAGCAGCACGCCCTCGCCGATCGCGCCGACATCGGCGGCGTCGGTGACGGGCAGGGCGAAGGCGGCCTTCTTGGTGCCGGTGAGGGCGCGGGCGGCGGCGCCGGCGGCCTTGCGCAGGGACTCGGCGGCGTAACCGGCGTCCTTCTCGGGCTCGGCGCCCAGGCCGACCGCCAGCACGAGCGGGGCCTTGAAGCCGGAGGGCGCGGGCAGCTTCGTCACCTCGCCCTCGGCGCCGGAGGCACCGAGGGTTTCCAGGACGCCGGCGAGGCTGCCGCCGTAGGCCTTGTCGACGGCCTCGGCGCCCGGCGCGACGACCGGGTTCTTCGCGCCCTTGGCGACACCGATCACGATCGCGTCGGCCCGCAGGCCGGGCGCCGCGGCGGTGCTGAGAGTGAGAGCAGTCACGGTGGTGAAATCTCGCTTCCGAATGTGAGGTTCCTGTGGTCGATCGGTGTGGGTCGACCGGGCCCGACAGCCGACCCTAGATGCGACCTGAGGGTGCGGTTTCCGCGGGGCCTTCCCCGGTGCGGCGAACACTGCCGCTGAGCCTACGCGCGTGCGTGCGTTCACTCATTCCTGAGGACGTGTTCACCTGGGATCGGAGATCATCCTCGGGCGACCCTCCCCACCTCTGGAGCCCCACCGTGAAACGCCCGATACTCCTGCTCGCCGCCCTTCTCCTGCTGACGGGCTGCGGCGCCGCGACCGACTCCGCCCAGGACTCCGACTCCGGTGCCTCCGGCGGGCGTTGGCAGCCGCGCCCCGGGGTGGCCTGGCAGTGGCAGCTCAACGGCCGGCTCGACACCTCCGTCGACGTGCCCGTCTACGATGTCGACGGCTTCGACCAGTCCCGGGCCACGGTGAGCGCGCTGCACGACGAGGGCCGCAAGGTCATCTGCTACATCTCGACCGGAGCCTGGGAGGACTGGCGGCCCGACGCGAAGAAGTTCCCCGAGTCGGTGATCGGCAGGTCCAACGGCTGGAAGGGCGAGCGCTGGCTCGACATCCGCAGGACGGACGTCCTCGAACCGCTGATGGCGGCCCGCCTCGACATGTGCCGCAAGAAGGGCTTCGACGCGGTGGAGCCGGACAACATGGACGGCTACAAGAACAGCACCGGCTTCCCCCTCAAGGCCGCCGACCAGCTCCGCTACAACCGGCTCGTCGCCCGGCTCGCCCACGACCGGGGCATGGCCGTCGGCCTGAAGAACGACCTCGACCAGATCCCGGCCCTCGTCGAGGACTTCGACTTCGCGGTCAACGAACAGTGCGCGCAGTACGGCGAGTGCGCCGCCATGAAACCCTTCATCGCCGCGGACAAGGCCGTCTTCCACGTGGAGTACGAACTCCCGACGAGCCGCTTCTGCCCCGAGACCCGGCGCCTGAGGTTCAGCTCGATGCTCAAGAAGTACGACCTGGACGCCTGGCGCCGCCCCTGCTGACCGGCGACGACAGGCCCTAACGCCCCAGCGACAGCACCACCAGCGACACCGTCGCCGCCGTCTCCGCGAGCCCTCCGAACACATCGCCTGTCACCCCGCCGAAGCGGCGGGTGCAGTGGCGCAGGAGGAGTTCGGCGACGGCGACGGCGGCGAGCACCGCCACCGCCGTCCGGACCATGTCGTACGTCCCCAGCAGCGCGCCGGCGCACACCGCGAGCCCGGTCACCGCGACCGCCGCGGCCACCGCGCCCCGCACCGGAACCACTCCCGCGACCGCCGCGCCCAGCCCCTCCGGCCGCGCGGCGGGCACGCCCTCCCGCGCGGCCAGGGTGAGGGCGAGCCGGGCCGCGGTCGCCGAGACGACGGCGGCCAGCGCGCCCCGCCCCCATGAGCCGCCGTACGCCTGCGCCAGCGCGGCCACCTGGGCCAGCAGCACGAAGACCAGGGTGATGACCCCGAACGGGCCGATGTCGGACTGCTTCATGATCCGCAGCGCGTCCTCGGCGGGCTTCCCGCTGCCCAGCCCGTCCGCGGTGTCCGCGAGGCCGTCCAGGTGCAGACCCCGGGTGAGGACGGCGGGCACGGCGGCGGAGGCGACGGCGGCGAGCAGCGCGCCCGCGCCCAGCGCCAGCAGCAGTACGCCGGCCAGGGCCGCGCAGCCGCCGACGACCAGCCCGGCGGCCGGGGCGCACAGCATGCCGGCACGTGCCGCGTCCCGGTCCCAGCGGGTCACCTTCACGGGCAGCACGGTCAGCGTGCCGAAGGCGAAGCGGAGGCCGTCCGGCCAGGGCGTCTTGGAGGGTTCGG
The DNA here is from genome assembly GCF_017614965.1 of Streptomyces griseorubiginosus. Lineage (GTDB taxonomy): Bacteria > Actinomycetota > Actinomycetes > Streptomycetales > Streptomycetaceae > Streptomyces > Streptomyces griseorubiginosus_B. Next base: position 5,775 of record NZ_WVUG01000293.1, on the reverse strand, counting down.
GCACCGGCGCAGGTTACCCGGCGGTCGGGAGGAGGCCTGCGGCGGCCGTCGCTAAAGTGCGCATATGGGACATTGGCTGCAGCGCAACATCGTCGAGCCGGGCAAGCTGCCGCTGCTGCTCGCCCTGACCTCGTTCGTGCTGACGTTCTTCGTCACCCGGCTCATCACCCGGCTCATCCGGGCGGGCAAGGGGCCCTTCGGGAACGTCAAGGCGGGCGGACTGCACATCCACCACGTGGTGCCCGGCGTCGTGCTCACCGTGGTGGGCGGGTTCGGGGCGGTGGCCAGTGACCGGCACGGTTTCGGGGCCGCCGTGTGCGCGGTGCTGTTCGGGATGGGAGCGGGGCTGGTCCTGGACGAGTTCGCGCTGATCGTCCATCTCGACGACGTCTACTGGTCCGAGCAGGGCCGCCGCAGTGTCGAGGTCGTCGTCCTCACGGCGGCCCTGGTCGGGCTGCTCCTCGCCGGGTTCGCGCCGTTCGGCGTCAACGACATGAGCCAGACCGAACTCCAGGACCGGGGCAGCGTGATCTCGACGGTCGTGGTCAACTTCGCCTTCTCCCTGCTCGTCCTGACCAAGGGCAAGCCACGGATGGCGATCTTCAGCGTGATCGTCCCGCTGGTCGGCCTCATCGGCCTGGTCCGGCTCGCCCGCCCCGGCTCGCCCTGGGCCCGCCGCTTCTACCGGCGCCGCCCGCGCGCCCGCGCCAAGGCCGTCCTGCGCGCCTACCACCGCGACCGCCGCTGGTTCGGCCCCCGCCGCAGACTCCAGGACTGGATCGGCGGCAAACCCGACCCGGTCCCGACCCGCGCCCTCGACCACCACTGACACGGCCGCCGGCCCGAGCTCTCGCTCGCCGGGTTCCTGCCCGGCCCTGAGGTGTGCCGTGACCGCCGGCACCTCCGACCGGCGGGTTGGCGCTACCCCGGCCGGTGGCTTCTTCGCGTGGGTCGGGGGAACTCCCCGGCCAGTGCGCCTAGGGCCCGTTGCGAAAGTCCCGCCTGCCCCGCGACGCCCGGCACGCTCCCCCAGAGGGGGCGCCCCCACTCGCCGCACCGGGCACAACCCCAAGTACATCCAGTACGAGGGCTTGCACCCGGCACGCCGAGAGCACGCTCCCCCACGCTCGAACAACCTCGCGCGGGGGACCCCCATGACGCCGCAGGGCCCGCCCTCCGGGCGGACGGCGGGACTTTCGCAACAGGCACCTAACGCCGTGACCGCCGCGGGTGGGGTTCCCGGCGTGGGGCTGTGGACGGGATCAGGGAGTGGCCCGGGACCGAATCAGTGAGCGGTCGGCGGCGGCGTCGGCGGAGTGCCGAGAGGGTGATCAGGGCGGCCACCGCCGCGATCGCCGCGAGGTGCTCCTTGCCGGCCAGGTTGCCCTTCAACGCCACCTCGACCGCCATCGCCGCGGTCACCGCGCCCGCCGTCACATACGCGCCGTAACGCCAGCCGAGGAAGACGGCCAGACCCACCACGGCCGCCGACGGACCGGTGTCGACCACCCGGGCGTCCGACGAAGGCAGGCCGAAGAGGCTGTCGAAGCCCAGCACGATGCCCAGACGCGCGTACAGGGTGCCGGCCAGCGTCGCGGTGTAGGCGATGACCAGCGTGCGCAGCCGGCCGAGGCAGATCTCCGCGATCCCGAAGACGAACAGGACCTGCAGGAGCGCGCCCCACACCGGCAGGTCCAGCGCGGGCACGAACAGGGAGAGCGGCGTGCGCAGCAGGGCCAGCCACAGCGGGTCCTCGGCCCGCACCCCGCCGACGTCCTGCACGAACCCGTACCCCCAGGACTGGTTCTGCACGATCTGCACGGCCGCCGTCAGCGCCACCGCCGCGAGCGTCATCGGGACCGCCCGCAGGCGCCGCTCGACCAGCGGCTCGCGCACGGTGACGTACACGAGCCCCCATTCGGCACGGGCCCAGCGGGCGAGCCTGTTCATCCGGCCGGTCCTCATCAGGTCCTCATCCGGTCCTCGTCCGTCGTGCTGTCGCTGCCGCTCCTACCGGTGGGTCTCCAGGTGCCGCCGATGCAGCCACTTCGGCAGCCCCGGTGCCTCCAGGAACCCCTCCGCGTGCGCCGACGCGAGGCCGATGCGTGGGAGGTCGGCGCTCTTCTCGAAGAGCAGGAAGCGTGGCTCCCAGATGGGCCGGTACTTGGCGTTGGCGCGGTACAGCGACTCGATCTGCCACCAGCGGGAGAAGAAGCTGAGCAGCGAGCGCCACAGCCTCAGCACCGGCCCGGCCCCGAGACGCGCCCCACGTTCGAAGACCGAACGGAACATGGCGAAGTTGAGCGAAACCTGGGTGATCCCGATATCCCCGGCACGGCGCAGCAGTTCCAGCACCATGAACTCCATGAGCCCGTTGTCCGAGTCGCGGTCCCGGCGCATCAGGTCCAGCGAGAGCCCGTGCGGCCCCCACGGCACGAAGGACAGCAGCGCCTTGAGCTCACCCCGCGCGTCCGTGCACTCCAGCATCACGCACTGCCCGTCCTCCGGGTCCCCGAGCCGCCCCAGCGCCATGCTGAACCCGCGCTCGGTCGCCCCGTCCCGCCAGTCGTCCGCCCGCTTCAGCAGGTACGTCATCTCGTCGGCCGGGATGTCCTCGTGCCGCCGTACACGCACCCCGTACCCGGCCCGCTTCACGCGGTTGTAGGCCTGCCGCACGGTCCGCATGGCCCGCCCCTCCAGGGTGAACTCGGCGACGTCCACGATCGCCTCGTCACCCAGTTCCAGGGCGTCCATCCCGTGGCGCGCGTACACCGTGCCCGCCTCCTCGCTCGCCCCCATCACGGCCGGGATCCACCCGTGCGCCCGGGCCTCGGCGAGCCACGGCTCGATGGCGCCCGGCCAGGCCTCCGGATCCCCGAGCGGATCACCGGAGGCCAGCGAGACGCCTCCCACCACCCGGTAGGCGACCGCCGCCTTCCCGGTCGGCGACCACACCACGCTCTTCTCCCGGCGCAGCGCGAAGTAGCCGAGCGAGTCGCGCTCCCCGTGCCGTTCCAGCAGCGCCCGCAGCCGCTTCTCGTCGTCCTCGGTGATCGGGTCGACGGCCCGCCGGGAGCGGAAGGCTGCGTAGAGGACGGCGAGGACGAGCAGGGTGCTGAGCACGTTGATGGCGACGTTGACCCAGTTCGGCGCGTCGATGCCGGGGAAGCGGGACTCGTCGACGGCGACCGAGACCAGCCGGAAGGTGCCGTAGCGCCAGCGCTCAAGGAACGTCGAACTCGACGCGTCCGGCGCCTGGTTGGTGACCGTGACCAGCAGGCCGGCGAGCAGCGAGGCGGCCAGCGTGCCACCGACCGCGACGGCGGCGGCGAGCTTCGGGTTCGACCGGTCGCCCTTGGCGTAGAACTCCCTGCGGCCCACCAGCAGCGCGGCGACGAAGACCGCGGTGAGGCCGAGGGAGATCCAGTTCTGGGCGTACTGGCGGATCTCCGGGAACGCCATCGCGAAGGCGAACAGCCCGAGGAAGGGGCCGGCCAGCGCGAGGTTGAGGATCCAGGCGGCGCGCTTGCGGCGGCGCATGGTGATGGCGAGGAAGGCGGTGAACACCCCCGACGCGAAGCCGGCGGTCAGCAGGTACGGCGTGAAGAAGTTCTCCTGGTTGTGCCGCCGCACGTCCTGCCCCAGGGAGACCCAGACGGCACTGAGGAAATTGACGAACGCGACGGCCCGCAGGTACCAGACTGCGAAAGCGGCGGATCGACGCGAGGCATTTCGGGCATCTCCCATGGATGAGGATCATATGGGGGATGCCCGGCCGAACCCGTCCATCTTTGGTCTGCCGTGCGGCCGACTTTCGGCTGTCGCGCCGCCTATTCCGTCGCTTCCTTCTCGACTTCCGCGGTTTTCTCGTCCTCCTCGGGAACCTCGGGCTTCTCCGGCAACTCCGCGGACAGCGCCGCCGCGGCCTGTACCAGCGGCAGCGCGAGCAGCGCGCCCGCGCCCTCGCCGACCGTCACCCCCTGGGTCAGCAGCGGCTCCAACGCCATCCGGTCCAGCGCCTTCGCCTGACCCGGCTCCCCGCTGTCGTGCGCCGCCAGCCACCAGTCCGGCGCCCGGAACGCGATCCGCTGGGCCACCAGCGCGCAGGCGGACACCACGACCCCGTCGAGGATCACCGGCGTCTTGCGCACGGCGCTCTGCAGCAGAAAGCCCGTCATCGCGGCGATGTCGGCCCCGCCCACGCTCGCCAGCAGCTGAAGCTGGTCCCCGAGCACCGGCCGGGCCCGCCGCAACGCGTCCCGGATGGCCGCGCACTTGCGCATCCACGCCAGGTCGTCGATCGCGAGCCCGCCCCGCCCGGTCACCACGGAGGCGTCGGTCCCGCACAACGCGGCGATCAGCACGCCCGCCACCGTCGTCCCGCCCACGCTCACATCGCCGAGCACCACCAGATCCGTACCCGAGTCGGCCTCCTCGTCGGCGACGTCGACCCCCGCCCGGAACGCCGCCTCCGCCTCCTCCAGGCTGAGCGCGTCCTCGATGTCGATCCGCCCGCTGCCGCGCCGCACCCGGTGCCGCACGACCTCGTCCGGAAGCGAGTCCGGGTCGCAGTCCAGAGACATGTCGACGACCCGCACCGGCACCCCGAGCCGCCGCGCCAGCACCGACACCGGACGGCCGCCCTCCAGCACCTCGCGCACCAACTCGCCGGCGCCGCCCGGGCGTCGCGCCGAGACACCCAGCTCGGCGACCCCGTGGTCACCAGCGAAGAGCACCACCCGGGGCCGTTCGATCGGCCGCACCGGTACCGCGGACTGCGCCGCGGACAGCCACTCACCCAGGTCGTCGAGGCGGCCCAGCGACCCGGGCGGCACGATCTGACGCTCCCGGCGCGCCTCGGCGTCGCGGCGCACCCCGCCGTCGGGGCGCTCGATCAGATCGGTGAAGTCGTCGAGATTAAGCGAGCTCATTCGCCGAACAGTACCGGCACCGATCGAACAGGACGGCGCCACATCGCCATCACGCGCATCCCACGTCGTTGCCCACCACAGCCGTACACCTTATGTTCCCTTTTGTGGCTATTTCGGTGCGTCTCCTCAGCGACCTGGACCAACAACGCCGCCACCTCGGTACGGCCCGAGCGGTCCTCAGACTCCTCCCCGAACCGGAGAGCTGGCTGGATGTGGCCACGGGCGACGCGGACTTCCCCGGAACCGCCCGACGCCTTTTCCCCTACACGTCCTTCGACGGCACGGACCCGACACCCCGGGTCGCACACGCCCAGGCGGCGGAACGAGTGGAGCAGGCCTACGTGGGCCCCCTGACCCACCCTCACATCGCAAGGGCCGTCAGATCCCGCTACGACGTGGTGACGATGCGGCGCGCCCCGGCTTCGAGGGAGGAACTCCGCACGGCCGTCACCGCGCTCCGCCCGCACGGCCTCCTGGTCGTGGCGGCCCCGGGTCCCCACTGTGCAAGCGTGCGCACGGAGTTGGAGTCCCGGGGCTGCGTACTCGTCCGATCGAACCACCCAGTCCTGGACCGCCTGGCCAAGACACGGCTTCTGATCGCATGCCGGGTGCCCTGAGCGCCCCTCCGGGAGCGCGGGGCGGCATCGATGTGCGGCTCCGCCGCGTGGGTGCGACCAACCCCCACCGACCCGCAGCAAAAGAACCCGTCACCCCCGCAAAACCACCGCCTGCCCCGCGACAACCAGCACCACCGCCTCACACTCCGCCCCGAACCCCGCGTTCAACCGCCCCAGCTCATCCCGATACCGCCGCCCGGAAGCCGTGGCGGGCACGATCCCCGACC
>NZ_WVUG01000292.1 GCF_017614965.1 Streptomyces griseorubiginosus | reverse complement strand
CTGACCGGGCGGTCGGCCACCCGGGTGCCGGAGCCCTGCCGTGCGGTGAGCCAGCCCTCCGCGACCAGGTCGGCGTAGGCCTCGGCGACCGTGTTGCGGGCGACGCCCAGGTCGGCGGCGAGGCTGCGGGAGGAGGGCAGCCGGGTGCCGGGAGCCAGCCGGCCGGTGCGGACCGCCTCGCGCAGGGCGCCGGTCAGGCCCCGGCGCACCCCCGGTCCCGTCGGCTCCAGATGCAGGTCGACACCCAAAGTGGCCCATGATTTCGCCATGGAAATGGACCATACCCCTGGGCTGCCTCGCTTCTAGGGTCGAGGACATGACCACACAGGAGACCACCGAGTACGCGCCCGAGCGGCCCGCCCGGCTGCGCTGGGCCCAGCACGCGCCCGAGGTCTACAAGGCGATGCTCCGCCTCGAGACCGCCGCCAGGCAGGGCCTGGACCCCAGGTTGTACGAGCTGGTGAAGATCCGGGCCTCGCAGATCAACCACTGTGCCTTCTGCCTGGACATGCACACCAAGGACGCGCTCGCGGCCGGGGAGAGCGTGGAGCGGGTCGTCCAGCTGAGCGCCTGGGAGGAGTCGAAGCACTTCTACACGGAGAAGGAGCTCGCGGCGATCGAGCTGACCGAGGCGGTCACCGTCCTGACCGACGGATTCGTGCCCGACGAGGTGTACGACCACGCGGCCAAGCACTTCGAGGAGGCCGAGCTGGCCCAGCTGATCGCCGCGATCACCGTGATCAACGCGTGGAACCGGTTCGGCGTGACCACCCGGATGGCGCCGGGCCACTACACGCCGGGGCAGCACGAGTGAGCCGTACGCAGGTCCTCGACCGCGCCGTCGGGCAGGCCATGTCGGCACTCAGCGCGGCGGCGAAGCGGGGACTCGGGGATCCCGCCCTCGCCGAACTCGTCGTCATCCGGGCCTCACAGCTCAACCACTGCGCCTTCTGCCTGGACATGCACCTCACCATCGCCCGCGACCACGGGGTGAGCGAGAAGCAGCTGGATCTGCTGGCCGCGTGGGAGGAGGCCGGGGACGTCTTCGACGAGCGGGAGCGGGCCGCGCTGGCGCTGACGGAGGCGATCACCGTGCTGACGGAGGGCTTCGTACCCGATGAGGTGTACGACCGCGCGGCCGAGCACTTCGACGAGGGCCGGCTCGCCCATCTCGTCGGCCTGGTCGTCGCCATCAACAACTGGAACCGGGTGATGGTCAGCCGCCGGATCCCGCCGGGAGGGTACACGCCATGAGCAAAGCCGATGTCTTCCGCGCCCTGCACCGCGGCCGCCTCCCCGGCGACCCGCTCGTGCTGCCGGGACCGTGGGACGCGGTGAGTGCGCGGGCGCTGGAGGCGGCCGGGTTCCCGGCTCTCGCCACGCCCAGCGCGGGGATCGCGGCCGCGCTCGGGTACGAGGACGGGGCGACCCCGGCCGACGAGATGTTCGCCGCGGTGGCGCGCGTCTGCCGGGCGGTGGACGTGCCCGTGTCGGCCGACGTCGAGGGAGGGTACGGGCTGGCGCCGACGGAGCTGGTGGAGCGGCTGCTGGAGGCCGGTGCCGTCGGCTGCAACCTGGAGGACTCGCACCGGGGCGTCCTCAAGGACCCGCGCGAGCACGCCGACTGGCTGGCCCAGGTGCGGTCCGCGGCCGGTGACCGGCTGTTCGTCAACGCCCGTGTCGACACCTTCGCGTACGGCGACGGCGATCCCGCACGCGCCATCGAGCGGGCCGCGTTGTACGTCGCCGCGGGCGCCGACTGCGTCTATCCGATCGGCGCCCCGACGAACCTGCTGCCCCTGCTGCGGTCCGGGATCCAGGGCCCGATCAACGTGAACGCCAAACTGGAGGGCGGCCCCGAGCCCTCCGAACTCGGCGAACTCGGGGCCACGCGCGTCACCTTCGGGCCGACCCTGCAGCGCTGGGCGGCGCTGGCGTTGAAGGGGATGACGGACGAGCTGAGGAAACGCTGGTGATCAGGACAGCCACGCCTGCCACGTGGACGCGTGGCCGTCCACCCACTTCTTCGCCGCCTGCTCGGGCGACAGCTTCTGGTCGGCGATCATCAGCGAGACCTCGTTCTGGTCCTCGGTCGTCCACCTGAACTTCTTCAGGAAGGCGGCCGCCTTGCCGCCCTTCTTCGCGAAGCCGGCGTTGAGGTACTTCTGCAGCGGGGTGTGCGGATAGGCGCAGGCGACCTTCGCCGGGTCCGCGTCGCAGCCCTCCTTGTACGGCGGCAGCTTCACCTCGGTCATGGGGACCTTCTTGAACAGCCACTGCGGGGCGTACCAGTACGTCAGGAAGGGCTTCTTCTCCTTGGCGAACTGTTTCATCTGCGTGATCTGGGCGGCCTCCGAACCGGCGAACACCACCTGGTAGTTCAGCTTCAGGTTCTTCACCAGCGCCTTGTCGTTGGTGACGTACGACGGCGAGCCGTCCATCAGCTGGCCCTTGCCGCCGCTCTCCGCGGTGCGGAAGAGGGAGGCGTACTTGTTGAGGTTCTTCCAGTTCGTGATGTCCGGGTGCTGCTTGGCCAGGTAGGTCGGCACGAACCAGCCGATGTGCCCGGTCACCCCGAGGCCGCCGCCGCGCGCGATCGTCTTCTTGTCGTCGACGTACCGCTTCTCCTGGTCGGGGTGGCCCCAGTCCTCCAGGATCGCGTCGACGCGGCCCTGGCTGAGCGCGTCCCAGGCGGGTACCTCGTCGACCTGCACGGTGTCGACGCGGTAGCCGAGCTTGTGCTCCAGCAGGTACTGGGCGACGGCGACGTTGGCCTGCGCGCCGACCCAGGACTGCACGGAGAGGGTCACGCTCCTGGTGCCCCCCGCGTTGGCGAAGGGCGAGGCCTGCTTGGTCATGTCGGCGGCGCCGCAGCCGGTGAGGAGGGCCAGGGAAGCGGCTGAAGAAACGATCAGCGCTGTGCGTTTGCCCAGTGCCATGTCACACACCACCCTTCGCGCGGCGCTGCGTCGGCTGGGTCACCCGGTCGAGCATCAGCCCCAGGCACACGATCGCCGCACCGGCCACCAGACCCGTCGCCAGATCGCCCTGTGCGAGGCCGAACACGACGTCGTAGCCGAGCGCGCCGCCGCCGACCAGGCCGCCGATGATGACGACGGCGAGGACGAGCACCACGCCCTGGTTGACGGCGAGCAGCAACGCGGGCCGCGCCAGCGGGAGTTGGACCTGGCGCAGCTGCTGGGCTGGGGTCGCGCCGAGGGAGCGGGCCGACTCCAGGGCCGCCGGATCGACCTGGCGCAGCCCCTGAGTGGTGATCCGGACGACGGCGGGCAGGGCGTAGACCACGGCCGCCGCGACGGCGGGCGCGCGGCCGACGCCGAACAGGGCCACCACCGGGATCAGGTACACGAACTGCGGCATCGTCTGGAAGACGTCCAGGACGGGCCTGAGCAGGCGTTCGAAGCGGTCGCTGCGGGCCGCCGCGATGCCCGTCGCGAAACCGAGGACGAGGGTGACGGCGACGGCGGCCAGGACCTGGGAGAGCGTGTCGAGGGAGGGCTTCCACACGCCGAGCACGCCGATCGCGGCCATGGCGAGGACCGCGGTGAGCGCGGTGCGCCAGGTGCCGATCAGCCAGGCCAGGGCGGCGACCAGGAGCAGCACGGACCACCAGGGCAGCCACTGCAGACCGCCGCGGACCGGGTCCAGGACCCAGGTGGTGAAGTGGCCCGCCCAGTCGGCGGTGCCGCCGACGACCGGGACGCCCGAGTAGAGGTGGGCGGTCATCCAGTCGACGGCGCTGTTGACCGGGTCGGCGATGTTCAGGGTCCAGGACTCGGGCCAGTCGAGGCGCCCGGCGAGACGTCCGGCGAGCGCCACGGCGACGGCGCCGGCGGCCGCGTACAGCCAGGGACGCACGCCCGCCGGCTCCTCGCCGGCGTTCTCACCGGCTGCGCAAGTGACCCGGTCCAGGACGACGGCCAGCAGCACGATCGGGATGCCGGCCGCGAGGGCGGCGCCCACGTCGACGGAGGCCAGGGCCTGGTAGACGCGGTCACCGAGGCCGGCGGCGCCGATGACGGACGCGATGACCGCCATCGACAGGGCCATCATGATCGTCTGGTTGAGGCCGAGGAGGAGTTCCTTGCGGGCCAGCGGGATGCGCGCGGTCAGCAGCCGCTGGCGAGCGGTGGCGCCGAGCGAGTCGACGGCTTCGAGGACCTCCTTGTCGGCGCCGCGCAGGCCGAGGGAGGTGAGGCGGGCCATCGGCGGGGCGGCGTAGACGACGGTGGCCAGGACGGCGGCGGGAACGCCGATGCCGAAGACCAGGACGACCGGGAGGAGGTAGGCGAAGGCCGGCAGCACCTGCATGGTGTCCAGGACCGGGCGCAGGACGCGGTCGAGGCGGTCGGAGAGACCGGCGGCGAGGCCCAGGAGGACGCCGACGGCCACCGACGCGAGGACGGCGACCACCATTAGGGCGAGCGTCTGCATCGTGGGGATCCACATGCCGAGCAGCCCGCAGGCGAGGAACGCGACGGCCGTGCCGAGCGCCAGCCGGAGACCGGCGACCCGCCAGGCGACGAGGGCGCCGACGGCCGTCACCCCGGCCCAGCCCGCGGCGAGGAGCACCAGGTAGACGGCGCGTACGGAGAGGACGACCGCGTTGCTGACGTAGCCGAAGCCGTAGAGGAACAGCGGGTGGCTGTCGCGGTTGTCGATGATCCAGTTGCTGGCGCCGGTGAGCGGCTTGGACAGGTCGATCGTGAGGGCGGCGGGCCAACTGCCGCTCGCCCACTGCGCGTTGGCGAGCGGGACGAGGACCGCGGCGGCGAGGGCGAGCAGCAGGAGTTTGCGGACGGCCCGGTGCTTGAGGAAGCCCGCGGACAGCGGGACGGGCGCGGTGAGGGTGGCCATCAGGCCGCCTCCTTCCGCGGCTCGGTTCCGGCGACCACACCGAGGAGCCTCTCGTGGTCGACGACGCCCAGACAGCGGCCGTTGTCGACCACACAGGCCGGCCTGCCGCTCGTGGCGACGACCTTGATGGCGTCGGCGACGAGCTCGTCCGGGGCGAGCGCGCCCGGGTGCTCCGGGCCCTCGCAGCGGCCGGGCCGCATGGCCGTACGGACGGTCATCACCTGCTCCCGCGACACGTCCCGGACGAACTCCCGGACGTAGTCGTCCGCGGGGCTGCCCACGATCTCCTCCGGGGTGCCCAGCTGGACCACCCGGCCGTCGCGCATCAGCGCGATGCGGTCGCCGAGCTTCAACGCCTCGCTCAGGTCGTGCGTGATGAAGACCATCGTGCGGCCCTCCTCGCGGTGCAGGCGCACGACCTCCTCCTGCATGTCACGCCGGATGAGGGGGTCGAGGGCGCTGAAGGGCTCGTCGAACAGCAGGACCTCCGGGTCGACGGCCAACGCCCGGGCCAGGCCCACCCGTTGGCGCTGACCGCCGGAGAGCTGGCCGGGGCGGCGCTGTTCCATGCCCTCCAGGCCGACCTTGGCGACGACCTGCTGGGCGCGCGCCCGGCGCTCCGCCTTGCCGACGCCCTGGATCTCCAGGCCGTAGGCGACGTTGTCGAGGACGGTGCGGTGCGGGAGGAGGCCGAAGTGCTGGAAGACCATGGCGGCCCGGTGCCGGCGCAGTTCGCGCAGCCGGGACCTGTCCATGGCGCGGACGTCCTCGCCGTCGATGGCGATCGTGCCGGCCGTCGGCTCGATGAGACGGGTGAGGCAGCGGACGAGCGTGGACTTCCCGGAGCCCGAAAGGCCCATCACCACGAAGACCTCGCCCTTGCGGACGTCGAAGGAGACGTTGCGGACGGCGGCCGTGCAGCCGGTGCGGGCCCGGAGTTCGGAGGGCGCCAGCGCGGACAGCTCGGCGTCGCCGGGGACGCTGTCCGCCTTCGGGCCGAACACCTTCCACAGGTTGTCGACGGAGAAGACGGGCTTGTCGATGGCCGTGCTCATCGCGCACCACCTCCGATCAGGTCGACGGCCCTCTCACCGACCATGAGCACCCCGATCATCGGGTTCACGGCGGTCATCGTCGGGAAGACCGAGGCGTCCGCGATCCGGATGCCCTGCAGGCCGCGGATCCGCAGCTCGGGGTCGACCACGGCGAGTTCGTCGTCCGTCGCGCCCATCCTGCAGGTGCCGGCGGGGTGGTAGACGGTGTGCGCGACCTTGCGGGCGTACTCGCTCAGCTCCTCGTCGCCGGTCACCTCCGGCCCCGGGCACACCTCGCGCTTGAGCCAGCCCGCCAGCGGTTCGGTGCTCGCGATCTCGCGGGCGACGCGGATGCCGTCGACGAGGGTGCGGGCGTCGTAGTCGTCCTCGTCGGTGAAGTAGCGGAAGTCGAGGGCCGGTTTGACCGACGGGTCCGCGCTCGTCAGGTACAGACGGCCGCGGCTCCTCGGCTTGGGGATGTTGGGCGTCATCGAGACGCCGTACGCGGGGCGTTCGTAGCCCAGCCGCTCCGGGTTGTCCGTGAAGGGGATCTGGTAGAAGTGGAACATCAGGTCCGGGCCCGGGTGTTCGGGGTCGCGGCGCACGAACAGGCCGGCGTCGCTGTCCATCGCGGAGTTGTCCGGGATGGGGCCGTTCGTCTCCCAGACGATCACCGACTCCGGGTGGTCGAGGAGGTTCTCGCCGACGCCGGGCAGGTCGTGCACGACCGGGATGCCGAGGGCTTCGAGGTCCGCGCGCGGGCCGATGCCGGAGTGCAGCAGCAGCCGCGGGGAGTCGACGGCCCCGGCGCACAGGACGACCTCGTCGCGAGCCCGTACGAGGATCTCCTCGCCGTCCTTGGTGCGGACGTGCACGCCTTCCGCGCGCGTGCCGTCGAACCGGAGCCGGTACGCCCAGGTCTCCAGCAGGATCGTCAGGTTGGGCCGCTCGTCCATCACCGGGTGGAGGTACGCGACCGACGCGCTGGAGCGCTTGTTGGTCTCGGGGTGGTAGGCCAGGTCGAAGAAGCCGACGCCGTCGTCGAACGGCTTGTTGTTGAAGCCCTCGACGCGGGGGACGTCCAGCGCCTTGTGGGCGGCGTCGACGAAGTCGCGGGCGATGGCGTTCCGGTCCTTCTCGTCGACCGGGACGATGTTGTTCTTCAGGCGCGCGAAGTACGCCTCCATCGGCACCGCGCCCCAGCCCTTGGCGCCGGCCGCCTCCCACTCGTCCCAGTCGGAGGGCAGTGGCTTGAAGGCGATCAGCGTGTTGTGGGAGGAACAGCCGCCGAGGACACGGGCTCGGCTGTGCCTGATGTGCGAATTCCCGCGTGACTGCTCGGTGGTGGGGTAGTCGTAGTCGAGTTCGCCGCCGAGCAGGCCCATCCAGCGGCGCAGCGTCAGGACGTCCTCTCGGCCGACGTCGCTGGGGCCGCCCTCGATGACGGCGACGGTGACGTCGGGGTTCTCGGTGAGGCGGGAGGCTATGACGGAGCCGGCGGTTCCGCCGCCGATGACGACGTAGTCGTAGAGATGGGGGGTCTCGGGCATGAGGGGGTTGCTCCAAGGTGCGGGGACGTACGTACGGGAGTCGGGGGCTTCGTACGGGAGTGGGGGCGTACGGAGGTCGATGTGTCGTACGGAAGTCGGGGGGACGGGTACGGAAGTCGTGGGACGGGTACGGGAGTCGGGGCTCAGCCCGCGAACCAGCGCACCGGCTTCGGCGCCAGGTTCTGGTACACGTGCTTGGTCTCGCGGTACTCGGCGAGGCCGGCCGGCCCCAGCTCGCGGCCGACGCCGCTCTTGCCGAAGCCGCCCCACTCCGCCTGCGGGAGATAGGGGTGGAAGTCGTTGATCCAGACGGTGCCGTGCCGCAGCCGGCCGGCGACCCGGCGGGCACGGCCCGCGTCGGAGGTCCAGACGGCGCCGGCGAGGCCGTACTCGGTGTCGTTGGCGAGGGCGACGGCCTCGTCCTCCGTGCGGAAGGTCTCCACCGTCAGCACCGGTCCGAAGACCTCCTCGCGGACGACCTTCATCCGGCGGTGGCACTGGTCGAGGACGGTCGGCTCGTAGAAGTACCCGGAGGCGGGACGCTCCGGCGCCGGTACGGGCCGACGGCCGCCCGAGCGCAGCACCGCGCCCTCCTCCAGCGCCGAGGCGACGTACGCCTCGACCTTGGCGCGCTGCTGCTCGGAGACGAGGGGGCCGCATTCGACGCCGTCCTCGGTGCCGCGGCCGAGGCGTATCCGGGCGGCGCGGCGGGCGAGTTCGGCGACGAAGCGCTCGCGCAGCGACTCCTCGACGATGAGGCGGGCGCCGGCCGAGCAGACCTGGCCGCTGTGGATGAACGCGGCGTTGAGGGCCTGGTCGACGGCGGTGTCGAAGCCCTCCTCGGTGGCGCAGGCGTCGGCGAAGACGACGTTGGGGTTCTTGCCGCCGAGTTCGAGCGCGACCTTCTTCACGGTCGGGGCGGCCGCCTGGGCGACCTTGGTGCCGCTGACCAGGCCGCCGGTGAAGGAGACCAGGTCCACGTCCGGGTGCTCGGCGAGCCGGGCGCCCACGGAGTGGCCGGGGCCGGTGACGACACCGGCGACGCCCGCGGGCAGACCGGCCTCGGTGAGCAGGTCGATGAGGGCGACGGTGGTGAGCGGGGTGATCTCGCTGGGCTTGACGACGAAGGTGTTGCCGGCCGCGAGGGCCGGGGCGATCTTCCAACTGGCCTGGAGGAGGGGGTAGTTCCAGGGGGTGATCAGGGCGCAGACGCCGACCGGTTCGTGCACGACGACGCTGTGGACGTCGGGCGAGCCCGCGTCGACGACCCGGCCCGGCGCCTCACCGGCGACCAGGTCGGCGAAGTAGCGGAAGGCGTCGGCGACACAGTCGATGTCGACCCGGCCCTCCTCCACCGTCTTGCCCGCGTCCTGGCTCTCCAGCCGGCCGAGGCGTTCGCGGTCGCGTACGAGAAGATCGGCGACGCGGCGCAGCAGCGCGGCGCGTTCGGCCACGGGGGTGCGGGGCCAGTCGCCGTGGTCGAAGGCCTCCCGGGCGGCCGCGACCGCAAGGTCCGTGTCCTTTTCGTCACCCTCCGCGACCAGGGCGAAGGGCTGCCCGTCCGCGGGGTCGAGGATCTCTCGCGTGGCGCCGGAGACGGCTTCTCGCCATTCTCCCGCCACGTGGATGGTCGCCTGCGCGTCGAGTTCCGGTGCTTGCGCCCTGTCCGCCATGTTCGGTACTGCCTTCCGTTCCTGTTCAGCTCCCGTGAGTCACACCGGTGTCACCCACCGGGACCGTGAGCGCCTGCCCTCCGCCCCTGATTGCATGCGCAATCCATGGCCGAAAGTGCGCTGTGTCACTGAACATGCGGGCAAATAGGGCAAACCGTAGGCTGAGCCGTGACGCGCACCACGGAGGTGAGGTCATGCACGGCAGGGCTCTGGTGTGGACGGCGGCGAGCGTGGCCCTCGCCCTCACCCCGGCCGCACTCGCCGCGGCGGACGACGGCGACGGGCTCTCCGCACAGCAGCTGGCCCAGCAGGCGAAGAAGAACCTCCTCGACGCCACGTCCGTCCATCTGAAGCTGACGGACCGCGGGGCGGGGGTGACTCACAGCAGGACCCAGCCGACGTCGATGGACCTCGCCCTGGACCGGGACGGCAACTGTGCCGGGACCCTGCGGATGGGCGGTCACGGTGGCAGCGTCGAACTGGTCAAGCGGGGCCGGGAGGTGTGGATGAAGCCGGACACCGCGTTCTGGAAGGCGCAGGTGCCGGGGCCGCAGGGTGACGCGGTCGCCCAGCTCTTCAAGGGCCGCTACATCCACGGCACGACGAAGGACGCCATGCTCAAGGGCCTGTCGGACACCTGCGATCTGTCCGCCTTCCAGCGGCAGGTCGACACCGGGTCGTCGTCGGGCGGCAAGTCCCTGACGAAGGGCGCCGAGACGACCGTCGACGGCATGAAGGTGATTCCGCTGAAGGGCACGGAGGGCGGGCAACGGTCGGTTCTGTACGTCACTTCGGGCGCGCCGCACCGGCTGGTCGAGGCCACGCTGAAGGGCGGCCGCACCGACACCACGCTGGCCTTCTCGGACTACGACAAGCCGGTGCCCTCCGCCACACCGTCGCCGGACCAGTCGGTGGACATCGGCAAGCTGCGGCAGCGGTTGCAGAGCACCTGATTCAGTCGGTGCCCGGGTCGGGGTCGCAGGTGCTGTTCGGTGGGCAGAACCAGTCCAACGCGGTGGTGAGCTTGGCGAGTTCGTCGTCGCGGCCGTCGGAGTCGGGGCCGTAGGAGGCGATGGCGTAGATGTTGCCGTCCTGGGCGACGAAGCGTTCGTCGTAGACGTGCCAGGTGCCGACGTCGGGCTCGCCCTTGATGGTGCCAGCGAGGTACTCCAGCCGGGAGCCGGTGAACTGCCCGTCGTCCAGGGTCTGCAGGCCGAGCTTCTTGAAGCCGGCGGGCTTGGGGGTCTGGTCGGACAGGTACAGGTCGAAGGAGGCCTGCGGGGACTCCTCCTGCACCTGGTAGACCTGCAGCCGGTGCGTGCTGTCGGCGCTGCGGTAGTTGACCACGTCGATCCCGAACAGCGAGGGCGCGGTGGTGCGGGTCCAGCCCTCGGGTACGGCGATCCGGAACCCCTCCTCGTCGTCGCGCAGTTCGTATCCCGCGGGCGGTGCGGAGGGCGAGGGCGAGGATGTCGTGGTGTCCTCGACGAGCGGTGACGGCGACCGGGTGGGCGACTCGCTCGCCGTCGTGGACGACCCGGCGGCGACGGGCTCCTTGTGTCCGCCGCCGCTCCTCCCCACGAGCAGGGTCACCACGAGACTGACCGCGACCCCGACTACGGCGGCCCCGACCACCACGGACCACACGAGCCGCCGACTGAGCCCACCACCGCCCGCGCCCTGCTGCTCCGGGGGCGTCCACGAAGCCCCGGAACCCCACTCGGGCACAGTCCCCCACGAACCCGCAGGGGACCACTCGGAAGGACCGGACCCACGGCCCGCATCCACGACAGTCCCCCCAGCTCCGGCCCCGGGTCCATGCCAGCCGCTCCCGGCCCCCGTACCGGGCCAGCCACCGGGCAGGGGCGGAGCGACGGGAGGCGGCGGTTGAGAGCCGACAGCCCCCGCAGCCCCGGCGTCAGGGGTGCTCTCCACTTCCGAGCCACCGACGTCGGCC
>NZ_WVUG01000291.1 GCF_017614965.1 Streptomyces griseorubiginosus | reverse complement strand
GCTGAAGGGGCGGGCTCCCTCTCGCCTGAAGCAGCCGGGGAGTTGGGCGGAGCACGAGGGTGGGCGGAGCCTGGGGTGGCGGGGAGCCTGGGAGTTGTCGCCGTGGTGGACGGTGGCCGCGACGAGGCCGGGCGGCGGGGTACGTGAAGGAGCCGGCGGCCGACAAGAGGTACGTGCGGGACGTGTACTGACTACGCTGGGTGCATGCGAGACCTGGCGGACACGGCACGACAATGGGCGGCCGAAGGCCGTGCGGCGGTCCTCGCGCGGCCCCTCACCGAGCGCGGGTTCGGGGCGCGGCAGCCGGCCGACGCGATGCTGATCGACGCGGACGGGCAGTACCACGGGCGGCTGTACCGGGGCGCCTTCGACCAGCGGCTCGTCGCCGAGGCCTGTGCGGTGCCGGCCGGGCACACGGCCCGTGTGTGCGAGGTGGCCGTGCACCAGGAGGGCGTGGCCCGGGCGGGACTGACCTGCGGAGGACAGGCCGAGATCCTGATGCAGCCGCTGGGCGCCGTACCGGCCCGCTGGTGGGAGCTGCTCGGGGCGGGGGCCGACGTCGCGCTCGTCACCTGGCTGGACGAGGGGCGGACGCACGCGGTCAGTACCGTGGTGACGCCGGACGAGGCCGTGGACGGGCCGGACGTGCCGCCGCAGGCCGCCGTGCAGGCGCGTTCCCTGCTCGCCCGTTACCGGGCCGGACGGGAGGTGCACGCGGCCGACGCCGGGCTCGTCCTCATCGAGACCTGCCCCTCCGTGCCGCACCTCGTCGTCGTCGGCGGCGGCGAACTCGCCGAACTCCTCGTCGCCCAGGCCGGTTTGCTGGGCTGGCTGGCCACGGTGACGAGGTCCGCGCGGGACGCCGCCGAACTGCTCGCCGAGCATCGGGCCGCCGCCTGTCTGATCATGCTGAGCCATGAGCCCGACGTGGACGTCCCCATTCTGCGCACCGCCCTGACCTCGGGCATCCCGTACGTCGGCGCTCTCGGCTCCCGCCACACCCAGGCCCGCCGTGCCGCCGCCCTGCTGGAGACGGGCCTGACCGAGGCGGACCTGGCCCGTGTCCACGGCCCCATCGGCCTGGACATCGGCGCCCGCACCCCGGCGGAGACGGCACTGGCGATCTGCGCCGAGGTGCTGACGGCGTTGGACGGTCCGGAGTGAGCGCGAGGAGGGGCCGGCGCGGACGCCGGCCCCTCCGGGCGGTCAGCCCTTGCCGAGGAGCTTGTTCATCTCGGTGATCTCGGCGGTCTGGCCCTTGACGATGTCGCCGGCCATGGACTTCGCCGGGCCGTAGGAGCCCTTGGACTGCTCCGTCCCCGCCATCTTCACGGCGCCCTCGTGGTGCTCGACCATCATGGTCAGGAACATGGTGTCGAACTCCTTGCCGGACGCCTTCTCCAGCATGGTCATGTCCTTGGGGTCCATCATCCCGGCCATGTCGGAGCCCGAGCCGTGGTCCATGCCGGGCATGGAGTCCATCGAGTCCATGGAGGCGCCGGAGGAGGGCACCTTCTCGTTCCAGGCCGTCAGCCAGCCGGACATGGTCTTGATCTCCGGGTCCTGCGCCTTCTCGATGCGCGCGGCGAGGTCCTTGACCTGGGCGGAGGAGGCCTTTCCGGCGGCGAGGCGGGCCATCTCCAGGGCCTGCTGGTGGTGCGGGATCATGCCCTGCGCGAAGGAGACGTCCTGGGCGTTGTGCGCGTCTGCGCCGGTGGACGACGAGGCGGAGGCCGACGCGGCCGCGTGGCCGCTGCTGTCGCTTCCGCTGTCGTTGTCGTTGCCGCAGGCGGCGAGGGTGAAGGCCGCGGTGAGGGCGGTCACCGCCAGGGCGGTACGGCGGACGAGGGACGTACGGGTGTTGCGCATGCTGGAACTCCTGCTGATGCGTGTCGCGCTGTCGCGCGTGAAGGGATCTGGACGTGCCGGAGCGCACCGCGGGCGCGGTGCCGCGTGGTGTCTAGATCCGCAGGAGTTGGAGTTCCGCCAGGGAGGGCGGGGCGCGGGCGCCGTCCGGGGCCGTGCCGGCGTACGGGCAGGGGATGTCGGCACGCGCGGGGACGGTCACCGGATCCGGCGTCAGAGCCGGCAGGGTCGGTCCGCCGCTGACCGCCGCCGACGCGCAGGTCTGGTCGGCGTGCCGGAGATGGCCGCCTCCGCAGTCGTCGCCCGAGCAGCCGCCGTGCGGGCCGGCCACCACCGACGTGTGCGGGGCGGCGGAGTGCGTCTCCATGCCGCCGCCGGGAGCCAGGGCGTGCATGCCCAGCAGCCCCACCAGCAGTCCGAGCACAACAAGCGCCCGCCACCCCACGGAGGGTGGCGCACCGCGTTCCTGTGCACGAGCTGTCATGGCGCCTCATGGTACGCAGACGACCCGGCCGCCGTTCATCCCGGACCGGCCGTCCAGGTGATCCGCGGCGGCACCACCCGCGCGCACAACGGCAGCCCCCGCTCGTCCGACAGCCCGAGCCTGCCCACCAGCAGCCCTTCGCGCACGGCGGCGTCCAGCACCTCGGCGGGCACGGCGTCCAGCATCAGCTTGGCCCGCCGGAACAGGGTGAACGCTCCCGAGCCGTCGCCCGTACCCCACGACAGATACACGAACCTGCCCCCGGAACGACCTTGCACATAAGGCCCTTTGACATCCGTACCGGCCGCCGAGGCCACCGCGGTGCACTCCAGTGTCCAGCTCACCGACCTGGCGTCACCGGGCTGCACCCCGAGCAGCTCGGCGGGCCGGTCCCGGCGCTGCACCGCGACACGCACGTCCGAGTACGCCGTGTCGCCGCCCTCGGGACCGCAGGTGCGGCCGGGCAGGTCGAAGCCCTCGATGTGGATGCGCAGACCGGCCGCCATGCCGTCACCGCCCCGGTTCGTCGGCTGTGGATGTCCAGTCTGCACCTGTGGACCGGGGGATCCACCCGCCGGACCGCCCCCGCCGCATGGCAGGATCGGGCGCCATGACGGCGTCTGCTTCGGTACGCGCGCTGCGCGCGGCGGTGTTCGCCGCGCTGTGCGTGCTGCTCGCGGCCGGGGGACACGTCCTCGCGACCGGCATGGCGCCGCCGGTGTGGGTGCAGGCCGTCGGTTTCGTGCCCCTCTTCGGCGCCGGGTGTCTGCTGGGCGGCCGGGAGCGGTCCCTGGCGGCGATCGGCGCCGGAACGCTCACCGCGCAGGGCGCACTGCACCTCGCCTTCGGCGCGCTGCGGCCGCACTCGACGATGCTCATGCACGGCATGCGCATGGACCACACCCACGCCGTGACCCCGCACGCCACCGCCGCGCACGTCGCCGCGGCCCTCGTACTCACCTGGTGGCTCAGACGCGGCGAGGCCGCCCTGTGGTCGCTGCTGCGCCGGGCCGCCGCCCTGGTGCCGGGCCTGCTGGCCTGGTGGCGGGTGAGCGGCGGTGCGCCGCTGGTGCCGGACGCGCGCGCGGCCGTACGACCGTGTGCCGACGGTCCGCGGCCGCTGCGGCGGCTCCTGCTGCGGCACGCGGTGCAGCGGCGCGGACCGCCGCCCAGGACTCCGTACCCCGAGCGACCCCAACACACCTTTCCCGTACGGAGATTCACTCACCCATGTCCCGAGTACGCATCACGCTGCGCCGCGCCGGCGCCGTCACCGCCCTGACCGCGGCGGGGCTCCTCGCCGCGGCCGGTGCCGCCTCCGCGCACGTCACCGTCCACCCCGAGAGCTACGCCAAGGGCGCCACGGACGGACTGCTGACCTTCCGGGTCCCCAACGAGGAGGACGCCGCGTCCACCACCAAGGTGCAGGTCTTCCTGCCCACCGACCATCCCGTCCTGGGCGTCCTCGTCTCCCCTCAGGACGGCTGGACCCCCAAGGTCACCACCACCAAGCTGAAGACGCCGGTGAAGACCGACGACGGCACCATCACCGACGCCGTCTCGGAGATCACCTGGACCGGCGGGAAGATCACGGCCGGCCAGTACGAGGACTTCAACGTCGCCTTCGGGCAACTGCCGGACGACACCGACCAGTTGACCTTCAAGGCGCTGCAGACGTACTCCGACGGAAAGACGGTCCGCTGGATCGAGGCGGCGTCCTCGGGCGACGAGGAGCCGGAGAACCCGGCGCCGGTGCTGAAGCTGACGGCCAAGGGCACGGACGAGGGCGCCAGCAGCACGACGCCGCCGCCGGCCACCTCGAAGAGCTCCACCGGCACCAAGGCGACGGCGTCGAGCAGTGACTCCACCGCACGCGGACTGGGCATCGCCGGGCTGGTCGTCGGTGTACTGGGGCTCGGCGCGGCGGGGTTCGCGCTGGCCCGCGGCCGTAAGGGCGGAACGCCGACCGAGTAGCGGACGGGAGGGGCGGGGTTCTCCAGGGGGCCCCGCCCCCGAGCGCGGCTCTGTCAGCGGCGCAGCCCCCGGACCAGCCCCGCCGCGACGCCCGCGACGCCGACTCCCGCGCCGGCCAGCGCCAGCGCCTTCCCCACCCGCCCGGGCGCGGCCGGACGGACGTCCCGCCCCACTCCGTACGCGCTCCCGAACGCCCCGCCGGGCAGGGCGGACGCCAGCAACTCGGCAACGTGCACCGCCTCATGGCCGCCGCTGTCGAGTTCGTGCACCTGCGTGCGGCAGCTGAAGCCGTCCGCGAGCACCACGGTCGACGCGTCCTCCTCCCGCAGCCGAGGCAGCAGCACCCGCTCGGCGCAGGCCTCGCTCACCTCCAGGTGCCCCCGCTCGAACCCGAAGTTGCCGGCCAGCCCGCAGCACCCCGACTCCAGCTGCTCCACGTCGACCCCGGCCCGCCGCAGCAGCTCCTGGTCGGCCTCCCAGCCCAGCACCGCGTGCTGATGGCAGTGCACCTGCGCCACGGCCCGCGCCGACCGGTCCGGCACGTGCGGCGGCTCGTACCCGGGGGAGTGCTCGGTCAACAGCTCGGCCAGCGTCACCGTCTGGTCGCTCAGCCGCCGCACGTCCCGGTCGCCGGGGAACAGCTCGCCCATGTCGGACCGGAACACGGTGGTACAGCTCGGCTCCAGCCCGACCACCAGCCCGCCCGCCCGGACATGTCCGGCCAGATGCCGCACGGTACGGCTCAACACCCGCTCGGCGATGTCGAGTTGACCGGTGGAGATCCAGGTCAGCCCGCAGCACAGCGGTTCCTTCGGCAGCTCGACCCGCCAGCCCGCGCGCTCCAGCAGCTCCACGGCGGCCTGACCGATGTGCGGGTGGAAGAAGTTGGTGAAGGTGTCCGGCCAGAGCATCACGCTGCCGCGCGCCCCGTCGCCGTACGTCTCCCGGCGGCCCGCGAACCACTGCTGCAGGCTCTGACCCGCGAACAGCGGAAGTTCGCGGTCCTCGACCCCGGCGAGCGCGACGGCCGCCTTCGACAGCGGCGGGGTGTGGGTGAGGGCGTTGACGACCGGTCCGAGCCGGGTGCGGCCGACGACCTGGGCGAGGGCCGGCAGCCAGCCCATGGACAGGTCGGAGCGCGGCCGCCGCCAGGGCCGGCCCGCGTAGTGGTGGGAGAGGAACTCCGCCTTGTAGGTGGCCATGTCGACGTCGGCCGGGCAGTCCTTCTTGCAGCCCTTGCAGGCCAGGCACAGATCCAGCGCGTCGTGCACCGCCTCGGACCGCCAGCCGTCCCGCAGCGCGCTGTCGCCGTGCCCGTCGAGCATCTCGAACAGCAGCCGCGCCCGTCCGCGCGTGGAGTGCTCCTCCTCCCGGGTGACCTGGTAGGAGGGGCACATCACCGATCCGCCCTGGTTGCTCAGCTGGCGGCACTTGCCCACGCCCACGCACCGGTTGGCGGCCTCGGCGAAGGAGTTGCCGTCGTCGGGGAAGCGGAAGTGCAGCTCGCGCGGGTCGTACGGGGCCCAGTGACTGCCCAGGCGCAGGTTCTCGTCGAGCTTGTACGGCGCCACGACCTTCCCGGGGTTCATCCGGTCAAGCGGGTCGAAGACGGCCTTCAACTGCCCGAAGGCGGCGACCAGTTCGTCCCCGAACATGCGCGGCAGCAGCTCGCCCCGGCTCTGCCCGTCCCCGTGCTCGCCGGAGAGCGAACCGCCGAACTCCACGACCAGATCGGCCGCCCGCTCCATGAACCGGCGGTAGGCGGCCACCCCGTCCGCGGTGTACAGGTCGAAGGGGATACGGGTGTGCACACAGCCCTGCCCGAAGTGCCCGTACAGACTGGGACCGACGTCGCTGAGGTAGCCGAACTCGTCGAACAGGCGCCGCAGTCGGCGCAGGTACTCGCCGAGCCGGTCCGTCGGCACCGCCGAGTCCTCCCAGCCCTCGAAGGTGTCGGGGTG
Source organism: Streptomyces griseorubiginosus (assembly GCF_017614965.1). Classification (GTDB taxonomy): domain Bacteria; phylum Actinomycetota; class Actinomycetes; order Streptomycetales; family Streptomycetaceae; genus Streptomyces; species Streptomyces griseorubiginosus_B. The sequence goes on along the minus strand of NZ_WVUG01000291.1, from coordinate 4,817 downwards.
CCCGGGGACGTGCGCGGTGGCCCCCAGTCCGGCCTCGCGCACCTGCCACAACTGGTCCTCGTGCGTGGGGTCGTCGAGGAAGGCGACCTCGGGTTGGTGTTCGGACTCGTGCAGCCCGTCCAGCATCCGGTGCGCCCGCTCGTCGGCCTCCTCATGGGTGTCGCCGCCGAACTGCACCATCAAGTAGGCATTGCCCTGGGGGAGTTCGGCGAGGGCCTTCTGGTTGAGGCCCTTGATCCGCTCGTCCTTGATCAGCCGCGCGTCGACACCCTCCAGCGCGATCGGCTCGTACGGCAGGATCGCCGGGACGGCGTCGGCGGCCACGGAGATCTCCGGGAACCCGAGCACCACCAGCGTGCGTTCCTTCACCACGGGCACCAGTTCCAGCTCTGCCCTGAGGACGGTGACCAGCGTCGACTCGCTGCCGACGAGCAGGCCGGCGACGTCGAAGCCGTACTCGGGCAGCAGCGAGTCCAGGTTGTAGCCGGAGACCCGGCGCGGGATGTCCGGGAAGCGCCGGCGGATCTCGTCGCCGTAGCGGTCGCGCAGCGCGCGCAGTTGCCGGTAGACGGCGGCCCGCAGATCGCCCTGCCGCTCGATCTCGGCGTACTCCTCGTCGCTGGTCTCGCCGCACCAGAAGCGGGTGCCGTCGTAGAGCAGCACCTCCAGGCGGGCGATGTTGTCGACGACCTTGCCGTGCGCCTGCGCGGTGGCGCCGCAGGAGTTGTTGCCGATCATGCCGCCGAGGGTGCAGTTGGCGTGGGTGGCGGGCTCGGGGCCGTAGCGCAGGCCGGTCGGGGCGAGGTGCCGGTTGAGCTCGTCGAGGACGATGCCGGGCTGGACGACACAGGTGCGGGCGTCCGCGTCGACGGACTCCAGGCGGTTGCAGTACTTGGTCCAGTCGATCACCACGGCCGTGTTGGTGCACTGCCCGGCGAGGCTGGTGCCGCCGCCGCGCGACAGCACGGGCGCGTCGTGCTCGCGCGCCACGGCCACCGCCTCGGCGGCCGCCTCGGGGGTACGGGGCACCACCACGCCGATCGGGGTCTGCCGGAAGTTGGAGGCGTCGGTGGAGTAGGCGGCCCTGGTGCCGGCGTCGAAGCGGACCTCTCCGTCGACCCGTTCCCGCAGTGCGGCCTCGAGCTTCGAGGCGTCGACCGGCGGCGCCCCTCCGCGTCGTACGACAGGTTCGGGCAGGTCCAACGCGGCCATGGAGCCCTCCTTCGCTCGGCCCGGCGGCGGGTGACGGGACCGCCGGGTACCCAGGCGGTGGAGCCGTCACCCGCGCGCGAGTGGGCCGGAAGGGCGGCTTTACGGTGTCTTGGGCTCCTCGGCGAGTTCCGGGATCAGCCCGCACATCGCGTCCCGCTGGTCCGGGCCCATGACGTGGCTGAGGGCCCGGGCGACCGTCGAGGCGAGCACGCCGGAAGCGTCCTTCAGCAGGCCGCGCGCCTTCTCGGTGAGGGCGACCTCGATGCCCCGCTTGTCGCCGCAGACCGACTTGCGGGTGACCAGTCCGGCGTGCTGGAGGCAGGCGATCTGGTAGGTGAGCCGGGTCTTGGGGCGGCCCAGGAGCTCCGCGACGCGGGTCATGCGCAGCCCGGTCCTGGGGTGCTCGGCGAGCAGGCACAGGATCAGGAACTCGTCGTGGGAGACGTCGAGCCGGTCCTTCACGACGGACCGCAGTTCCTGCTCCACCGCACCCATCGCCGCCAGCATCACCATCCAGGCGCGCAGCTCCCTGGGCAGGAGTCCGCCGTCCTGCGCGGACGGACATTCGGGCAGGTCGGTGGAGTGCTCCTCGGGGTCGGCCATGCCCACGAGTCTACCTGTTGTTCAATTTTGGACGGGATAGTTGTCCGAATTTGGATTATGGGCTAGCGTGCAGTCATCCAATTTTGAATCACCTCAGTTGTGAGTCAGTCCCCCCGCTCCCTGGAGAAGATCATGACCGTCGCCGTCGAAACCGGACTGTGGCAGCTGGACGCCGCCGCCTCCACCGTCGCCCTGCGCCACAAGACGATGTGGAACCTCGTCACCGTCAAGGGCACCTTCACCGGTGTCGGCGGCCAGGGCGAGGTGAAGGGCGACGGCTCCGCCACGGGCACCATCACCCTGGACGCCGCCTCCCTCGACACCAAGAACAAGAAGCGCGACGAGCACCTGCGCTCCGCCGACTTCTTCGACGTCGACAACCACCCCGAGATCACCTTCGCCGTCCGCAGCGCCGAACTGCGCTCCGGCGACACGGTCGAGGTCACCGGTCAGCTGACCGTGCGCGGCATCAGCCGCCCGCAGACCGTCACCGCCCGCCTGGCCGGCAAGGACGCCGACGCGCTCACGCTGGACACGGAGTTCACCGTGGACCGCGCCGAGTTCGGCCTGGGCTGGAACCAGATGGGCATGATCCGCGGCCTGACCACGGTCACCGCCACGCTCCGCTTCGTGCGCGCGGGAGCCTGACGACCGTCAGCCCTTCTTGCCGGACCGCGTGTAGAAGCTCTTCGCCGCCAGTCGGACGTCCATGCTGGACAGCGTCTGTGGCGTGGCCGTGAAGACCCGCACACGCACCCTGGTGTGCCGCCCCGGCACGGTGAACTTCCCCTCGGGCGGGCGCAGTTCGTACCGTGCCGTGGCGTGCGCCGACAGCGTGGCCGGCCCGCTCGCGATCGACCAGAACTGGCGCATGCCCTGGCCGGTGGTGACCATGAAGTGCGGTACGAGAGCGCTGTCGTCGGTGTTGGTGACCGTCAGCGACAGCCGGGTGACCACCTTCGCGGACGCCCGGCGCACCGAGGCGACCTCCATCCGCAGCGGCGGCTTCCCGGTGACCGCCACGATCGCGGACACCAGCGCCGGGGCGACCACGAGCGCCGCCGCCACGCCCAGCGCCGTACGCTGCCTCGGGCCGGTGAGCGGACGCGGACGCGGCTGCCAGGCGCCGCTGAACTCGGTCGGCGGCGCGGTGACGGCGGCGGCGAGCCACAGCGGCGTCATCATCAGGTAGTAGCCGTCCTGCGACCGGGTCGCCAGGAAGAACGCGCACCAGGGCAGCACCGTCGCCGCGGGCCCCAGCCGGCGCGGGAACAACACCAGCAGCGCGAGCAGCCCGGCGGCCAGCAGCAGGCTCGCGTACCCGTACCAGTCCAGCCTGTCGCTGCCGTTGGTGTAGTACAGGGAGACGCCCACGAGCCCCTGCCCGTGCAGGGTCGCCCCCTGGATCAGCGGCAGCGCGATGCCCTTGATCCAGGTGCCGGGCTCGCTCACGACGAAGTACGTGTTGATCAGCACCCACACCAGCGCGGCGATGCCCGTGATCCGCAGCACCACCAGCGCCGCCGCGCGCCCGCCCAGCTCACCCCGGCGCACCGCGTAGATCCCGGCCAGCAGGAACGGCGCGAGGAACCACGGCAGTTGCTGGGCCGCGCAGGCGGCACCCAGGCAGACGGCCCGGGCCACCCCGGGCGTCCCGAGCCGGCCGCCCCGCCCGATCCGCGGCCAGCGCACCACCACCGGTATCAGCAGGGCCAGCGCGGTGATCGCCGGGTAGCCGAGGCGGCCGTAGTTCGGCAGCAGCCCGAAGCCCAGGCACACCATGGTCGCCGCCGGCCGCCACTGCGCCGGCAGCATCCGCCACAGGGCGATCGTGCCGAGGATCAGCGCGCCCGTGCTCACCGCCGTCGCCGGGGCGCCGCCGTGGCCCAGGAACAGCAGGGGCGCGGTCAGCAGCGGGGCCAGCGGGGGATAGCCGTAGGTGAAGTCGTAGCCGCCGGTGACCGTCGGTGTGAGGGCGATGCCGTGGGTGAAGAGCCAGGGCCACGGCTGTCCGTAGATCGGGTGCCCGGCGACCAGTTGCCTCGCGGCCTGGGTGGTCAGGACCGCCTCGTCGCTGCCGCCGTGATCCATGACCCATGCGCACAGGGTGAGCGTCACCGCTGTCGCCAGCACCACCAGGTCCAGCCGGGCCAGCGAACGCGTCCGGCGCACGACGAGCGCCAGCACCCCGCAGACCAGGATCGACGCGTAGCACGCCGATATCACCGCGGCCACGAGGGGACGATGGCTCGCCGCCGACGTCCAGACGTTGCGGGTGCCGATGAAGAGACTGATGTCGGCGAGGAGGGTCAGGACCCGGTGCCACTGCGCGGGGGGTTCCGGTGCGGCGGACACCGCCGACTGCGTCCGCCGGCCGGGTGTCACCTGTCGTGTTTCTGCCAAGTGCACATCGGGGACGCTAGTGGCGCCGAGTGAGCGGTACGTGGCTGGACGTGAAGAGTCCGGTGTGAGGGGGGTAAGACCTGGTACGCCTGGCTCGATGTGACCCTTGTGACGGTCGCGGACCGTGTCGCTGTTCGGCCGAACGGGTGACTTGCCGTAAGAATTGGCCGGTGCAATCAGTGAAGGCGAGTCAGTTCGGGGGGAGCCGGTGAACAGTCACGACGTCACCGATGAGCAGTGGGAAGGGCTCGCCCAGGTGGTGCCGTTGCGGGGACGCGACGCCTGGCCGTCCTCGGTCGGGCACCGGGCGCTGCCGGACGCGGTGACGGAGACGCGGCGCCGCTTCGTCGTTCTGCGCGTCAACGTCTTCGCCGACGCACGCGACGTCGCCGAGACCCTGATGGCCGGTGTCCCCGTCCTCCTCGACCTCAGCGGCGCCGAGAGCGAGGTCGCCAAACGCGTCCTCGACTTCAGCACCGGAGTCGTCTTCGGCCTGGCCAGCAAGATGCACCGGGTCGACCGCAACGTCTTCCTGCTGACACCGTCGGACACCGAGGTGACGGGCCTGATGGAGGGGGCGGGGGTGTCGGGCGGCTGAG
>NZ_WVUG01000290.1 GCF_017614965.1 Streptomyces griseorubiginosus | reverse complement strand
CTCCAAGACGCACCCCGCCCCTCCCAAGGCCGGCAAGCCCCGCGTCGACCTCTCCCGTCTCGTCCAGGCCGCGAAGACCGACCCGGGCGCCAAGCAGGGCCACGTCTCCTACATGGCGGGCACCAACCTCACCGAGGCGGCCCTGGTGAAACTGGGCTACCTCGCCAAGACCTACGCGGGCGACGGCTCCTTCGGTACGACCACGATCGCCGCGTACGCCAAGTGGCAGCGCCACCTCGGCTACAGCGGCACCGAGGCCGACGGCATCCCCGGCAAGATCTCCCTGAGCAAACTCGGGGACACGACCGGTCTGTTCACGGTCGTCGCCTGACCACCGGGTCCGGTGGGTCAGGTCGTCGCCTGACCCACCGGGCCGGACCGACGCGTCACGAGATGGCGCGCAGCCGCCCGTGGGAGCGGCCCCGCAGGAGGTCCACCGCCTCGGCGGTGGCCTCGTCCTCGGGCAGCAGGACCACCAGTTGCTGCGCGTCCGAGGAAACGTCGAGGATCTCGCGCAGCAGCCGCAGTTGGTGTCCCGAGGGATGGTTGAGGCGCAGGACCCCGCGCCGCGGGACCACATGACGGTTCAGGCGCCGGGTGAGGTCGGGACCGGCCAGGGGGGCGAGCTCCGCGGTGAACCACTCGGAGGTCTCGACGGACGGCCCGAGCCACAGATCGAAGGCCTGCTCGTCGGCGACCTCGTCCCAGTCGGCGAAGAACGTCCGGGCGCGGGGGTCGGTGAAGACGTAGCGCGTGAGGTTCGGGGTGGCGGTTTCTGTGTCGGTGTCGAGGAGTCCGCTGCCGCTCGTCACCGTCTCGAAGGCGGCGGTGCGGGCGAGGACGTCGCCCAGCTTGTTGGTGACCAGGGCGATGCCCGGTTCGAGCAGCCGCAGCGTCCGCAGGAGGGACGGCCGTACCTGCCGGGAAGGCGGCGCGGGCCGGGGCCGGGCGACGCACTCCCCGCCGGTGATCTTCGCGAGGTAGCGCAGGTGGCCGCGCTCCGCCGGGTCGAGGCCGAGGGCGTCCGCGAGGGCGTTGACCACCGCCACCGAGGGGTTGCGGTCGCGGCCCTGCTCGATACGGGTGAGGTACTCGACGCTGATGCCGGCCCGGGCGGCGAGGTCCTGCCGTCGCAGCCCCGGTGATCTGCGGCGGCCGCGCTCCGGCAGGCCCAGCGACTCCGGCTGGGTGCTGTCGCGCCTGGCCCGGATGAAATCCCCCAGTGGCGTCCCCATGGGCCGAGCATAGGGCGGAGCTCGCGGCCCGCGCAGGGCCTCAGACTGGCCCTGCTGGGGCCAGCCTGAGCACGGTCTGGCTGCCGCGGCGGCGGACGCCGATCGTGGTGGGCATGGAGAACACACACAGGCTCGTCATCGTCGTCGGCAGCGTCCGGGAGGGCCGGTTCGGTCCGGTCGCCGCCTCCTGGGTGGCCGAACAGGCTCGTGCGCACGGCGGTTTCGAGGTAGAGGTCGTCGATCTCGCCGACTACGACATCCCGTTGGCGCTGCCCGCCGAGTCGCCGAAGTACGCCGGGGACGCCTACCCCCGGCCGGCCGGCATGGAGGGCTTGACCTCGGCGCTCGACGGCGCCGACGCGTTCGTCGTCGTCACGCCCGAGTACAACCACAGCTATCCGGCCTCTCTGAAGGCGGCCGTCGACTGGCACTTCACGCAGTGGACGGCCAAGCCCGTCGCCTTCGTCAGCTACGGCGGCGCGGCGGGCGGCCGGCACGCGGTGCTGCACCTGGAGAACGTGCTGACCGAGCTGCACGCGGTCACCATCCGCGACGGGCTGGCCTTCCCGAACTACTTCACCGCCTGGCGGGACGGCCGTCCGCTCGACCCCGAGGCGTCCGGTTACGCCAAGGCCCTGCTGGACCAGCTGTCCTGGTGGGCGGCCACCCTCCGTGCGGGCCGTGCTGCCGCGCCCTATCCCGCCTGAGGCCGGAGGAACCGGAAGTCGGCGGGCTCCGGTTCGCGGGTGCGGTCCGCGTACTCGCCCATGTAGCCAGGCCAGTTGGCGACGTCGCGGCCGTCCGGTGTGCGGTACCAGGACGAGCAGGACTGCCAGGCCGTCCCCGAGAAGCGCGCCCGTACGGCCTCCACGCCCGCCTCCTCCACCTCGGGACGCACGTCGAGGGCCGACGCGCCCGCGCGGCGGGCCAGTTGCAGGGCCCGGCGGACGTAGGCGGCCTGGGCCTCCAGGAAGAACAGGACGGAGCCGCCGGAGGTGTTGGTGTTGGGGCCGTACATGAGGAAGAGGGAGGGGAAGCCGGGGACCATGATGCCGAGGTGCGCGCGGGCGCCCCGGGCCCACGCCTCCTCGATGGACCGGCCGCCCCGGCCCCGTACCGCCATCGGCAGCATGAAGGTGTTCGTACGGAACCCGGTCGCGTGGATCACGCAGTCCACGGCGTGCAGCCGCCCGTCCTCGGTGATCGGGCCCTCCCGGGTCATCCGGGTGATCGGCTCCGTGACCAGTTCGACGTTCGGGCGGCGCAGGGCGGGCAGGAAGTCGGAGCTGAGCAGGACGCGTTTGCAGCCGAAGGGGTAGTCGGGCCAGGCCTTGCGGCGCAGTTCGGGGTCGGGGAGCTGGCAGCGCATGTGGGCGGCCGAGAGAAGGGCGCCGACACGGCCCACCGTGCGCGGGTGGCGGATGCAAAGAGTGATCAGCTCGATGCCGTGGTACAGGAACCGCCGCCACAGCCGCCGCGCCCACGGCAGGCGCAGGGCGCGGTCCAGGGCCGCCGGCACCGGGCGGTCGGGGCGCGGCAGGAACCAGTTGCCGGTGCGCTGAAACACCGTCAAATGGTCGACCAGGGGCGCGATTTCCGGTACCAGCTGGGCCGCGCTCGCCCCCGTCCCGATCACCGCCACCCGCTTGCCCCGCAGGTCGTAGTCCTGGTCCCAGCGCGCGGAGTGGAAGCTGTGCCCGGCGAAGTCGGCCAGGCCCTCCAGGGCGGGGAACGCGGGCTTGTCCAGCTGCCCGGTCGCCAGCACCACCGCGTCCGCGACCCGTTCCTCCGCACGTCCCCCGCGCCGGCCGCGGACCGTCCAGGTGCGGCTCTCCTCGTCCCAGGTGCACGAGGTCACCGTCGTGTCCGGCACGACCCGCGGGGTGACGCCCAGGGCGTCCGCGGTCTCGCGCGCGTACCGCAGGATCTCGTCCCGACGGGAGAACAGCCGCGGCCAGGAGGGGGGTTGGGCGAAGGAGTACGAGTAGAGGTGGCTCGGCACGTCGCAGGCGGCGCCCGGGTAGCGGTTGTGAAACCAGGTGCCGCCCAGCTCGGGGGCGGCCTCCAGCAGCGTCACGTCGTCCAGTCCGTGCCGCAGGAGTTCCGCCGCGACCGCGATGCCGCCGAAGCCCGCGCCCACGACGACGACCCTCGGAGCGGGCGCCGGTTCCGGGCGGTTTTCTTGACGTACTCCTGACGCTCGTGAGCGCATCCGGTCAACTCCGTCCGGTGTCTTCTCCTCTGTCTCAAATCCTTTCGAGGATCGATCCTTCCGAGGAATGGAGTGCCATGGAAGGCACTGTGGTCGCGGTCGTGCTGGTGGCCCTGGTGGCCCTGCTCGTGCTGCGCAGCGGGATGCGGGTGGTCAACCAGGTCGAGCGCGGGGTCGTGTTCCGCTGGGGCAAGGCGCGTCCCGGTCACCGGAATCCCGGCATCACCTTCCTGATCCCCTTCGCCGACCGGATGCGCAAGGTCAACGTGCAGGTGGTGACCATGCCGGTGCCCACCCAGGAGGGCATCACCAAGGACAACGTGTCGGTCAAGGTCGACGCGGTCGTCTACTTCCGGGTCGTCGACCCCGTACGGGCCGCGATCGAGGTCCAGGACTACGTCTTCGCCGTCGGCCAGGTCGCCCAGTCCTCGCTGCGCTCCATCATCGGCAAGAGCGACCTCGACGATCTGCTCTCCGACCGTGAACGGCTGCACGAGGGCCTGGCCCTGATGATCGACAGCCCGGCCGCCGGCTGGGGCGTCCACATCGACCGCGTCGAGATCAAGGACGTCCAGCTCCCGGAGTCCCTGAAGCGGTCCATGTCCCGCCAGGCGGAGGCCGAGCGCGAACGCCGGGCCCGGGTCATCACCGCGGACGGCGAGTTCCAGGCCGCCCAGCAGCTCGCCAACGCCTCCCGCATCATGTCCGACACCCCGGAGGCCATGCAGCTGCGCCTCCTGCAGACGGTCGTGGAGGTGGCGGCCGAGAAGAACTCGACCCTGGTGATGCCGTTCCCGGTGGAACTGCTGCGGTACTTCGACAAGGCGGCCCAGCAGTTCGGGGCTACGACTCCTGCGGCACCGGTACCCGCTCCGGCGCCCCCCGTCGAGCAGCCGTAGCGAGCGCCACCGTCACCCCGCCCGACGCGGCCGCCATGAGGGTCATCGCCGTGCCGGGCGAGGTGAGTTGGGCGATGGAGCCGGCCAGGGCCGCGGCCACGCCCTGCATCGTCAGCATGCCGGAGGAGTGCAACCCCAGGGCGTGGCCGGAGAGTTCGTCCGGGGTCAGGGCCATCAGCCGCTCCTGCTGGACGAGGCTCGCGCCGAAGCCGACCGAGGCCAGGGTCACGGCGACCGCGGCGAGGGGGAGCGCGGGGCGCAGGGCGAAGAAGAGGTAGGGGCCGGCCAGCAGCAGGAGCAGCGGCGTCGCCAGGCGCCGCCGTACGGCCGCGGGGACCAGGCGGCCGACGGTGACGTCCCCGGCGAACATGCCCAGCGCCCCGCAGGCGAACAGCGCGCCGGCGGCGTGCGGCGCGTAGGAGACGTAGAGGGACTCGCAGCCCACGACGAGGCCGTTGGGCAGCCACAGGCCCAGGTAGGTGAGGCGACGCGGGCGGTCGGACCACAGCAGGGCGTTGGTGCGCCAGGTCGCCGAGACGGACGGGCGCCCCGAGGAGCGCGGCGGGCGCTCGGTCAGGCCCAGGCGCATGCCGAGGGCGGTCGTGGCGTAGAGCGCGGCCGCCAGCAGCAGACAGAACCGCGGGGACAGGAAGGCCAACAGGGCGCCGCCGGTCGCGAACCCGGTGATCTGCATCAGCCCGGAGAGCATGTTGAACACCGAACGCCCCAGCAGATAGCCGTCCTTGGACAGGATCTCGTTCAGCAGCCCCCAGCGCACTCCCCCGCCCAGCGAGGCGACCAGGCCCTGCAGGAGGACGACACCGAAGACCGCCCCGATCGGCAGACCGGGCAGCGCGAGGACCGCCGTACCGGCCGCGAAGGCGAGGGCGATGCCGGTCAGTGCCGTGCGCGGGCGCAGCCGGTCGGCGCCCGACAGCAGCAGCGAGGCGCCCAGCACCTGGGCGAGCTGCGGCCCGAACATGCTCACCGCCGACAGCAGCGGCGAGTCGGTCGCGCGGAACACCAGGGTGCCGAGCGCCAGCCCGCCGATCGTCTGCCCCACGGTGTGGGTGGCGGAGGCGAGGAAGAACGGGGTGAACTCGGGCGTGCGGAACAGCTCTCGGTAACTGCGCATGCCGGAAGTCTCCGGAGGGCGGGACAGCGGGCGTTAGTGTTTCGCGCGAGCGCGAAAGGTCACTGGGGGTGGCATGGGCTGGTGGCAGATCAACGCGGACACCCTCGCGGGCAGCCGGTTCGTCCTGTCCCCGCTCGCCGAGACCCTCGCGTCCCTGAAGCTGCTGCACGCGGGCGAGGCCGCGCACCCGGGCGAGCGGGTCTGGCTGGGCCGGCATCTGCCCGGCTACCGCGCGCTGCTGGCCGCCGACCCCGTCACCGCGCTGCTGGTGCGCGCCGGGTTCGGCCGGGTGTGGACCGCGGACTTCCTCGCCCCGACCCCCAGGGACGGGGAGGGCGTCGAGGAGGGCCTCGCCCGCGTCCGGGCCACGCCCGCCGACCGGGCCCGCGCCGACCTCGTCGTCTCCCTGGCCGGCGGCCCGCTCCCCGCCGCCCTGGACCGCGACGACCTGCCCGAACGCGCGGCCGGTCTGCTCTGGCGCGTCTGGACCGAGACCGTACGGCCGTACTGGGACCGGCGGCGGAGGATCCTGGAGGCCGATGTCGTCGCCCGCACCGCGCAGGTCAGTCAGGGCGGCTGGGCGGCCGTGCTGGACGAGCTGCGGCCGGGACGGACCCGGTGGCTCGGGGAGAACCGGCTCCAGGTGAACCTGCACGAGTATCCGCCCCGCGAGATCTCCGGCGCCGAGCTCGTCTTCGTGCCGGTGACCCCGCAGCGGCAGGGCGGCTGGGTCTCCTGGGAGGACGGCCGGGAGCGCTACGCCCTCGTCTATCCGTGCGCGGGCGTGCTGTCGGGCGGTGAGCGCAGGGCCGTGCCGGCGGCCCTCGGCGCGTTGCTGGGGGCGGCGCGGGCCGAGGTGCTGGTGCTGCTCGACTCCCCGCTCAGCACGACCCAGTTGGTGGCCGTGACCGGGCAGGCGCTGGGTTCCGTCGGCCGGCATCTGAAGGTGCTGCTGGACGCCGGCCTGGTGGAACGCCGTCGTGCGGGGCGGTCGGTGCTGTACTCCCGTACACCGGCCGGCCACGTCCTGGTGGAGGCCGGGAACGGGGCCGACACTTACCGGAGTTAGCATCCGGTTATGACGACTGCAGAGAGCAACGGCGCCGCTCCCCTCGACGTGGAGATCGGCGCCCTCCAGGGTGGATCGGCCGACCTGTCCCAGTACGCGGGCAAGGCGGTCCTCATTGTGAACGTGGCCTCCAAGTGCGGGCTGACCCCGCAGTACACCGGGCTCGAGCGCCTCCACGAGCGCTACGCCGAGCAGGGCTTCACCGTCCTCGGCGTGCCCTGCAACCAGTTCATGGGGCAGGAGCCGGGCAGCGCCGAGGAGATCGCCGAGTTCTGCTCGGCGACCTACGGCGTGACGTTTCCGCTCACCGAGAAGATCGAGGTGAACGGCGACAACCGGCACCCCCTCTACGACCGCCTGACCGGCTTCGCCGACGCCGAGGGCCACACCGGGGACATCCGCTGGAACTTCGAGAAGTTCCTGATCGGCCGCGACGGCAAGGTCGTCGCCCGCTTCTCCCCGCAGACCGAGCCGGAGGCGGCGGAGGTCGTGACCGCCGTCGAGAGCGCCCTCGCCTAGCCACCCGTTGACCTTGCCCCTGGGGCAAGCGCGAGCGTTCCCGTCACCGGGCGGAAAGGACCCGCCCGGTGACGGAGGATGCCGGGGTGGACGGGAGGATGCCGGGGTGGACGACGGACTGCTCACCATCGGCGCGTTCGCCGCGCGGGCGCGGCTGTCGGCGAAGGCCCTGCGGCTGTACGACCGGCTCGGGCTGCTGACGCCGGCGCACGTGGACGAGCTGAGCGGCTACCGCTACTACCGCGCGGAGCAGGTGGAACGCGCCCGGCTCGTGGCGCTGCTGCGGCAGCTCGACATGCCCCTCGCCCGGATCGCCGAGGTGATCGAGGCCGAGGGCGCCGCGGGCGCCGACCTGCTCGCCGTGTACTGGGCGGACGTGGAGACCCGCTTCGCCGGGCAGCGGACGCTCGCCGAGTACCTCCGTGGACGGCTGTCGGGGAGGAGCTCCGAGATGTACGGGAAGTTCGTGGTCGAGACGGTGGACGTACCGGAGCGGGTGGTGATCACCGAGTCGCGGCACACGCTGGCGGACGAGCTGCCGGCGTGGATCGGGGCCTCGCTCGGACGTCTGGAGGAGGCGGCCCGCGCGTGCGGGGGCGTGACGGCGGCGCCGTACGTCGTCTACCACTCCGAGGTGTCCATGGAGAGCGACGGCCCGGCGGAGTCCTGCGTGCCGGTCGCGGACGAGGCGGCGGCACGGGCGTGGGCGGCCGGGCGGGGACGGGCCTGGGAGACCGGGGTGCGCGTGGAGCCCGCCCAGCGGCTGGCCTACACCCGCATCACCAAGGCGCAGGTGGCCCACCCGCAGATCATGGCCGCGTTCGAGGCGGTGGAGGAGTGGATGGCGCGCGAGGGCCTGGAGGTGGCGGGCCCCTGCCGCGAGGTCTACTTCGCGGACTGGGACGCGGCGGGCCCGGAGGACGAGGTGTGCGACGTGGCGTTCCCGGTCAGGCGCCCCGCGGGCACATGATCACTTGAGTTCGTCGGGGCAGGGCGTACCGCGGGGCAGCGTGTAGGGGGCCGCCAGGCGGTACGTGCCCGCCTTCGGGGCGATCAGCATGGTCCACCGGTCGCCGTTCGCGTCCTTCTCCGTCTCCATCAGGCAGCCGTTGACGTTGTCGTACGACTTCGGCTGCCCCTCCGCCCGGTGCTTGGACGCCTCCGTCTCCTGCGGCGGCTTGAGCTTCTTGCCGTCGGCGTCGACGATGCTCAGCCACGGCGAGTACGGGATCTTGATGAGGATGCGGCCGGCCTTCTTGACGTCCATCGTCATCTCGCCCTGCTCGGCCCGGTCGACCACGGTGTTCGGCTCGGCCAGCGGGGCGGCGTCGGTGACCCGGAACAGCTGCCAGTTGGCGTCGCCCCAGATCTGCGTGAGGTACGGCATGCCCCGCTGCACCAGCTCCCGCTCGCGCTCCCCGCCGTCGCCGTCCGGCTCGTCCTTGGGCAGCACGACGAAGTGGACGGCCCAGCGCTGCAGCCACTCGTGGTAGTTCGCCGAGTTGAGCGTGTCGTCGTAGAAGAGCGGGTTGCGCTCCATGTCGGCCTGGCGGTTCCAGCCGCGGGCGAGGTTGACGTAGGGCGCGAGGGCGGAGGCCTCGCGGTGGGAGCGGGCCGGGACGACCTCCACGCGGCCCTTCTCGGCGCCGACCTTCTGGAGCTGGTTGACCAGCGGCGCGAGCTCGCGGGCCCAGGACGCGGTCGGGGTGGTGTGGACGACGTCGTCCACCGCCTTGAAGCCGATCCAGAAGACGAAGCCGGCGATGGCCACCCAGGTCAGGTACCACTCGCGGGAGCGCGGCACCTTGAACGGCAGCACGGCCACCAGCGCGACCCCCGCGAACAGCATCGCCAGCCGGGTGATGTTGGAGCCGATCTGCGAGCTGACCAGCCAGACGCCGAGCACGCCGAGGCCGTACACGACGGAGGTGAGCCGGACGGTCGTCCACTGCCTGGGGGTGAGCGCGAAGATGAAGACCGCGTAGATGAAGGGCAGTATCACCGAGGCGATCGTCATCGGCTGGGTGCCCGAGAAGGGGAACAGCCATGCCGAGACCGCCACCACCACGGCGGGCGCGATCCCGAGCGCCCAGGCGCCGGGCCGCCGTTTCTGCAGGAACAGCGCGACGGCGACCAGCCCCACGAACAGGCCGGCGACCGGTGAGGCCATGGTGGCCAGGGCCGCCAGCACGGCCGCGCAGGCGGCCTTCGCGCCCCGCTTGTGGCGCCACTTGTGCGGCCAGCAGAAGACGACGGCGACCGCGCCCAGCGCGAACACCGTGCCCAGTCCGAAGGTCACGCGCCCGGAGGCCGCGTTGCACAGGAAGGCGTAGACCCCCGCCAGCGAGGCCCACAGCGGGTTCTTCACCGACCGGCTGCGGATGAGGATCATGGTGAGCAGCGCGGCGGAGACCGTCCCCGCGATCATCATGGTCGTACGGACGCCGAGCACCGACATCAGGTACGGCGACACCATGCTGTACGACACCGGGTGCATCCCGCCGTACCAGGCGAGGTTGTACGCCGAGTCGGGGTGCCGGCCGACGAACTCCGCCCACGCGTCCTGGGCCGCGAGGTCACCGCCACTGTTCGCGAACGTGAAGAACCAGACGATGTGCAGGACGCCCGACAGGGCGGTCATCGACAGCACCGGGTGACGCAGCAGCCGCTCGCGCAGGGCGTGGAAGGCCCGAATCGCCCTGGCTCTCGCGGAGGAGTCCGTACGACCGTCCTCGTGCCGCTCGTCGCGCGGTGCGGGCACGCGTATTCGCGGGCCGGTTCCCGGGCCCGGGTCGGCGTCGTCGGCGCGTGTCGGCTCCGCAGTGGCCACCTGAAGGCACTCCCCGTGGGTGTCCTGTCTTGTGTTGAGAGACGCGTCCCGTTGGCCGTCCGTTGCCGACCACGTCCCGGGGCGTTCCCCGGCCGCGTCCCGTGGGCGGAGACCTGCCCCGTTTCGTGACGCTAGCACGCACCCCGCCGGACGGCTCCCAGGTGGGCCCGCCGACGGGGTACGTGGCAGCGGTGCGGCCGGTTCAGCCGAGACGGGTCAGCTTGGCGGTGAGTCCGGGTTCACCGAGGTCCTTCTGCAGGGCCACCGGGACCTTGACCGCGCCGCTGGTTCCGTCGCCGACGGTGAGCGTGCCCACCGTGGTGCCGGCCTTCGCGGAGTGCGGTACGTCGTCGGGGGCGAAGGACAGCTTCACCCGGAAGCCGGACCAGCCGACGGCGGCGACGTCCTTGGTGACGACGACGGGGGTGCGGCCGCCGAGCTTGTCGTCCACGTACCCGACGACGTCGCCCTTCTTAAGGATCTTCGCCGACTTCAGCGCGTCCTGGGCGGCGAGCATCGCGGTCTTGCTGACCGCGTTGACCGTGTCGATGATCGGGGCCGTGTGCTGGCCGAGGATGGCGCCGACGACGGTGACCGTCTCGCCGTCGACCTCCTTCGTCGCGGCGAACAGGAGGTTGCCGCCGGCCTTGGTCGTCGTACCCGTCTTGATGCCGATGGCGCCGTTGTAGGGCACGAGCCGGTTGTAGTTGTCCCACTTCTTGCCGGAGGGGTCGACCCAGCTGGGGAGCTTGGTGATGGCCATCAGGGCCGGGATCTTGACCAGCTGGTTGCCGAGCTTGACCTGGTCCGAGGCGGTGGAGACGGTGGTCTCCTTCAGGCCGGAGGCGTCGGTGTACGTCGTGTTCGTCATCCCGAGCGACTGGGCGGTGTCGTTCATCTTCTTGATGAAGGCGGCCTCGGAACCGGCGTCCCAGCGGGCGAGGAGGCGGGCGATGTTGTTGGCCGACGGGATCATGATCGCCGACAGGGCCTGCTGCTCGGTGAGGACGTCACCCTTCTTGACGGTGGTGAGGGTGGACTCGCCGTCCTTCCAGTAGCCGGCCTCCTTCTCGGCGAGCGCGTCCACCGTGATCTTCGGACCGTCCTGGCCCGCCTTGAGCGGGTGGTCCTTGAGGACGATGTAGGCGGTCATCGCCTTGGCCACGGAGCCGATCGCCACCGGCGTCTGCTTGCCGAAGGCACCCATCGTGCCGATGCCGTTGACGTCCATGCGGCCCTGGCCCTCGTTCGGCCACGGGAGGGTGACCTGGGAGCCGTCGAAGGTGTACGAGTCCTCGGCGGTGAGGGCGAGGGTGGGGGTGGGC
>NZ_WVUG01000028.1 GCF_017614965.1 Streptomyces griseorubiginosus | reverse complement strand
GGCAAAGGGGGCTGAGGGGGAGGGCAGGCGTCGGCGACGCTAGCGCGGCAACTCCATGCTACACGCGTAGAGTTGACACATTGTTATGGCTCGACGAGGGGGTCTGTCGAGGCCCCCTCGCCGAGCCCGGGTTCCGGCGGGAACCGTCAGGTCAGCTGGTCTTGACCTTGACGGTGCCGTCGACGATCTTCTTCTTCGCGGCGTCCAGCTGGGCCTTGATGTCGTCGATGTAGCCACCGCTGGTGGCCAGGCCGACACCGCCCTTGGCGAGGGAGTAGACCTGGTTGCCCGTCAGCGGCTTGCCGTCGTGCACGGACTTGATGAAGTCGTACACACCGACGTCCACGTTCTTGACCATCGAGGTGAGGATCGAGGTCTTGTACGCGGCCAGGCCCGGGATGTTGTACTGGTCCGAGTCCACGCCGATCGCCCAGGCGCCCTTGACTCCGTGGACGGCCTCGATCGAGCCGTTGCCGGAGGAGCCGGCGGCGGCGTAGATCACGTCGGCGCCGTTGTCGAGCATGCCGGACGCGGCCTCCTTGCCCTTGTCGGGGCTGGAGAAGCCGGACAGGTCCGAGCCGTGGGTCAGGTACTGGACGTCGACCTTGACCTTGGAGTTGGTGTCCTTGACGCCCTGGACGTAACCCGCGGCGAACTTCTTGATCAGCGGGGTGTCGACGCCGCCGATGAAGCCGACGTGGTCCTTCTTGGTCTTCAGCGCCGCCGCCACACCGGCCAGGTAGGAGCCCTGCTCCTCGGTGAAGGTGATGCTGTCGACATTCGGGGAGGTCGCGACCGAGTCGATGAGACCGAAGCTGACCTTCGGGAACTGCTTGGCGACCTTGTCGACCGAGGTGGCGTACGAGAAGCCGACGGCCACGATCGGGTTGTAGCCGGCGCTGGCCAGGTCGGTCAGGCGCTGCTCGCGGTCGGCCTCGGTGTCGGAGGTCTTCGCCGTCAGCTCCTTGATGGAGCCGCCGAACTCCTTCTCGGCCTTGTCGGCACCGCGCGCGGCGGAGTCGTTGAAGGAGCGGTCACCGCGGCCGCCGACGTCGTAGGCGAGGCCGATCTTGATGCCCTTGCCGCCGCCACCCGAGGAGGAGGCGGAGGACGAGCTGCTGTTGCTGTCGGACGAGGTGCTGCCACAGGCTGTGGCAGTCAGTGCGAGAGCTGCGGTGGCGATACACGCAGCGGAAAGCTTGGCTACCCGGCGCACGGGAAGGCTCCTTCACCTGACCTGAGCGCCTTGTCGGCGCTTCATGTGAGCACCATGCCAGTGCTCGGGCCCGGACGCCCCTGCGGCGTCGGCTTCGCGGCATCGTAACGCGCGTAGATGTCAGAAAAAGACCTCTTCCGAAGCCGTTATCGATTCGAGGCAAACGCCGCCTGAACTCCGGGTCTTCGGCCCTGACACGCCGTGATTTCGAAGAGTGCACGATTGGCTTACAACCATGTTGCGCCGGACAGCGCAACGGCCCCCGAAGGGGCCGTCGTGTCACATGCGGGTCACTCCGCCGCGTCCAGCAGGGCCGCCGCCGTGAACAGCTCCACACCGACGGTGATGGCCGACTCGTCGGCGTCGAAGTCGCCCTGGTGCAGATCGCGCACGGTCCGATCGCCGGGGGGGCGCACCCCGAGCCGGGCCATGGCGCCGGGGACCTGCTCCAGGTACCAGGAGAAGTCCTCGCCGCCCAGGCTCTGCTCGGTGCCCTCGACCGAGAGGGCGCCACGGCGGGCGGTCATGGCCTCGCGCAGCAGCTCGGTGACGTCCGGGTCGTTGACGACGGGCGGGACGCCGCGGACGTAGTTGATCTCCGACTTGGCGCCGTGCAGGTTGGCGACCTCGTCGATGGCGGCGACCACCAGGTCCGGGGCCTGCCGCCAGGCACCGAGGTCCAGGCAGCGGACGGTCCCGGAGAGCTCGGCGTGCTGCGGGATCACGTTCGGGGCGTGGCCGGACTCGATGCGGCCCCAGGTGATCGCGAGACCGGCGCGGGTGTCGACCCGGCGGCCGACCAGCGCGGGCACGTCGGTGACGACGCGGGCGGCGGCGGTGACCAGGTCGGTGGTCAGGTGCGGGCGGGCGGTGTGGCCGCCGGGGCCGTCGAGCGCGACCTCCAGACGGTCGCAGGCGGAGGTGATGGCGCCCTCGCGCAGTCCGATGCGGCCGGCGTCCACCCGGGGGTCGCAGTGCACGGCGATGATCCGGCCGACGCCCTCCAGCGCCCCGCACTCGATCGCGTCCGCGGCGCCGCCGGGCAGCACCTCCTCGGCGGGCTGGAACAGCAGCCGGACCGGGCGGGGCAGCCTGCCCTGCCGGTGCATCTCGGCGAGCACGAGGCCGGCGCCGAGCACGACGGTGGTGTGCACGTCGTGACCGCAGGCGTGCGCGCGGTCGGGCACGGTCGAGCGGTAGGGGCACTCGGTCTTCATGTCCGGGATGGGCAGGGCGTCGATGTCGGCGCGCAGGGCCAGCATGGGGCGGCCGCCGTCCCAGTCCCCGATGTCACAGATGAGCCCGGTCCCCAGCGTGAGCACCCGCGGCTTCAGGCCCGCCTTCTCCAGACGGGCCTTGATCGCGGCGGTGGTACGGAACTCCTGGTTGCCCAGCTCGGGGTGCATGTGCAGATCGCGGCGGAAGGCCACGAGCTCGGCACGCAGCGACTCGGGCAGCGTGCCGGGGAGCTTTGCATCCCCGGGAGCGACGGCTTCGGACTCCAGTGACATCAGTTGCTTCACCCTCTAAAGGCTATGACGCCGGGACGGCCGGGCGACCCTCGATCAACAAAACTTCAACCCGTCCGGGAAAGAAAATCTGGTCACTCGACGCATGGGTGCGGTTCGGGATGGGTAAACCTCTTGTTTCTCTACGCATACCACGCCCCGTCGACTCAAGTCGGTTCTGTTCACCTGTCGGACTCGGGGTCCTTGTAGGGTGCGGGCCCGTGAGCTCCGAGATACCGGGTAGCCCGGATTTCCTGCATGCCACCAGGACGTCGTACGACGCGATCGCCCGTCCGTACGCCGAGCAGCTCTCCGACTGGCTCGGGGACAGACCCCTCGATCTCGCGCTGGTCACCGCCTTCGCGGAACTGGTCCGTTCCTCGGGTACGGCGCCGGTGGCCGACGTCGGCAGCGGGCCCGGGCATGTCACGGCGCGGCTGGACGGCCTCGGGGTGCCGGTGTTCGGCGTGGACCTCTCACCCCGGATGGTGGCTCTCGCCCGTCAGGCACATCCCGGGCTGCGGTTCCACGTCGGTTCGATGACCGCGCTGGACCTGCCGGACGAGACGCTGGGCGGGGTGCTCGCCCTGTACTCGGTCATCCACGTCCCGGACGACCAACTCCCTACCGTCTTCGCCGAGTTCCACCGTGTCCTGGTCCCCGGCGGCCATGTCCTGCTCGGCTTCCAGACCGGCGAGGAGGACACCCGCCTCCACCTCACGGAGCGCTTCGACCAGCGGATCTCCCTGGACTACTACTGGCGCACCCCGCAAACGGTCACCGAACAACTGACCAAGGCAGGCCTCCGCGTAACCGCCCAGACCCTCCGCGAACCAACCCCCGACGAAGCCCGCCCGCGCGCCTACGTACTGGCCCACAAGGACGCCTGACCGGGGCGGGCGCGGCGGGGACGACACCCCGCCGGCGCACGGGCTGGGCACGCGGCCAGGTGACCGCCGCCGCACGCCCTGACAGCGGCGGTGACGCCCAGGAGGGTCTGTCTCCGACCCGCCGGGGACGGAAGCGGCGCGTTGGACCGACCGGGGCCTTCCAGGCCCGCAGGGCGGAATGCAGGGCCAAGGGCGAGTGTCCACGGTTATGGGGCGGGGCAAGGGCCGCGTCCAGCCGCAGATTCCCGGCGAGCAGCTCCTTCGGAGCCGCATCCGACCCGCCACACCCCGGCACACCCACCCGCCTGCGGCCGGGGCCCAGCTCGACGCCGTCAGGCCACGTCTCCGCCTCCCCGCGGAGCGGCGTCCACCCCCACCACAGCCCGGCACACGGCCCGCCTGCGGCCCGGGGCACAGCTCGACACCGCCAGGCCATGCCTCCCGACTGCTCGCAGAGCTGCATCCGGCCCCACCACAGCCCGGCACACCGCCCGCCTGCGGCCCGGGGCACAGGCCAACATCGCCAGGCCATGCCCCCGGCTCCCCGCGGAGCAGCATCGATCACCACGGCCCGGCGCACCGCCCGCCTGCGGCCGGGGCCCAGCTCGACGCGGCCAAGCCGCCACGCCCCGGCTCCCCGCGGAGGGGTATCCGGCCCACCAGGCCCGTGCACACCGCCCGCCTGCGGCCCCGGGCGAAGGCCGACACCGCCAGGCCAGGCCCCCGACTCCACGGGGAGCAGCATTCAGCTGCACCACAGCCCGGCACACCGCCCGCCTGCCGCCCCGGGCGAAGGCCGACACCGCCAGGCCACGCCCCCGACTCCCCGTGGAGCAGCATCGATCACCCCGCCACGGCGCACCGCCCGCCTGCAGCCCCCGGCGAAGGCCGGCGCCGTCAGGCCAGCGCCTCGGCTTCCCGGCAGTGGGATGTCCGGCCCGGCGTCCCCGGCTCCCGCGCGGCGTTCAGGCCGTCGTGGTCAAGGTCTGGAGGCGGGTTACGTCTCGGGCCGTTCCTGTGACGCCTGAGAGGAAGCCCTGGGCTCGGGGGGAGGCCTTCTCCGTCAGCCAGGTGGGGTCGATGTCGCAGACCGCCACGCGGACCTCCGTGCCGACCAGGGCCAGGGGGAGGGTGTGGACGACCGTGGAGGGGAAGCTGAGGATCGTGCGGCCCACCGGGCCCCGGCGGGCGATCAGCTCCAGGGGGAGGTCGGGGCGGACGATCTCCAGACCCGTCTCCAACGCCAGCTGGTGGAGTTTCGCGGTGCTCTCCCGGCGGTGGGCGAAGTAGCGCGTGGCGCCGTGGGCCTTGGACAGCGTGCGCACCGCCTCCAGGTAGCGGTCGTGGTCGACCACACCGGTCTCCACCAGCGAGGTGCCCACCATGTCGGCGCCCTTGGTGATCCGCGGCGGCCCGAAGCGGAAACGGGTCCAGGAGAAGTCGTTGGCGAGGAGGGTGACACCGGGCGGTGTCTCGTCCATCGGCATCGAGGAGAACACCGTCACACGGCGCTTGTCGCTCGGGGTCAGCCGGCGCCGGGCCTTGGAGGACACCGGCGCGAAGATCAGGTCGCGCGGGCCCGGCCGCCCGCCCTTGCGGTGCCAGCGCACCAGCCGCTCGCCCCGGGCGAGCTGCGCGACGAACTCCATCGTCGCCGTGCCGTCGTCGACGACGACCAGGTCACGGGCCCGGGTGATGGTCAGCAGAAGCTGCACGTAGCGGGAGAAGGGGTCGCCCAGGACGATCCGGTCGGCGCGCCGGAGCCTGGCCGTGAGACCGCCGATCGTCTGGAACGGAGCCGCCGGACCACCCCGGGCCTCCTCCCAGCGGACCTCGTGCCCCTCCTCGCGGGCCAGTTCGGCCATCCGGCGCAGCTGGCCCCGGGTCATGGGGTCGGTCGGGGACAGCACGACGAGGGTGAGCGCCACGTCAGGCGCGTGCGCGTGCGCCCACTCCAGCACGTTCAGGAGCTGTACCGGGCTCTCGACGAACGCGAGGGTGTGGGGGCCGGTGTTCCCGGCGCGGGGGCTCATCGACGTACGACCGTCCCGTCGTAAGGCGCTCATGAGGCGCGCGGAGGATGCGGGGTCCGAGCGCCCGGGCCGGGGGCGACCGCGGTGGTCGCGTCCCGGCCCGGTGCGTTCGGACTCGGTGCGTTCGGACTCAGACGGAAACCGGCTCGCCGGCCGCCGCCGCGATCTCCGCCTCGGCGACGACGCCCGCGACACGGCGCAGCTTCTTCATCGGGCCGAGCTCGGAGTCGTAGACCTTCTTGACACCGTCACCGAGGGAGGCCTCGATGGTGCGGATGTCGCGGACGAGGCGCGTGAGGCCCTGCGGCTCGACGGAGGCGGCCTGGTCGGAGCCCCACATCGCGCGGTCGAGGGTGATGTGGCGCTCGACGAAGGTGGCGCCGAGGGCGACGGCGGCCAGCGTGGTCTGCAGACCCGTCTCGTGGCCGGAGTAGCCGATCGGGACGTTCGGGTACTCCTGCTGCAGGGTGTTGATCACGCGCAGGTTGAGCTCCTCGGCCTTGGCCGGGTAGGTCGACGTGGCGTGGCAGAGCAGGATGTTGTCGCTGCCCAGGACCTCGACCGCGTGACGGATCTGCTTCGGCGTCGACATGCCGGTGGAGAGGATGATCGTGCGGCCGGTGGCGCGCAGGGCGCGCAGCAGCTCGTCGTCGGTGAGGGAGGCGGAGGCCACCTTGTGGGCGGGGACGTCGAACTTCTCCAGGAAGGCGACGGCCTCGGTGTCCCACGGGGAGGCGAACCAGTCGATCCCCTTCTCCTTGCAGTACTCGTCGATCTGGCGGTACTCGTCCTCGCCGAACTCCACACGGTGGCGGTAGTCGATGTACGTCATCCGGCCCCAGGGGGTGTCGCGCTCGATGTCCCACTGGTCGCGCGGGGTGCAGATCTCGGGCGTGCGCTTCTGGAACTTGACGGCGTCACAGCCGGCCTCGGCGGCCACGTCGATGAGCTTGAACGCGTTCTCCAGCTCGCCGTTGTGGTTGATGCCGATCTCGCCGCAGATGTAGACGGGGCGACCCGGGCCGGCCTCACGCGAACCGAACGTGCGGATGCGGGTGTTGGTGCTCATGGGCGTGAACTGTCCTTACTTGTCGAGGGAGTCGAGAGAGGGGCCGAGGATCCAGCTGGCGATCTCTCGGATCGCGCCGTCGCCACCGGGGACGGTGGTGACCGCACGGGCGGCGCCGCGTACCACGTCGTGGGCGCTCGCGACCGCCACGGGCCAGCCCACGAGGGCGAAGCACGGGAGGTCGTTGACGTCGTTGCCGACGTAGAGCACGCGCTCGGGCGCGATGCCCTGCTCCTCGCACCACTGCTTCAGTGCGAGGTCCTTCCGGTCGATGCCGTGCAGCACGGGAATCTGCAGCTTCCGTGCGCGCGCGGCGACGACCGGGTTCTGCTCCGTGGAGAGGATCAGCATCCGCAGGCCGCTCTTGCGCAATGCGGCGATGCCGAGCCCGTCCCCGCGGTGCACGGAGACGAACTCCTTTCCATCGGCGTCGATCAGCACCCGGTCGTCGGTCTGGGTGCCGTCGAAGTCCAGTACGACCGCGTCGATGTCCGCGGCGGTCGGCAGCGAACCGGGGCGGTCCGCGTCGAAGAGGGGCGCCAGGGCGCGTGCCCGGGCGAGGTCGTGCGGGTCGTCGATCTCCAGCACGCGCGCGGGGTCGGTACGGACGAGTTCCGTACGGCCGAAGAAGCGGTGCTGGTGCTTGCGGAAGCCGGCCGCGTCCATCGCGTAGGCGGCGCCGGTCTCCAGGAGGTCCTGGGGGCGGTCCTGGCGGCGCGGGCGGAAGGACTTGTCGTGGTTGACGCCGTAGCCGCCGCCGGTGGCCGCGTCGGCCTCGGAGACGGTGCCGGCGGCGACCTCGTCCTCGGCGTCGCGCCAGATGAACCCGTGGAAGGGGGCGACGGTCACGGCGGTGTCGGCGCCGTTCTCGACGACCGCGGACGCCACCCCGTCGATGTCCTCGCGGATGATGAACGGGCTGGTGCACTGCACGAACACCACCACGTCGACGGCCGCGCCGTGCAGCGCCTCGTGGGCGTCCATGGCGTGCAGGACGGCGGCCTCGGAGGTCGCGGTGTCGCCGGCGATGGCGGCCGGGCGCAGCACGACCTCGGCGCCGGCCTCGCGGGCGGCGGCGGCGATGGCCTGGTCGTCGGTGGAGACCACGACATCGGTCACCAGACGGGCCGCGAGGCACTCGCGCACCGCCCGCGCCACCAGCGGCACCCCGCCGACGGGGGCGAGGTTCTTCGCGGGCACGCCCTTGGAGCCACCGCGCGCGGGAATGACGGCGAGCACACGGCGCACAGAGGCCCCGGTACGGACCGGCGAGTCGGACATGGGTTGCACTCCTTGTGCGGGGTTCGCTGAGGTTTCACGGGCGGCGAAGCCGCCCTCCGGGGGCGCGGCGCTCACAACTCCCCCATCCGCCGGATGACGGGCGCCACTCGCTGCACCCCGTGCCGGTACGCACCACGAGCAGCGCGCCGCACGATCTGCCGGACGGGCCCCGGCTCCTTGTCCGCGGCGGGAGCCCCCGGCAGCGGACCGCCGTCCGGACCCAGGTGGTGGCGGGCGAGGATGCCGGGCAGATAGCCGGGTGCCGTCGCGGGCGTGTAGTAGGGGGTCAGCGGCGCCAACCCGCCCGGTCGGCCCAGGAGTTTGGCGATGCGCTCACGCGCCGCGTCGAAGGCGGTCGCGTACGAGCCGTCCGCCACGACACCCTGGCGGGCCACCCACTCCTCGTCCGGCACCGGACGGTGCCCGGCGTCCAGCTGGTCCCAGGAGGCGAGACAGCCGGAGCCGACGAAGTGGTGGTTGCCCAGCACCTCGCGCACGCCCAGGTCGGACAGGATCACCGTCGGGATGCGCCGGTGCAGGGACTCCAGCGCGGCGGTCGAGCTGATGGTGACCAGCAGGTCGGTGCGGTCGAGGACCTCGCCCATGTTCCCGTACACCAGGCGGAAGTTGGTCGGCGGATCGAGCCGCTGGACCAGCTTCTGGTAGGGCAGCTCCTCGATGTGGGTGGTGTGTTCGCCCGGCCGGGAGCGCAGCTTGAGCAGCACCTCGCGGTCGGGGTGCAGCCGGGCGTGCCGGATCAGCCGGTCGAGCAGGTACACCCGGTCCCTGCGGTTGTCCGGGACGGACGGCTGGACGGCGAACACCACGGTGTACGGGTCGTGTTCGCCCTCGTAGGGCGCTCCGCCGAGGAAGGGCAGTGCCACCTCGGTCACCGACGAGGCGTCGGCGCCCACCCCCTCGTACACCGCCCGGAAACGCTCGGCGTCCTGGCGGGAGTTGGCGAGCACGAGGTCGGCGCCGTGCCGCAGCAGCAGGCCGTCGGCGAGCTTCTCGTAGACGACGCCGACATAGCCGGTGACCACCACGGGTCGCGAGCTCCGGCCCTCCCACACACGCTTGAGGCCGTGCAGCATCGCCTGCACGCCGCCGCCGACGAGCGCGAGCACGACGACGTCGTACTCCTGCTCGCCCATGGCGCGCAGGAACTCGACGGCGGTGACCTCCCGCAGGGAGTCGGCTCGCACGCCCACCTCGGCCAGCTGGCGCGCGGTCGGCGTGGCACGGCCACGCAGCAGGAATCCGCTCAGCTCGAGACCGACTTGCGCGTCCTCGTCGGGTGCGGCTTCCATGGACGTGCCCGGAGCGATCCGAGCAGCGGTCAACGCACCCCATTTCCAGCGGGTGTCGGAGTCCGCGAGCACGGCGATTCGCGTGGGCTTCGTTGTACTTGGTGGCACGTCCACGACGCTAGGAAGCAATTCCTAGGAGCGGCCCAACCGCACTTGTCCAAAAAGTTAACAGCAGCCCGCCGAGAGCCGAACTGGCCCGCGGAATCGTCGGAAGCACAGGGGATGCACTGTTCCGTCACATGGAGTTCACCCCCTGGACGGACACCGGAAAAGTACCCAGCTGGGCCGCCTCATAGGCTCTCAGGCGTGCCAAAGCTTTCCGTGATCGTGCCGTTCTACAACGTGCAGCAATACGCCCCGGACACCCTCAGAAGCCTTCGACTGAACGCCAGCAAGGATTTCGAGTTCGTACTGGTCGACGACCATTCGAAGGACGAGACTCCGGCGATTCTCGAACGCGCGGCCGACGAGCTTTCCGATGTCGCGCAGGTGCGTTATATCCGCCATGAGAAGAACGGGGGACTCGCCACCGCGCGCAACACCGGCCTGGACGCGGCGCAGGGCGAGTACCTCACCTTCCTGGACGGCGACGACTGGCTGGCCCCCGGCTACTTCGCCGAACTGGTGGCGGCCATCGAGGGGCTGGGCTGCGACTTCGTACGCACCGACCATGTGCAGGCGACCGCCCGCGCGCGCACGGTGCAAAGGGTGCCGATCGGGCGGCGCTGGGAGGTGTTCGACCCGCGCGCGGCGATCCTGCCCGCCGACCGCTCGACCTCCGTGGACTACGCCTTCGCCTGGGCCGGCGCCTATCACCGCCGGCTGCTCGACAAGGGCCTGCTGCACTTCACCGACGGGCTGCGCACGGCCGAGGACCGGCCGTGGATCTGGAAGCTGCACCGCGAGGCGGAGTCGTTCGCCGTGGTGAGCCTGCTCGGTGTGTTCTACCGCCGTGGGGTCGCCTCCTCGCTGACCCAGATCGGCGACGCCCGCCAGCTCGACTTCATCCGCGCCTTCGACCAGGTGATAGAGGAGACGGCGCAGGACCCGGACGCCGACCGGCTGCTGCCGAAGGCCGTGCGCACGTACTGCGCGATCATCGCCCACCATCTCTCCGACGAGGAGAAGTGGGAGCCGTCGGTGCACCGGCAGCTGCGGACGATGAGCGCGGCGGCGATCAAGCGGATGCCGCAGGACATGCTCGGTGACGTCCTGGAGACCATGGACTTCCACCGCTCCACGAAGCTGCGGCGGCTGCGCCGCCGGGTCACCACTGCGAAGGCGGCCGCCTGATGTCCCGTACCACTCGTATCTTCTGCGTCTCGACGCTGTACGGCGCCGCCACCCTGGCCGCGGCGCTGGACTCGGGCTGCTTCCCGGAGCGGGACGGGGAGGAGGAGGCCCGGCGGCTGCTGCTGGTGTTCAACAACTCCACGACGCCGGAAGTGACGTTGCCGGTCGACGAGATGCCGGGCTTCGAGCCGCTGCGCCACCACTTCGACGACATACTGTCCTGGAACGAGGCGATCCGCCCCTTCCATCCCGGTGCCTGGACGCCGCGCCCGGACGACGTCCCGCTCTTCGAGCGCTATCTGCGCATGCTGTGGGAACTGGGCGAGGACCGGGTGGAGTTGGTCCTGGAGTCCATCCAGGTCGCCCCGGCGCTGTCCGTGGCGCAGCTGTTCACGGACGCCCCCATCCACGTCTACGCCGACGGCCTGATGAGCTACGGCCCCACGCGCAACAAGCTCGACCCGCTGGTCGGCACCCGGGTGCGCCGGCTGCTCCACCTCGACCTGGTGCCGGGTCTGAAGCCGCTGCTGCTCACCGAGTTCGACGTCCCCGCGCAGCTCCTGCCGACCGAGGCCTTCCGCAAGGTCATGGGCGAACTGACCGCCGCCGTACCGGAGTTGCCCGCACTGCCGGACAACGCGGCGCTGTTGCTCGGCCAGTACCTGTCCGCGCTGGACATCCTCTCCCCCGAGGACGAGGAGAAACTGCACGTACGGATGATGCGCGGGGCCGTCGAGCGCGGTCACCGCGCGATCGTGTTCAAGCCACACCCCACCGCACCGGCCCGCTACAGCCGCGCCCTGGAGGCGGAGGCCGAGAAGCTGGGCGTCGAGCTGACCGTGCTCGACATGCCCGTCCTCGCCGAGGTGCTGTTCGAGAAGTCGCCGCCCGCACTGGTCGTCGGCTGCTTCTCCACCGCGCTGTTCACGGCGTCGGCGTTCTACGGCCTCCCGGTCGCCCGCATCGGTACCGAGCCGCTCCTGGAGCGTCTGACGCCGTACCAGAACAGCAACCGGGTCCCGGCGGTGCTGGCGGACGCGCTGATCCCGGACCTGGAGGGCCGCAAGGGCGAGGAAACGATCCCCGCGCAGACCCTGGACGGTCTGGTCAAGGCGGTCGGGTTCGCCATGCAGCCGCAGATCTACCCGTCGCTGCGCCGGGACGCGGAACGCTATCTGTCGAAGAACCTCACGGCGCGCACCAAGCGGTACTTCAGGCGCCGCCGGCTGACCTCGCTGGGGCTGCCGGGCGGCATCCCGGAACGGCTCGCCTTCCTGCCGCACAACTCCACCGCCCGCCGAGTGGTGCGGCGCGCACGGGCGTTGAAGAAGGCCGTCAAGCGCTGAGCCGGGCCCGGCCCACGAGGCTCCTTGCAGTCGCACGGTGGCGACACCGCGCGACCGCAAGGAGCTTCTTACTTTTTTGGGCCTTTTGGCCTCCCGTACAGGAACCCCACAGGGTTCGATCCCCAGCTGTTCACCGACGGTTCCCCCGAAGTTCGATTGCGGAGGGAACCCGTTCGTATTTCATGCCCTCTTATGAAGGTTATGCGCATCGCAGTCTTCGTCGAGAACCGCAACGGTGTCGGTCTCGCGGCGGAGATCATGAAGGCCCCCGGAGCCCACGCCCACTCGTTCCACCTGGTCACCGCCGACCGGGACGGGGATGTGGCGGGCTGGATCGAGCAGGAGGCCGCGGCCCGTTTCGACGACCTCAAGGTGCACAACCTCTTCCAGGTCGACGAGCCGCTCAGCGCCGCCGAGTTCCTCGAGGAGGTGGGCCGCCGGATCCGCGCGTTCACCGAGCAGGAGCGCATCGACCGGCTGGTGTTCTTCAACGACCAGTCGCAGCGCGGCCGCCGGGTCGCCGGGGAACTCGGCCGTACCCTGCCGCTGGTCCTCGTCCAGGACGGGCACCTCGACTTCCACTTCAAGAAGACCGACGCGGGCCTGCGCGACCAGAACTGGTACTACGGATCCTCCTCCCCCGCCGCCGTCTGCGTCTGGGGCCCCGCGACCGCGCACCACCTGCTGTTCCGCTCCGCGGACGCCGACGCGCCGGTCCACATCACCGGCGCGCTCGGCCACAGCGACGACCCACTGCTGCTGCGCGCGGCCCGCTCCACCACCCATCGGCACGCGGGGCGTCCCGGTGAGCCGCTGCGCATGGTCGTCCTCGACCAGCCGCTCAGCGACCAGCGCAAGCTCTCCCGGGGCGACCACCGCGAGCAGCTGACGGAGTTGTGCGAGGCGCTCACCGCCTTCGGCGAGGTGGAGATCAAGCCGCACCCCTCCACCCTGCGCGGCCACCTCGAATGGCTGCGGACCCTGCCCGACGTGACCGTGCTGGACGAGAGCGCGCTGCTGGAGGCCGAGGCCCTCGACGGCTACGACCTCGCCATCACCTTCTTCTCCACCACCTATCTGCAGACCCTGCGCGCGGGCACCCCGCTGATCCTGTTCAGCCCGCCCGCGCTGAACATCGTCTTCCCGACGATCAACCACCCGCTCCTGCGCAACGTCGGCACGGTCGGCGAACTCGTCGACGTCGCCGCCGACCTGCAGCGCTCGGGCAAGTTCACGGCCAACGCGCACGGCGAGCCGGTCGAGCACTTCATCACCTTCCACGACGACGTCCCGGCCCGTGTGCTGCGCCGCATCGAGGAGGCCGAGATCCCCCTCGAGCGGCCGGCGCCCCGCTGGTCCGCCCCGGAGGACGGGCCGCGGGGCCACCTCTCGCGCGCCGAGCGCGCCCTGCGGGCCGTCGAGGGCCGGATGAACCGGCCGCGCTCGCTGGCGATCCTGGGTCTCGGCTTCTCCTACGTCACCGGCGTGGCGATCCCCGTGCTCACCTACACCCAGGCCCTGCTCGCGCAGTCCCCGGTCGACATCCGCTACTTCGACCTCGGGGTGTACTCACGCACCGAGGACGTGCTGGCCGACCTGGAGGGCACCGAGGTCGTCCTGATCAACAGCCTTGCCCCGTTCTGGCGTTCGGCGCTCGCCAACGAACTGACCGAGGCGCTGGTCGCGCTGGGCAAGTCCGTGGTGCTGTACGCCCACGAGACCGAGTACGTCATGAACTTCGAGGGCGAGCAGCACGCGCTGCGGCACGCCGAGATGCTCAAGGTGCTGCCGAAGATCAAGGTGCTGTGCGTGTCCACCGCGCAGGCCGACATGTTCCGGCAGATCGGCGTGAGCGATCCGGTCGTCGTCTACAACACCGTGCCGCTCGACACCCACCGCGCCCGGGCCCGGCAGACGCCGGGTGAGCGGCCGCGGATCGTGATGGTCGGCTCGATGCAGGACCGCAAGGGGCTGGACCTGTTCTCACGGGTCGCGGAACTGGCGTACGCGCAGGGGCTGCCGTGGCGGTTCGCCTGGATCGGCCACAAGACCTGGCGGATCGGTCCCTCGACGCTGCTGTCGGACCGCGTCGAGTGGATGGGAGCGCTCTCCCGGGACCGGGTGCGCGAGGAACTCGCGGCCTCCGACGTCTTCTTCCTCTCCAGCGTGGACGACCCGATGCCGCTGTCGGTGGTCGAGGCGGTGCAGCAGCGGCTGCGGACCGTCACCTACCACCGGGTGGGCTCGCGCGAGGTGCTGGAGGGTGTGCCCGGCTACCGCTCCTTCGCCGAGTACACGCCGGAGGCGGCGTTGGACGCGCTGCGGCACGTCCTCGACGAGGAGGTCTCGGAGGAGGAGTACCAGGACGTCGAGGCGCTGTTCGACATCTCCGCCTTCACCGCGCGGATGACGACGGCGCTGGGCCTGGCCGGCCCCCGGGACGTGGCGCCCGCCGCGGCCCCCGAGGAGCCGGACGGCGAGACCGCCTACGGCGAGGGCCCCTTCTCCGCGGTGCTCTCCCGGCACGGCAAGTACCTCGCCGAGGACTTCACCCGGCACTTCACCGCGGGCAAGCACGACGACGCGCTGCGGGTCGGCACCGAGATCCTGCGCCGCCGGCAGCCCGTGGACGTGCTGATCGGCATGGCCGAGATCCGCTCCGGGCGCGGCGACGTCGACGAGGCCTGCCGGCTGCTGTCCGCCGCCGCGATCGCGGGCGGCGACCGGATGCGGGTCTGGTCGGAGATCTACCGGGTGGCCGGCGGCCTCGGGGCGCGCGGCAAGGCGATACGGCAGCTCGCCCGCAAGGAGTCGATCCGGATCGACCTCGCCAACCGCTCGGCGCGGCTGCTGAAGTCCGACTGAGGGCGAGCCTCGATGAGCCTCATGGGGTGAGGTCCTGACGCTCGCGTCGGGGCCTCACCCCTTCGGCTGGTAACGGGCCTCGATCCCCGCGACGATCAGCGCCAGGCCCTCCTCGAAGTGCCGGTCGTAGTCCTCGAAGATCTCCGCGCCCGCGGACGCCGACAGCGGGAACTCGGCCAGCAGCCGGGCCCGTTCCGCCACGTCGTAGCCCTCCCTGCGCTCCCCCGGGGCGGGTTGGACGCCCTGCTCCTCGGTGACGAAACCGATGGTGTACGCGTAGGCGGTCGCGCTCGCCCGGACGGCCTGGGCGAGGGTGAAGCCGGCCGCGGTGAACAGGCGCAGGTTCTCCTCCATCTCCCGGCCGTGCTCGGTGCCGGTGAAGCGTGAGCCGCTGTAGACCTTGGCGCCGTCGCGGTAGCCGAGCAGGGCGGCGCGCAGGCCCCGGTTGGCCTTCAGCATGCGTTCCTGCCAGGTGTCGTCCGGGTCGAGGTCGGTTCCGGCGAGCATGCGGCGGTACATCTCCGTCGCCATCTCGTCCAGCAGGGCCTGCTTGTCCTTGAAGTGCCAGTACAGCGCGGGCGCCTTGACGTCCAGCTCCCTGGCGATGGCCCGCAGGGTCAGGCCCTCCAGACCGCCCTCGTTCAGCAGCTTCAGGGCGGTGTCCGCGACCCGCTTGCGGTCGAGGGGCGCGCGCTTCTCCGTACTCACGCTTGACAGCTTAACAGCGTTAAGGGCACCCTCGTGACCGACGGCACTTAACAGCGTTAAGGGGACTGGATCATGAACACGGACGTACTGGTCGTGGGCGCCGGGCCCACCGGACTCACGCTCGGCATCGATCTCGCGCGGCGCGGGGTGGACGCGCTGGTGGTGGAGCGGGGCGAGGGACTGACGCCCGGCTCACGGGGCAAGGGCCTGCAGCCGCGGACGCAGGAGGTCTTCGACGACCTCGGGGTGATCGACGCGATGCGAGCGGCCGGCGGCCCCTATCCCGTCGGGATGATCTGGCGGGACGGCGAGCCGCAGGGCGAGCACCGGATGATGGACCCGGACGAGGACACCGACGAGGACTCGCCGTATCTGCTGCCGCTGATGGTGCCGCAGTGGCGCACCCAGGAGGTCCTGTACGCGCGCCTGACCGAGCTCGGCGGAAACGTGGCCTTCGGGCAGGAGCTGGTGGGCCTGGAGCAGGACGCGGACGGAGTGACGGCGCGCTTCGCGAACGGCTCCACGGTGCGCGCCCGCTACCTGGTGGCCGCCGACGGAGGACGTTCGGCGGTGCGGCGGGCGGTGGGGATCGGCATGACCGGGGAGACGGTCGACCCCAACCCGGTGCTGGTCGCGGACGTACGGATCACCGGACTCGGCCGCGAGTACTGGCACATCTTCCCGCCCCGGGGCGAGGATGGCGGCTACCTGGCGATCTGCCCGCTCGCCGGGACGGACGAGTTCCAGCTGGTGGCGCAGTTCCCGGACGGCACGGAGGTGGACACCGGCCTGGAGGGCGTGCGCGGGGTGGCCGCCGAGCGCACGCACATCGCCCCGGCGGACATCACCACCCTGTCCTGGTCCTCCGAGTTCCGCCCCCGCGCGGCCCTCGCGGACCGCTTCCGCGCCGGGCGGGTCTTCCTCGCCGGGGACGCGGCGCACGTCCACTCCCCCGCCGGCGGGCAGGGCCTCAACACCAGCGTCCAGGACGCCTACAACCTGGGCTGGAAGCTGGGCGCGGTACTGCGGGACGGGGCGGCCGCGGACCTCCTGGACACCTACGAGGAGGAGCGGCGCCCCATCGCCGCCCATGTCCTGGGCCTGTCCACCGCCATCCACCGCGACGAGGCGCGCCGCGGCAGGGCGACCCGCCAGCTGGGGCTCGGCTACCCGGACTCCTCGCTGACCGCCGAGACCCGCACGGACCCGGCCGGCGCCGTCCGCGCCGGCGACCGCGCACCGGACGCGGAGTGCGACACCGGCCGCCTCTTCGACGCCTTGCGCGGGCCGCACTGGACCCTGCTCGCCCTGGACACCGAGGCACCGGCCCCCGGGGAAGGGGTACGGCTCGTGCACGCGAGCACGCCGAAGCCGTACGGCAAGGGACTCCTCCTGATCCGGCCGGACGGTTACGTCGGCTGGGCGGGCGACTCCGCGGCCGGACTGGACGCCTACCTCACCCGGGTCGGCCTGAGCTGACCCCTGGGTCCCCCGTGCCGGTGCCGATCAGAAGGCGTCCGAGGGCACGTAGGTGCCCCAGACCTCCCGCAGCGCGTTGCAGACCTCGCCGACCGTCGCGCGGGCGCGCAGGGCGTCCTTCATCGGGTAGAGGACGTTGTCCTCGCCCTCGGCCGCCTTCTTCAGGGCGTCCAGGGCCGCGTCCACCGCCTGCTGGTCGCGCTCGGCGCGCAGCTTCGCCAGGCGTTCGGCCTGCTGGGCCTCGATGGCGGGGTCGACGCGCAGGGGCTCGTAGGGCTCCTCCTCGTCGAGCTGGAAGCGGTTGACGCCGACCACCACCCGCTCGCCGGAGTCCGTCTCCTGGGCGATGCGGTAGGCGCTGCGCTCGATCTCGCTCTTCTGGAAGCCGTGTTCGATGGCGGAGACGGCCCCGCCGAGGTCCTCGACCTTCTGCATCAGTTCCAGCGCCGCCGCCTCGACGTCGTCGGTCATCTTCTCGATGACGTAGGACCCGGCGAAGGGGTCGACGGTCGCCGTCACGTCCGTCTCGTAGGCGAGGACCTGCTGGGTGCGCAGGGCCAGCCGGGCCGACTTGTCCGTCGGCAGGGCGATCGCCTCGTCGAAGGAGTTGGTGTGCAGGGACTGCGTGCCGCCGAGCACCGCGGCCAGCCCCTGGACGGCGACCCGGACCAGGTTCACCTCCGGCTGCTGGGCCGTCAGCTGGACGCCCGCCGTCTGCGTGTGGAAGCGCAGCATCAGCGACTTGGGGTTCTTCGCGCCGAACTCCTCCCGCATGACCCGGGCCCAGATCCGGCGCGCGGCACGGAACTTGGCGACCTCTTCGAGGATCGTCGTGCGCGCGACGAAGAAGAAGGACAGGCGCGGGGCGAAGTCGTCGACGTCCATGCCGGCGGCGACCGCCGTGCGCACGTACTCGATGCCGTCCGCGAGCGTGAACGCGATCTCCTGCGCGGGCGAGGCACCGGCCTCCGCCATGTGGTAGCCGGAGATCGAGATCGTGTTCCACTTCGGGATCTCGGCCTTGCAGTACTTGAAGATGTCGGCGATCAGACGCAGCGAGGGCTTGGGCGGGAAGATGTACGTCCCGCGCGCGATGTACTCCTTCAGCACGTCGTTCTGGATCGTGCCGGTCAACTGGTCGGCGGACACGCCCTGTTCCTCGGCGACCAGTTGGTACAGCAGCAGCAGCAACGACGCCGGCGCGTTGATCGTCATCGACGTGGAGACCTTGTCCAGCGGGATGCCGCCGAAGAGCACCCGCATGTCGTCGACCGAGTCGATGGCGACGCCCACCTTGCCGACCTCGCCGTGCGCGATCGGCGCGTCGGAGTCGTGGCCCATCTGGGTCGGCAGGTCGAAGGCGACCGACAGACCCATCGTGCCGTTGGCGATCAGCTGCTTGTAGCGGGCGTTGGACTCGGTCGCCGTACCGAAGCCGGCGTACTGGCGCATGGTCCAGGGCCGGCCGGTGTACATGGAGGGGTACACGCCCCGCGTGAACGGGTACTTGCCCGGCTCGCCCAGCTTCTCGGCCGGCTCCCAGCCCTCCAGGCTCTCCGGCCCGTAGACCGGCTCGATGGGCAGTCCGGACTCCGACTCGCGCGCCATGGTGTGATGCCTCCCGCTGAGCTACTGGCCAGTACAGACCGACCCTCCTGCGGAGCGTAGCGGTGCCCGTGCGGCCCTTGCAGGGGAGCACGCTGGGACCTTCCTCACAGGTGTTCTGCGGCCTCCGTCACAACCATGCACCGCCGTTCGCGAGGCGTCACCCGCGGGCAGCATGTCAGGTGACACACGGGCTCATCGGTGAGACCTCGGGGGTGGGATGTGCGTACTACGGGCATGGGCACCAAGGCCGCCGTCGGCGCGGCGCTCGTGGCTCTGGTGAGCGTCTGGGGCTGCACCGTGCAGGGAGGCGACGGCAAGGGCGGATCGCCGGTGCACATCGTGCTGCCGAGCAGCACCCCGTCGGCCTCCGGGTCCGACGGCGGGCGGAGCACGCCCCCCGCCCCGTCCGGCTCCGGCGCCGCCGTGCTGTGGTCGCGCGGCGACTCGGGATCGGGCGTGCGGGAACTCCAGGCGCGGCTCAGGCAGGTCGACTGGCTCTTCGACGGTCCGACGGGGTCGTACGACGACCTGACCGAGGCCGCGGTCAAGGGGTTCCAGGGCAAGCGGGGACTGCCGAAAACCGGTGAGACGGACACCGTCACCTGGCAGCGGCTGAAGAAGATGACCCACGAGCCGGGCACGTGGGAGCTGTACCTGATGGGCGGGCAGCCCGCCGGCGCCCCCGATCCGCGCTGCACGACCGGACGTGTGCTGTGCATCGACAAGACCACCCGCACCCTGCGCTGGATGATCGACGGCCGGACGGTCTCGGAGATGTCCGTCCGCTTCGGCGCCGTCGGCACGCCCACCCGGGAGGGCGTGTTCCACGTGTACTGGAAGTCCCGTGACCACTGGTCGACGCTGTACGACTCCCCGATGCCGTACGCCATGTTCTTCAGCGGCGGCCAGGCGGTGCACTACTCGTACGACTTCGCGGCCCGCGGCTACGCCGGCGGCTCGCACGGCTGCGTCAACGTCCGGGACGAGGCGGCGATCTCGAGCCTGTACGCGCAGGTGCGCAACGGCGACAAGGTCGTCGTGTACCGCTGAGACGCGGGCAAGGGGATGTGTGGGGCGCGGGCGGGACCGGGGGAACGTGTCCCGCCCGCGCCGAGGTGCACGAGCCGTGGGTACGGGGGGAACCCCGGCTCTGTGCGACGGCCGATGACCAGTCGGCTCACTCTCTACTGCGTCGGAACGGCCGAAAACGTTACGGGTGCGGCCGAGAAAACATCACGGCTCGCGTCGACGCAGGTCAGAGGGGGCGACTGACGGTTCAGAGGGCGGTGTACGTCGGGGTCGGCGCCGGGGTGTGCGCCGCGAGGGGCGCGGCGGACATGAGGGGGTCGTCGCCCGTGCCCGTTCCGCTGCCGCCGGAACCGCCGCCAGGCGCTATGTGGTTGCCTTCGTCGTCGCCGCCGTGGCCGCCCTGGTCGCCCTGACCTCCGGAGCCGTTGCCCTCGCCCCGGCCGCCTTTGCCGTTTCCCTTGCCGTTGCCCCGGCCGTCGTCGCCTTTGCCGTTGCCCTTGCCCTCTTTGTCCTTGCCGCCCCTGGTGTTCTTGCCGTCGCGGCCGTTGGCCTCGGCGCCGAGGACGGTCTTGCAGTACTTCCAGACGCGGTCGGGCGTGGCGCCGCCGGCCGCGTTCTCCAGGGCCTGTCTGCGATGGGCGGTCAGTTCCTTGCCGCCGAGCGCGTCACGGCACGTCGAGGGGGCCTGCTCGCGCCACCAACTCCCGGCTTCGGCACCGGACTTGCCCGTCGGTTCGTCGTCGGTCGTGCCGCCCGGCGTGCCCGCTTCGGGGGTACCGCCGGTGGAGTCATCGGGCGTGGGCGCGACCTGGGCTCCGCTCGGCGTGGGCGAGACCGTCGGACGGTCGGGCGTGACCCCGGCCGAGACGGCCGGACTCGGCTCGTCACCGCCGAACGGCGTCGGCAGGATTCCGCTTGTCGCCGCGGCGGCGACCCCGCCGACCATGCCGACCGCCAGCGCGGCGGCCATCCCGAACCGCGCGGGCCGGCTCCAGCGGGACCGCCGGGCGGCACGGCCCGGGGCGCCGATACTGACGAGCCCGGCGTCATGACCGCCCCCGGGAGGGCCGCTGTGACCACCTGCACGGCGATCGACATCGGAGGTCTGGCGGTGTCCGTCTCGGTGGCCCGCGCTGGTCTGCTCGGCGGCGCCCGCGTTGGCGTCGGCGGTCGAGCGTGCTGCGCGGAACGCGGCCAGCGCGGCTGCCTCGCCGGGGAGTTCGGCGTTGCCCGATGCCTCCGGGGTGAGCGACTCCAGGGTTTTCGCGAGCCGTTCGGCCTGGTCGCGGGCGGCGGCGTCGACAGCGTCCAGTGACCCACCGCGCAGCAAAAGCTCCGCTGTTTCGCGGTCCAGCCACTTGTACTGCTCGTCGGCCATCACATGTCCTTCTGCGTCCGCGCGCGCAGATGCGTCACACTCGCGGACGTCACCGCACGCCCGTGCGGTTCTCGCTGGGGCGGCAGCGCGTCGAGGCCGCCGCTGGATTCCGGATCCTCGCCGAGCAGTTCGGCGAGACGCTTCAGACCGCGATGCGCGGCCGTACGGACGGCACCCGGCCGCTTGCCGAGCGTCTCGGCCGCGCTCTTGGCGTCCAGGCCCACGACCACGCGCAGCACGACCGCCTCG
This sequence comes from Streptomyces griseorubiginosus, assembly GCF_017614965.1. Lineage (GTDB taxonomy): Bacteria > Actinomycetota > Actinomycetes > Streptomycetales > Streptomycetaceae > Streptomyces > Streptomyces griseorubiginosus_B. The sequence goes on along the minus strand of NZ_WVUG01000028.1, from coordinate 27,733 downwards.
GCCTGGTCCTGCGGCAGCCGGGCGATCAAGGAGAGGGTGTGGTCGGTTGCGAGGGCCTCCATGGCCTCGCCCGCCGTGTCGGACTCCGCCGGCCTGGCGGTCAGTTCCGTCTCGTCGCCGCCGATCGCGGGGCGGCGGCCGCGCATCCGTATGTGGTCCAGGGCGCGGTTGCGGGCGATCCGGGCGGCCCAGCCCCGGAAGCGGTCCGCGTCTCCGCTGAACCGGTCCAGGTCGCGGGCGATCTGCAGCCAGGCCTCGGAGGCCACGTCCTCCGCGTCCGGGTCGCCGACGAGGGTGCGGACGTATCCGAGCAGCCGGGGGTGCACGGTTCGGTACACAGCACGGAACGCGGTCTCGTCCCCGTCCTGTGCCGCAAGCACCGCGGCGGTCAGCTCCGCGTCGTCCCCCAGCACCCGTAATTCCTCAGTCGACGGTCGGCCGGTGGTCACGGCGATCATGCGAGAGCCACGCCCGGCGCGAAAGGCACGTTACGACCTGAAACCGCTGCTCGTCCATGTCCGTACAATTCTCAACCACTCCGTTACGGGACTGGCCGCACCCGGGGTGTGACAGAAACCGCACTCATGGCGCTGTAGAAGATACGGGCCGCCGCGCGGCCCGACCGCGCGACGGCCGGGGCCTCTCCTGTGGGGGGTGGCGGCCCCGGCCGTTGCTTCGGTGGCCGAAACCGCAGGGTTCGCGGGGTGGCTGTCAGCCGTTCTTCCCGTTGCCGCCGTTGCCGTTGCCCTTGTCGGCGCTCTTGCCGTTGTCGGACTTGCCGGAGTCGTCGGCCGCGTTGCCCTTGGCGTTGTCGGGCTTGGTGGTGGGCGTGCGGAGTCCCAGCTGCTCGGCGCAGTAGGCCGCGACGTTCGCCTCGCCGCCCGCGGCCGTGATCAGCCGTTGCCAGGCCGTCGACTGCAGTGCCTTGCCGTTGCCCTTGACGTGTTCGTAGGCCTTGCAGTGGGCCTCGGTGTCCTGCGCCGTGGACGGGCGGTCCGGGTGCGTGGTGCCGGGCGCGGTCGAGCCGTGCGACGGTCGGGCGGCCGGGTGGGTCGTGGGTGCGGTGGGCTGCGCCTGGTGCGGGCTCTTGTGGTCGGGGCCGGACGAGCCGACGGTGCCGATCGCCGCGAACGCGACGCCGCCCAGGGTGAGTCCGGCCAGCGACAGGGTGAGCGTGGCCTTGAGGGAACGGCGGGTGCGGGTGCGCTCACGCGGGCGCCAGTCGTCACGGCGCCGGGTCCGCGCGCGGTGCGCGCCGGCGTCCCTCGCCTCCCGGAACGCGGCCACCGCCCGCTGCTCGGCCTCGCCGTCGACGCCTGCGGACCGCATGACCCCGGCCAGCAGGAACTCCAGTTCTGGTCCGTCCGTCCGCTGCCCGGCCCCGGACACGCTGCCGTCATGGTGCGCACGCCGACGACCGGGGGCACCGCCCTCGCTCTGCCGTTCACCCATGCCCGCATCCATCCGTGTCCGACGGCCGTCCGCCGTCGCCGTAATCGCCACCACCAGGCCCGACAGCTCCCGTGCCGGAGTCGGCGCCCGGATCCGCGCGTCCGGTCGGGGCCGTCGCGTCGTCGGCGTCCACGCCGTGGTTGACGTACGTTCCGTCGCTGACGTTCATTTCGACTCCCCCAGCGTCCGGGGGTCGTCATTCGTCACACCCGGGGCGCCGAGCAGGGCGGCCAGGCGCTTCAGGCCCCGGTGGGCGGCCGTGCGGACCGCGCCGGGGCGTTTGCCGAGGACGCGGGCCGCGGCGGGGCCGTCGAGGCCGACGACCACCCGCAACAGCACGGCCTCGGCCTGGTCGCGGGGCAGTCCACGGAGGAGTTCCAGGGCGCGCTCGGTGGACAGCGCCTCCAGGGCCTGGTCGTGGGTGCTGTGCGGCCCGGGCAGGTCCAGTACGTCCTGCTCAAGACCCGCCGACCGGGGCCGTACCTTCTGCCGGCGCAGATGGTCCAGCGCGCGGTGCCGGGCGATGGTCGCCGTCCAGCCGCGGAAGCCCGCCCCGTCGCCGCGGAACCGTCCGAGATCGCGGGCGATCTCCAGCCAGGCGTCCGACGCCACGTCCTCCGCGTCGTCGCCGACGATCCCGCGCAGATAGCCGAGCAGTCCGGGCTGCACGATCCGGTACGCCGCCGCGAACGCGGCCTCGTCGCCCTCCTGGGCCCGCGCGACGGCCGCGCCCAGCTCCCCGTCGGACGCCTGCGTGCGGCGGGGTTCCCGTGCCTGGCCCAACGACTGTCCTCGTTCGTACGCGTGCGAAGGTGGCCCTGCCGGGCCCGCCCCGTGCGGCACCTCCGTCCGTGCGCACACCTCCACGCTCATCAGCGCCAGGCGTCACGGAAGTGTCACAGCCCGTCGATCGGGAGCGCCCGGAACACCCGGGGTGACGTTTGGCCATCGGTCAACGCTGTGTGTATGTGCCACCTGTGCAACAGGAGTGACAGCCATGACTGGCGTGACAGTTGCGGCAGGTGTGGCAGTTATCACGGTCACGGTCTTTCTTTTCTAGGGGTGGGGTAGTGAGTCCACGCGGCACGCGTGCGTACAGACCGCTGAGCTTCAAGCGCCGGGCGTGGCTGACGCTCGGCGCGGTGGTGCTGGGGAGCGGGGGTGTGGTGACGTACGCCGTCGCCGGCCCGTCCGCCGACCACGGCGCCGGTGTCCGGGCCAAGCGCCCGGTGAAGGTCTACGACCTGGCGCTGAAGGGCACGGCGAGCGGCAAGCGGGAGCTGCCCCGCACCGAGACCAGGCAGTTCTCGATGCTCGGCGTCTCCTGGACCGGGCCGACCCAGCGGCTGCACGGCACCGCCCAGGTCCGTACCCGCAGCCTGGAGACCGGCGCGTGGTCCGCCTGGCGCGATCTGGAGACGGACACGGCTCCGCTGGTCGACCCCGAGGCCGGTCCCGACGCCCGCGGCGCGTCCGAGCCGCTGTGGGTCGGCCCCTCCGACGGCGTCGAGGTCCAGGTCGTCCACAAGGACGGCTCCACCAGCGCGGGCCTGCCCAAGGGCCTGCAGGTCAACCTGGTCGACCCCGGCGTCGCGACGACCGCCGAGACGAAGGCCGCCGAGCCGGCCGCGTACGTGGCGGAGGCGAGCCCGACGGACGGCACGTCCCCGAGCGACAGCCCGAGCCCGAGTGACTCCGTGGCGCCGACGGACTCCGGGTCACCGACGGACACCGTGTCACCGACCGGCTCCGTCTCCCCCAGCGACAGCGTCTCCGCACCGGCGAGCGACTCGGCCTCCGCGTCCGCGAGTTCGTCCCCGTCGGCGAGCGCGTCCGTGAGCGTCCCGCCGGCGCCGCCGTCCACCGTTCCCGAGCCGCCGATCGTCTCGCGGGCCGGATGGGGTGCCGACGAGTCGCTCAGCCCCGATCCGTCGGAGTACAACGCCGATGTGAAGGCCGTGTTCGTGCACCACACGGACGGCTCGAACGACTACTCGTGCGCCGACTCCGCGGCGATCGTGCGGGGCATCTACGCGTACCACACGCAGACCAACGGCTGGAACGACATCGGCTACAACTTCCTGGTCGACAAGTGCGGGACGATCTTCGAGGGCCGCAAGGGCGGCGTCGACCGTCCCGTGCTCGGCGCGCACACCTACGGCTGGAACCGTGAGTCGGCCGGCATCGCGGTGCTCGGCGAGTACACCACCACCGGCGCCTCCAACGCCGCGCTGGAGTCGGTCGCCCGGATCGCGGCCTGGAAGCTCGGCCAGTACGGCGCCGACCCCGCGACGACCGTGCAGCTCAAGTCGGGCGCCACGCAGACGAACTACTTCGGCACCAGTTTCACCGCGGGAGGTTCCTACACCTTCAACCGGATCTCCGGTCACCGCGACGGCTACAACACCCAGTGCCCCGGCAGCTCCCTCTACGCCCAGCTGCCGACGATCCGCGCCTGGGCGTCCGGCCCGGTGCAGGGCCTGAAGCTCACCTCGCTGTCCGGTGCGGCCCCGTCCGGCTCGACGTACTACACCAAGGGCGCGATCACGGCGAAGTGGTCGACGACGACCCCGGGTTCGCTGATCTCCCGGTTCGAGCTGCTGGTCGACGGCAAGGTCGCGGCCACCGCCTCCGGCACGGCCACCTCGGTCGGCGCCACGCTGCCCTCGGGCCGGCACAGCGTCGCCGTACGGGCCGTGCACCAGTCCGGCAAGACCGCGACGAGCTCCGCGCTGACCGTCGTCACCGACACCACGGCGCCCACTTTCACGACCGCGCCGAAGATCTCCCTGCGCACCGGCACCGTCAACACCACGGCCGTCCCGGTCACCCTCGGCTGGAAGGCGGCCGACGACGCGGCGCTGAAGTCGGTGAGCCTGCTGTCGCCGACGACGGCCGCCTTCGGCCCGACCACGACCAGCTCCAGCCGCACCGCCACGTCCGGTACGGCGAGCACCTGGTCGATGAAGGCGTACGACTACGCGGGCAACACCCGCACCTCGTCGCCGTCCTACACGCCGGTGATCCTGCAGGAGACCTCGGCCGTCAGGTCCGGCAGCTGGACGGCCCGTTCGTCCAGCAGCTACCTCGGCGGGAAGTCGTACTCCAGCGGTTCCAAGGGCGCGAGCCTGACGTGGACCTTCACCGGCCGCTCGGCGTCCTGGGTGGTGTCGCGGGCGTCCACCTCGGGTCAGGCGTACGTGTACGTCGACGGCGTGAAGGTGAGCACGGTCGACCTGAAGTCCGCGACGACCCTGTACCGCCAGGCGATCTGGACCAGGACCTGGTCCGGGAGCGCCAAGCACACGGTGAAGATCGTGGTGGTCGGCACGAGCGGCCGTCCGACGATCACGACGGACGGCCTCGTGTACGTCAAGTAGATCGTGCGCATCAAGCAGCTCGTGCACATCAAGTAGGTCGTGCACATCGAGCAGTACGTCACATGGCTGTGTCGACCGGTTCGGGCGTCCTCTCCTGCGCGGCTTGCGGAGTGGGCGCCCGGTCCGCGTTCACGACCACCCCGGCGATCAGCGCGGCCAGCAGCAGCGCCCCCATCGCCCACCAGGTGGCGACGTTGAAGCCGTGCACGGTGGCCTCGGCCGCGAGCTGCCGCCGGTTCACCCCGGGTCCCGCGTGCGCGGTCAGATAGCGCGCGGTCACGGTCGCGGCGATGGTGTTCAGCAGCGCCGTACCGATCGAACCGCCCACCTGCTGCGCGGTGTTGAAGGTCGCGGAGGCCGCGCCCGAGTCGCGCGGCGCGACGCTTCCGGTGGCCAGCGACACGGACGTCATCATCGCCGTGCCCATGCCGAGGCCCAGCATCAGCATCGCGGGCAGGATGTGCGAGGCGTAGGCGGGCTCCACGCCCACCTGCGCGATGATCGCCAGCGCGCCCGCGGCCACCAGCAGCCCCGGCACCATCAGTGCCCGGGGCGGCACCCGGTTCAGCAGCCGGGCGGCGACCTGCGTGGAGCCGGTGATCATGCCGACGGTGATGGGCAGATAGGCGAGGCCCGTCTTGACCGGCGAGTATCCGAGGATGCCCTGCATGTAGTAGGTGAGGAACAGGAAGACCCCGAACATGCCGATGGTGGTCAGCAGCACGGTCAGGAACGCCCCGACCCGCTGCCGGTCCTTCACCACCGACATCGGCAGCAGCGGCACGCGCGCCCGTGTCTGCCACCATCCGAACACCGCGAGCAGGGCGACCCCGGCGGCGAGCAGCGTCAGCACCAGGCCGTCGCTCCAGCCCCTGGACTCCGCCTCGGAGAAGCCGTACACGAGCGAGAGCATCCCGGCCGACCCGAGCAACGCGCCCGGCACGTCCAGCCGGGCGCCGGGGTGGCGGACGCCGGACTCCAGCAGGGCCATGGCGCCGAAGAAGGCGATCAGGGCGATGGGCACGTTGACGTAGAGGCACCAGCGCCAGTTCAGGTACTGGGTCAGGAAGCCGCCCGCGAGCAGGCCCACCGCGGCACCGGCGCCGATGATCGCGCCGAAGATGCCGAACGCCTTCCCGCGGTCCTTGGGGTCGGTGAAGGTCGTGGCCAGCAGCGACAGCGCGGACGGGGCGAGCAGCGCGGCGAAGACGCCCTGCAGGGCACGCGCGCCGAACAGCATCCCGGAGTTCGCGGCGGCACCGCCGAGCGCGGAGGCGGCGGCGAAGCCGAGCAGCCCGATGACGAAGGTCGTCTTCCGGCCGACCAGGTCGGAGACCCGGCCGCCGAGCAGCAGCAGCCCACCGAAGGCCAGCGTGTACGCGGTGATGACCCATTGCCGGTTCCCGTCCGACATGTGCAGCGCGGACTGGGCGGACGGCAGGGCGATGTTCACGATGGTCATGTCGAGGACGACCATCAACTGGGCGAGCGCGATGACGACGAGGGCCCACCAACGACGGTTGTCAGCCATGCCCCCATCGTGCTCCGCGTCACACCCGTTTGGGAACGGCCGCGTCTCTTATTACGGCGATTTTGCTCCCGCCCCTTACCGCGACCCTGCCCCCGCCTCCCGGCACAGCAAGCGCAGCGACCCGTCACCGAGGAAGCACCGCCGGGCCTCGTCGACCGGGTCCCACAGCCGCCCGTCCGGCGTGCGCAGCCAGTGCTCGCCCCCGCTCGCCCACCACTCGGCACCGGTCTGACGGACGATCACCTCACCCGCGTACGCCCCGAAGCCGCGCAGCACCCGCTCCACGGCGGCGTACGGCGGCGCGTCCCGGCGCATCTCGTCGATCAGGCGGTCGACGCGCCACAGGCTCTGTGCGGAGTAGTCGAGGCGCAGCCGCGCCCCCTCCCGCATCGCCGCCACCGCGTCCGCCGCCCACCGCACGGGCTTCGCCGCCGCGTTCGGCCTGGTCTCCTGGAAGGTAGTCACACAGCCATGAGCGGTCCGGGCGTGCCGTGTGTCACACGAAATCGGGGCCTTCCCCGGGACCGGCGCAGGACCGCCCCAGCTCCGCCCCACCACGGTCACAGGAACCCCTCAGCTGCGCGTTTTGACCGGGAGTGACGCTTCGCCCGTTCCGTGCGCTCCTCTCACTGATGAGCCTGTACTTCCATCTCCGCGCGGTGCCGCCCTCGGCGCTGCGCAACAGCGCGAACTGGTTGCAGCGGCTGTTCGAGGACGACTGGGACACCGTGCGCGAACGTATGGACCGCCACCGTGAGGAGGTGCTGGACACGACGTACCTGGACCAGCACGCCCTCTACGGCCCGGCGGCCGACGTGGTCCTCGGCGGCACCTCGGTGCCCCCGTTCCTGCTGCTGACGGCGGCCCAGGTGGCCCGGGTCAGCACGTTCCTGCAGGCGACGGACTTCGAGTCCCTCTGGCAGAAGGCGAGGGACGACCTGCTGGCCGACTACGGCGGCCCCGACGCCGAACCGGAGCTGCACGCCCTGTTCGCGGCGGCCCACCGCGACCTCGCCGCCTTCTACGCCCGCACGACGGAGTACGGGGACGCGGTGGTGAAGTGCCTACTGCGCTGAGGGTCCCCGGTGCGTCCGCGCCCGCCGCGAGACGACGGCCCGCAGCACCCGGCGCCCCTCCACCGACACCTCCAGCGCCCGCCGCAGCCCGGCGGGGCCGTGCCCGGCGAGCAGTTCCAGAACGGTCGTCTGCCGCCGTAGCTCCGCCGCCACCAGCGGCGACATCCCCTCCGTCAGCCCCTCCCGCCGGGAGTCGACCGAGGAGGCACCGTCGGCGAGCGGGTCCAGCAGCCGGTGTATCTGCAGCGCGGCGACCGAACACCCGTCGGCCCACACCCGCATCTCCCCGCCCGACCGCTCCGCCGGCGCGGCGGCCAGCATCCGCCGAGCCAGCAGCGCCGCCTCGTCCTCGACGGACCCGGCGTACTCCTCCGCCCCGGCCAGCTTGCCCCGCACCTGCTCCAGCAGCGTCCCCCACTCCGCGTCGTCCCCGGCGTCGGACAGGCTCCCCCACAGCGGCCGCAGCACCTCGTCGTCGCCGCCCAGCAGCGGCACGCAGCGATCCAAACAAGCCAGCCCGCTGGCGGCCAGTCCGCGTTCGTCGGCCTGAGCGATCAGTTCCACCAGGCTCATCCACGCCTCCCTCCGCGGGCCCCTGCGAGGCTCCACCGGGCCTTCAGCGGGCCCTTCCTTAACGGAGCCCGCACTTCCCCTTACTGCGCGCGACGGCCCGTGAGTGTCACAGGGGCACCACGCCGAGCCGGTCCAGCAGCCGGAAGAAGAGATTTTCCGCCAACGGATCGGGCTCCGCGGTCAGGACCTCGACCAGCGGCTCCGCCGTCACCTCGCGCCCGGCCTCCGCGGCCCAGGCGACGGCCCGCTCGGCCGCGTCGCGGGGTTCCAGGAAGTAGTCCTCGAGGGTCAGCCCCTCGTTCCCGGCGCCGAGGTACCCGGCCATCGCGGCCCGCGCCAGACACGTGGTCCAAGCGCCGCTCTCCGGCGCCGCCGCCTCCACGACCACCGACGCGCTGTCCATGACGTACCCGAAGAGCGCCGGCGCGCCGGTCTGAGCGGCGAGGACGTTCATGTTCCCGAGTTCGCCGTCCTCGCTCGGGTACTCCCACACCTGCCAGCCGCCGGGCGCCTCGGCCCGCAGCTCCATGCCGTCCTTGGCGCCGGCCAGCGCCTCCAGCCCGGCGAGCGGCCGCTCGTGGCGCCCGACGACGTAGTACCCCCAGTAGCCCATGCCCGCAGCCCTACGGGAGAAGAGAGCCGGCGTCAACCCAGCCGGGCGGCCAGCGCCTTGAACCCCGTCCACGACAGCGCGGGCCGCCCCGGATCCCACAGCTTCTGGACCGTGGCCCGCAGTGGCATCCGGATGCCGGCCGCGACCTGGTCCTGGGTCTGCGAGTTCGACAGGTCGCACCACACGGCGAAGGAACCGCCGAGGATCTGCCCGTCGTACCGCGAGGGAACCGCCGTGGTGCCGCGCACCACGAGCGGGGTCCACTGCTCGTAGATGCGCTGCCCGGTCGGGTAGACGAAGTTGTTGGGCTGTCCGAGCACGTAGTACAGGTACTCGTCGTTGTAGTTGACGACCTTCCGGCCCGCGCTCAGATACTCGACCGGCTGACGGGCCCCGTACTCCTTGCCGGTCCAGTACCCGACCTGGAGGTCCTTGGCGGGCTGCACCGACGTGCCGCGGAGGAAGCCGTCGTTCCAGGCGCGCATCGTGCGGTGGTGGGCGCGGATCGTGTCCGCGCGGTCGTTGAGCCACCCGGTGGTCAGGTCGGAGACGGTCGCGCCGGAGCCGTACTTGTCCCGGGCGGCGGTGGCCAGCTGCGGGAAGGACGCCTGCGGGTCGGACACGACGAGCGCCTGGTACTCGTCACCGCCGAGGTTCCACTGGTCGCCGGGGAAGAGACCGGCGTACTCGTTCAGCAGATCGTCGACGATCTTCGCCGCGGCGGGCTTGGAGATGTCGACCGCGCCGCGCACGGGCACGCCCCGGACGTTGCGCAGCTGCAGATCCGGGTGGGCGGCGATCACCGCTCCCAGATGTCCCGGCGAGTCGATCTCGGGCACCACGGTGATGTGCCGCGAGGCCGCGAGCGCGACGATCCGCTGCACCTCGGCCTTGGTCAGATGCGGCTGCGAGACGACCTCGGGATGGCTGCTGGACTCGATCCGGAAGCCCTGGTCGTCGGAGAAGTGCAGGCCCAGCTGGTTGAACTTCAGGTCACCGAGCTCCCGCACCCGGTCCTCGATCCACCGCGCGGTGAAGTTCTTGCGCGCGATGTCCAGCATGAACCCGCGCACCGGCTTGGCCGGCTGGTCGCGGACGACACCCTCGGGCGCCGTACGGCCGCCGTGCACCTCCTGCTTCAGCGTGCGCGTGCCGTAGAACACCCCGGAGTCGGCGGGCCCGCTGATGCTCACCCGCCCGCCGCGCACGGTCATGACGTACGACTCCGGATTCGCGCCCTGGCCGCCGCCCAGCGCCAGCCGCACGTCCCCGGCCTTCACGTCGTTCTTCTCACCGGCGTACGTCAGCCCCAGCTCGGAGGCGATCAGCCGGCCCTCGTCCGCCAGCCGCGGATCGCCCACCACCACGCGCTCACCGCGTGCGGGGCGCCAGCCGGGTCCGCGCGCCGGGGTGTGCGAGCGCACGGCGGGAATGGTCTGCGGGGCCTGCGAGAGGGGGTACGAGCGGGTCGGGCTCGGTGTCGGGGTGCCCGCGCGCGGCGCGGTGGACGTGGGGTCCGAGCCGCCGCCGGACTTCTGCGCCTGCTCCCGCGCGGACGCGGCAGGCGCGCTGTCGTCGCCCCCGGAGGCCCACAGTCCGAAGCTCACTCCGGCCCCGACCGTCACGGCGAGCGCCGCTCCGATCACGATCCCTGGCTTCACGTTCCGCGCCGGCCGCCGACGCCGCCTGTGCTGACTCACTCCGCCAACCTAAGACTCCCGGGCGGACGCGGGGGTCCACCAAGCGTTCCGAAACTCTCCCCTGCGGGTGAAATTCGGGCATCCGTCGGACACGTCACGCCCACTCTCGATAACGTGACGTCACACCTCTCACAGCTTCCCCTGCCGAAACACACGTGACGCCCACACACCTTCCCGGCCGAGCGGCCATACCGACGCTGCCCACCCTCCTGGACGCCTTCAACACGGCCCCGGCCGACGACGCCCGCAAGCTCCTCCTGGACTGTCTCCGCAGCCTCCGCTGGGCCCACCGGGTGGCGGACCACCGCCCCTACCCGGACATCGCCGCGCTGCTGGCCGCCTCCGACGAGGCGGCGTACGACCTGAGCCCGGCGGACCTCTCGGAAGCCCTGGCCGCCGAGACCCTCCCCACGCTACCCGACGGCACGTACTCAGCCGCCCATACCGCGATGAGGGCGGCACAAGCCGCATACGAGACGAAATTCGGCCATGCCTTCGTGATCTGCGTGGACGGTCTGCCTCCGGGCCAGGTACTGGACCACGTACTGGCAGCCATCCGGTCACGTTTGACGAACGATCCGGAGGACGAGCGGGTGGTAGCGGCGGAGGAACTCCGGCGCCTGGCGAAAGAACGGTTGTCCGGCATGCTCAGGAGCGCGACCAGGCACAACGAACCGGCACCCGGCACATAACGGGACTCCCCACCCCAGAAGCCGCGAAGCTCACCCATCCGCGTGCCACTTTGATCACACCGGTAGGCCCGGCGTAAGCGCCGCAGGCAGGGGTGGATACGATGCTGGGGGCCGGTGGACCGTACCCGGCCGGGCCCGACCGACAGCACAAGCCGGCGCGGCCCCAATCCCCGCTCCCGGAGGGACTTCCGTGCCGGCTGGAACGCTGTACCGCGGCCGGGAAGGAATGTGGTCCTGGGTGGCTCACCGAGTCACCGGCGTCCTCATCTTCTTCTTCCTGTTCGTTCACGTGCTGGACACCGCTCTCGTCCGTGTGTCACCCGAGGACTACGACAAGGTCGTAGCCACGTACAAGACCCCGATCGTGGGACTGCTGGAGTACGGCCTCGTCGCCGCCATCCTCTTCCACGCGCTCAACGGCCTGCGCGTCATCGCCGTCGACTTCTGGTCGAAGGGCCCGCGCTACCAGAAGCAGATGCTCTGGTCCGTCGTGGGCATCTGGGTCGTGCTGATGATCGGGGCGATCTACCCCGTCCTCGGCCACGCCGCTCGTGAACTGTTCGGGAGCTGACACCGATGGCCACCACCGAATCCACCCCCTCCGGCGTCGGCCCGGTCGAGGGCGAGTCCCTCTACAACGTCGACAACCCGGCACCGTTCATCGAGGCCCCGCGCAAGCGCACCAAGAAGACCCCCAAGTCCACCCGGGGCAACTTCGAGATGTACGGCTGGCTCTTCATGCGCCTGTCCGGCATCGTGCTGGTCGTCCTGGTCCTCGGCCACCTGCTGATCCAGCTCGTGCTCGACGGCGGCGTGTCGAAGGTCGGCTTCGCCTTCGTGGCCGGCCGCTGGGCGAGCCCCTTCTGGCAGGTCTGGGACCTGCTGATGCTCTGGCTCGCGATGCTGCACGGCGCCAACGGCCTGCGCACGGTCATCAACGACTACGCGGAGCGCGCGAACACCCGGCTGTGGCTCAAGGGCCTGCTCTACACCGCCACGGTGTTCACCATCCTGCTGGGCACGCTGGTGATCTTCACCTTCGACCCGAACATCCGCTAGGCACGGGGCTGCGAGAATCATGAAGATCCACAAGTACGACACCGTCATCGTCGGCGCCGGTGGCGCGGGCATGCGCGCGGCCATCGAGTCCACCAAGCGCAGCCGCACCGCCGTGCTGACCAAGCTCTACCCCACCCGCTCCCACACGGGCGCCGCGCAGGGCGGCATGGCCGCCGCGCTGGCGAACGTGGAGGAGGACAACTGGGAGTGGCACACCTTCGACACGGTCAAGGGCGGTGACTACCTGGTCGACCAGGACGCCGCCGAGATCCTGGCGAAGGAGGCCATCGACTCGGTCCTCGACCTGGAGAAGATGGGCCTGCCGTTCAACCGCACCCCGGACGGCACGATCGACCAGCGCCGCTTCGGCGGGCACAGCCGCAACCACGGTGAGGCGCCGGTCCGCCGGTCCTGCTACGCGGCCGACCGCACCGGCCACATGATCCTGCAGACGCTGTACCAGAACTGCGTGAAGGAGGGCGTGGAGTTCTTCAACGAGTTCTACGTCCTGGACCAGCTGATCACCGAGGTCGACGGCGTCAAGAAGTCCGCCGGTGTCGTGGCGTACGAGCTGGCGACCGGCGAGATCCACGTCTTCCAGGCGAAGGCCGTGATCTACGCGTCCGGCGGCTGCGGCAAGTTCTTCAAGGTGACGTCCAACGCGCACACCCTGACCGGTGACGGCCAGGCCGCCGTCTACCGTCGCGGGCTGCCGCTGGAGGACATGGAGTTCTTCCAGTTCCACCCGACCGGCATCTGGCGCATGGGCATCCTGCTGACGGAGGGCGCCCGTGGTGAGGGCGGCATCCTGCGCAACAAGGACGGCGAGCGCTTCATGGAGAAGTACGCGCCGGTGATGAAGGACCTGGCATCGCGAGACGTGGTGTCGAGGTCGATCTACACGGAGATCCGCGAGGGCCGCGGCTGCGGTCCCGAGGGCGACCACGTCTACCTCGACCTCACGCACCTGCCGCCGGAGCAGCTGGACGCCAAGCTTCCGGACATCACCGAGTTCGCGCGCACCTACCTGGGCATCGAGCCGTACACGGACCCGATCCCGATCCAGCCCACCGCGCACTACGCGATGGGCGGCATCCCGACGAACGTCGAGGGTGAGGTCCTGGCGGACAACACGACGGTCGTCCCCGGCCTGTACGCGGCCGGCGAGGTCGCCTGCGTGTCCGTGCACGGCGCCAACCGCCTCGGCACCAACTCCCTGCTGGACATCAACGTGTTCGGCCGCCGGGCCGGTATCGCGGCGGCGGAGTACAGCCAGAAGGCCGACTTCGTCGAGCTGCCGGAGAACCCGGCCGAGCTCGTGGTCTCGACGATCGAGCAGCTGCGCACCTCGACGGGCACCGAGCGGGTCTCCGTGCTCCGCCGTGAGCTGCAGGAGACCATGGACGCCAACGTCATGGTGTTCCGCACCGAGCAGACGATCAAGACGGCCGTCGAGAAGATCGCCGAGCTGCGCGAGCGCTACAAGAACGTCGCGATCCAGGACAAGGGCAAGCGGTTCAACACCGACCTGCTGGAGGCCATCGAGCTGGGCAACCTGCTGGAGCTGGCCGAGGTCATGGCGGTCTCCGCGCTGGCCCGCAAGGAGTCCCGCGGCGGTCACTACCGCGAGGACTACCCGAACCGCGACGACGTCAACTTCATGCGCCACACCATGGCGTACCGCGAGGTGGGCGACGACGGCACCGAGACCGTGCGCCTGGACTACAAGCCGGTCGTCCAGACCCGCTACCAGCCGATGGAGCGTAAGTACTGATGGCAACTCCGACCCTGGAGAAGGCGGACGCGGCCCCCGAGCCCGGCTTCGCCGACTCCCCCTACATCACGGTCACCTTCCGGATCCGCCGCTTCAACCCGGAGGTCTCGGCCGAGGCGGTCTGGGAAGACTTCCAGCTGGAGATCGACCCGAAGGAGCGCGTCCTCGACGGCCTCCACAAGATCAAGTGGGACGTCGACGGCACGCTGACCTTCCGCCGCTCCTGCGCGCACGGCATCTGCGGTTCGGACGCGATGCGGATCAACGGCAAGAACCGTCTTGCCTGCAAGACCCTCATCAAGGACATCAACCCCGAGAAGCCGATCACGGTCGAGCCCATCAAGGGCCTCACGGTCCTGAAGGACCTGGTCGTGGACATGGAGCCGTTCTTCCAGGCGTACCGGGACGTCATGCCCTTCCTCATCACGAAGGACACGAACGAGCCCACGCGCGAGCGGCTGCAGACGGCGGAGGACCGCGAGCGCTTCGACGACACCACGAAGTGCATCCTCTGCGCCGCGTGCACCTCGTCCTGCCCGGTCTTCTGGAACGACGGCCAGTACTTCGGTCCGGCCGCCATCGTCAACGCGCACCGCTTCATCTTCGACTCACGTGACGAGGCGGGCGAGCAGCGCCTGGAGATCCTCAACGACCGCGACGGCGTCTGGCGCTGCCGCACCACCTTCAACTGCACGGACGCCTGCCCCCGTGGCATCGAGGTCACCAAGGCGATCCAGGAAGTGAAGCGAGCACTGATCACCCGTCGCTTCTGATCTTCCGAGTCCCCACCTCAGGGCCCTGTTTCCACCACTTCGGAAACAGGGCCCTCAGTTTTTTTGGCTGATTCGGGCTGCTACTGAAGCGGTCATTCCGCCGTCACACTCCGAATCACTTGTCCCTGGGGCTCTTCAGGAGGGGAACGGTGTGACGGAGGAGTTCAGACCGCCCCTGCCGGGAGCGCGGAAACCCTGGAAGGCGCCGATTCCCCTCGGATACGGCCCGGCCGACGCGATGGCGCTCTTCATCGCCGCCCCGCTCCTGACCGCGGCGGCGCTTTCCCTGGCGGGCGTCGTCGGCGGAGCCGAGGACCACTTCCGCTGGCCCGGGCCCATCCTTCTGCTGCTCGTGGTCGCGGCTCTCACATTGATCGCGAGTATTCAGCTCAGTTATCACTCGCGGTTGTATCTCTATTCGCATGCGGACCTCGTCGACTGGCTGTCGGAAACCTACGTCGAAAACAACAAGGCCTGGCTGTACCCCCAGCAGGTGGACGACCAGGCCACCTGGAAGAGATACGCCCGCAAAGCAGTGTGGTGTTTCAACCTGGGCACCTTGCTCCTGGGGCTGGGAATAGCCGCAGCGCTCGTCCCTCCGGCTTGCGCGACGCAGACCGCGTGGCGCCTGAGTGCGGCCGTCGTCACATTGGTGGCAACCGTCCTGGACGGTGTCTGGATCGGGAGCCTCTATTTCCAAGCGACCCCGGATTCCCTCGTAAGCCGGGTAGGTCGAACCATTCTCCGTCGCCGCCGAGTCTTCAACAGAGGGAGCTGACGATGATCACCGAATTCGAACTGCCGGGATTCCCCTGGCCGACGGACCACCCCACCTGCCCTGGTTGCCGCGTGGCCATCCCCACCGGTGTCACCGCCGACTACACCGCGTCCTACACGGCGGCCGAACTGACGGCGTGGCTGAACAGCGTCCCACCATGCGGTGTCCCCGAGGGCACAGTGTTCCCCGACCCCCGTGGGCTCACCGTCACGCACAACGCGGTGAACTGCGACTATCGAGAACTGCCGCCCGTGGTCCTCTGCCGGGGAGAGCACATCGCGGATCAGGCACTGGAGAAACTGTGGAGGGCCAGAAGGCCCTGTTAGAGCCCAGCGCCACGGTCGTCCCGCCGGGCTCCGCCGCCGGCGTCACCATGGTCGTACCGTACGTCGAGGCCGCCTCGCCCGGTGAAAAGATCCGACATCCGAACGAACAGCTCGAGTTCTTCCTCGTGGTCGCCGGGGAGCCTGTGGTGCAGGGCCTCCGCAAGGTCGAAGCGGTGCAGGTCGTAGACCACGTGCATCAGGCCCGAGTAGGACTCCGCAACGATGACAGCGCCCTTGTACGCCACACCGGCAAGCAACACAGCGCCCCCGCACAGCCACCACGCGGACGGCTCGTCGTACAGGGCCACGCTGCCGGTGGCGCTGAGCGCGAAGAGGGACCAACTCAGGTTGACCGCCGTGTCGAGCGCGTCCCGCGTCGAGCTCAGTGCCTCGGCAAGGCGACCCGAGACCTGGGGATGGATCCGCGGCCAGGAAGCCAGCGTGGCCAGGCCGTAGCGCTCGCCGGCGCTCAACTCGCCCGCACGCAAAGCGTTCCCGAGGGCGGTGGGCAGGAGAGCCTCGACCGGCGGGCGCGCGGCGAGACGACGGCGCGCGTCCGCCTGCATCCGACGTTCGGTTTCTCCGGTCCCGCCCCGCTCGACGCGTCGCCGCAGGGCGCGCCACCGCCGGCGTTGCAGTCGTGCGAGCAGTCCGGCCAGCCCCGCCGTGATCCGCCAGCGATCCCAGTACCCCTCGAGCGCCCGTACGGCACGAACCTGAAACGGCTGAAGCAGCAGACCGAGCAGGGCGGCGCAGCCAACGACCGTGATCAGCAACCCGATCGCCGCCGCCGGTCGCTGCGGCCACACGGCGTCCCAGTCGCTTCGTCCCGAGAAACTCCGCGCCCGCACAAGCGCGAGCACTCCGGTAACGAACAGCGCGCACGGCGCGAAGTGCACCGACAGCACCCGTCGCACCTTGCCCGCCCTTCCCGTGCACCCCTGAGCGCTGTTCAGTATGGAGCGCGGCGTCCCGTGAGCGGGAAGGAGGCCCGGCCAGCGCCGCAAGGCATCCGGTCGCCGCCCGCCCATCCCCGGCACCGGCGTCTCAGCGACCAAGTGGCGGCTGGAGCGGGCCTGCTGGCAAGATGAGGCGCTGGGGGGCCGTCCGATCGGGCACGGCTGGAAGACGGGGGACGAGCATGACCGAGCCGAATCCGTATCAGGGTGGGGCGGCTGAGTGGGGGCCGGACAAGCCGCCCGCGCAACCTCCGACGACGCCTCCGCCGGGGTACGGCTACCCGAACTCCGCGCCCGGTTACGGCTATCCGCAGCAGCCTGCCGCGCCTGCGTACGGATACCCCGGACAACCCGGCACTCCGGCCTACGGGTTCCCGCAGCAGCCGGGTGCGCCGGCCCCCATGGGCGGCGCGCCGGTGCTGGCCATCGGGGACATCACGGTGATGGGCGACCAGATCATCACGCCCGCCGGCACCATGCCGCTGCGCGGCGCGGTGTGGAACGCCACCGACATGTCGCACACCGAGGAGAAGATCCCGACGGTCGCCATCGTGCTCGCGATCATCTTCTTCATCTTCTGTCTGCTCGGTTTGTTCTTCCTCCTGATGAAGGAGAAGAAGACCACCGGCTTCATCCAGGTCACCGTGACCAGCGCGGGCCGGCACCACTCGACGATGGTCCCGGCCCTCGGCCCGCACACCTTCCCCGCGGTCATGGGGCAGATCAACTACGCCCGGTCGCTCAGCAGCATGTGACCCTCACAGCTGGCTGAGGATCGTCGGGTCGGTGATCCTCGTGTCCTCGGCCAGCAGCATCGCCTTGCTGAGAATGACCCCGAGCATGCGGTCGCCCTCGTAGGGCACGTAGCCGGTCTGCGGGGCTCCCGCGCCCGCCTTCGGGACGATGCACAGGTACTGGTCGTTCGGGGTCATGAGGATGTTGCCCGAGCCGAGGTGGATCTTGTACGTGTGGCGCTCGCCCTTCACGTGCAGGAAGCGGCCCTCGATGACGCACCGGTCGGCTATCGCGAGCCGGGGTATCAACCGCTCCAGCAGCGCCCGCCGGGTCTCGGCGCTCTGGCCCAGCTCGCCGAAGCCGTAGCCCGACCAGTAGGCGCGGAAGCGGCCGCCGGGGCCGCCGTCCTGCCAGGTCGGGTCGTTGCCGACGCTGGCCACACCGACGAACAGGTCGACGTCGCGCAGGACCTCGGACAGCACGAGGGGTGGGATGCCGGCGAGGGGCAGCGGGTCCACGGGGCCGGTGCCGCCTCTGCGTTCCATGCGGTACTCGCCGCCGTAGCAGTGCGCCCAGTTCTGCGGAGCGTCGATCGGATAGAAGCGGACCTGGTCGGTGCGCAGTCGCAGGAAGCTGCCGGACTCGGTGATCTCCTCGAACTGCTCGCCGCCGTCGCCCTCGATCCAGTACTCGGCACGCAGTCCCCAGCGGGACAGCTCACGGGTCGCGGGCGGTGCCTCGTCGTCGACGGCCAGCCGCAGCTTGTTGCGCCAACCCCGGATCGCTGCGAGGGAGTTGAACTGGTGCTGGCGCAGGACGTGCCCCGCGAAACGGTTCGAGTACGTGCCCGTGGCGAAGGCGGCCGCCTGTCTGGCCGAGGCGGGCATCGCGCCGCTCGACGAGCCCTTCCCGGTGGCCACCGGCTGGACCGTCGAGATCGCCGACCCCTGGGGCAACGTCATCGGGTTCACGGACTACGGCAAGCGCCCGGAGCTGGGCCGCCGCCCCTGAGCAGGGACGCGGACCGAAAGGACGGGCGCGTCACCCCGTAGGCTCTCGTGCGTGTCAGCGAAGAACGACGGCAGCAAGTCCGAGCAGACCCGTGCGCTGATCCTGGAGACCGCGATGCAGCTGTTCCAGGAGCGGGGCTACGACAGGACGACGATGCGGGCCATCGCCCAGGAGGCCGGGGTCTCCGTCGGCAACGCCTACTACTACTTCGCCGGCAAGGAACATCTCATCCAGGGCTTCTACGACCGGATCGCCGCCGAGCACCAGGTGGCGGTCCGGGAGATCCTGGCCCGGGAGACCGACCTCGAGGCGCGGCTGGCGGGCGTCCTGAAGGCCTGGCTGGACATCGCGACTCCGTACCACGAGTTCGCCGTCCAGTTCTTCAAGAACGCGGCCGATCCCGACAGCCCGCTCAGCCCCTTCTCCGAGGAGTCGGAGCACGCGCGCGAGGAGGCGATCTCGGTTCACCGCGAGGTCCTCGCGGGCGCCACGAGGACCAAGGTTCCGGACGAACTCCGGGACGTCCTGCCTGAGTTGATGTGGCTCTCCCAGATGGGCGTGGTCCTGTACTGGATCTTCGATCGCACTCAGGGGCGGGAGCGCAGCTACCGGCTGGCCGAGCGGGGGGCCCGGCTGACGGCCCGCGGTGTGTCCCTGGCCCGGTTCCGGGTGCTGCGGCCGCTGGTGCGGGAGGTGCACGAGCTGTTCACGGACTTTCTGCCGGGGATGACGAAGGTGCTGCCGCAGCCGGGGGCGGTGGACGGTCATGATCCACGATCGGGTGAATGAGGGCTGAACGGGACGTTCGGGTCCCCACCTGCCTACGATGATGCTCTCGACACCAGCCCCTAGGAGGCACGCGATGTCCGCTGCATCCGTCGAGCAGCCCTTCGACGACGACGAGCCGTTCTCGCTGACGGCCATCGCCGACGAGATCATGGAGCGCCATCCGGGCTACCGCGTCGAGATCATCGGAGGACATCTCCTCGTGACCCCTTCACCGGATGCCCCTCACGCCCGCGCCCTGACCAAGCTCATGCGGCCCTTCATCGCCGCTGGGCTGGACGACGAGGGCACGGAGGTCCTCCAGAACGTCGGCCTCTGGCTGCCCACCGGGGACGAGGACTACGCCATTCCCGACCTCGTGATCGTGGACGCCGACATCGACGACCACTTCGTCGAGAACAACGCCTACGACCCGGTCTGCTTCCGCCTGGTCCTGGAGGTCACCTCCAGCAACTGGAAGGACGACCTGAAGACGAAGGCCGTCGCCTACGCCAAGGCGGAGGTTCCGGTCTACGTCATCGTCGACCGCAAACACCAGCGCCTGCACGTGCTCACCGACCCCGCCGGGGAGAAGTACGAGCACCACCGCCCGTACTCCCCCGGCGAGACCGTCACGCTGCCCGAGTCGATCGGCGCCAAGGTCACCCTCGACGTGGACGAGATCCTCAAGGCCGCGCAGAAGAAGGCTAGTTGACCGCGTCCACCTCGCCCTCGGCCAGCTCCACGTCGTACACCAGCGGCCCCTCGGCCACCACCACGTGCGCCGCCCGTGACCCGTACGTCGGAGCCGTCGCCGCCAGCAGATAGGCGCCCGGACCCGGTACCGACAGGATGTACGAGCCGTCCGCCAGGGACGTCACCCGGTCCAGTTGACGCCCGCCCTTCGACAGCAGCGTCACGGAGGCGCCGTCCACCGGGTCGCCGTCCACCGTCCGGATGAAACCGTGGATCACGGAGGCGGGGCCCTCGTCGGCCGCCGGTGACTCCAGCGCCTCCTCCTTCGGCTCGACCGCGAGATGCGGCAGCCGCTTGTCGAGCCAGCCCGGCAGCCACCAGTTGGACGTCCCGAGCAGGTGCATCGCCGCCGGCACCAGTGCCGTACGCAGGATGAACGCGTCCAGGGCGACCGCGGCGGCCAGGCCGACGCCCGCCATCGCCGCTCCCGAGTTGCCGCTCAGGACGAAGGCCAGGAACACGCAGACCATGATCAGGGCCGCGGAGTTGATGACCCGGCTGGTCTCCGCCAGACCGACCCGCACCGCGCGCGCGTTGTCGCGCGTGTGGACCCACTCCTCGTGCATCCGGCTCACCAGGAACACCTGGTAGTCCATCGACAGGCCGAAGAGCAGCGAGAGCATGATGACCGGGAGGAACGCGTTGATCGGGCCCTCCTTGCCGAGGCCCAGCAGGTCCAGGCCCCAGCCCCACTGGAAGACCGCGACGAGGATGCCGAAGGAGGCCGCCGCGGCGATCAGGTTCATCAGGGCCGCCGTCAGCGGGACCACCAGGGAGCGGAAGGCGATCAGCAGCAGCAGGAAGCCCAGGCCGATGATGGTCCCGATGAACAGCGGCAGACGGTCGCCGGTGACCGACGCGAAGTCCTTGGAGATCGCGGTCACACCGCCCACGTGCGCTTCCGCCCCCGCCTGCGGGATCACCTTCTCGCGCAGGGTGTCGATCAGGTCGTCCGTCTCCTTGGACTGCGGTGAGGTCTTCGGGACGACCTGGATCACCGTGACGCCCTTGACGGGCGGGAAGGGCGCGACCCGGGCCACGTCGGGCGTCGACTCGATCCCCTTGACCAGCGCGGACGTGTCACCGCTCTTGGTGACGACCTGGAGGGGGCCGTTGAAGCCGGGACCGAAGCCCTCGGCGAGCAGGTCGTAGGCCTTGCGGGTGGTCGTGGACGCGTCGTCGTTGCCCTGGTCGGTGGCGCCGAGGCGCAGCGACAGCACGGGGATGGCGAGGACGGCCATGACGACGAGGGCGAGCGCGGCGATCCTGCGGGGACGCTTCTCGACGTTCACCGACCAGCGGGCGGCGAGACCGCTGGCCCGCTCCGGCTCGGGGCCCTCGGCGGCGAGCCTGCGCCGCTGGCGGCGGCTGAGCACCCGCGGGCCCAGGAAGCCCAGCAGGGCCGGGAGCAGGGTCGTGGCCGCCAGGACGCTGAGCACGACCGTGAGGGACGTGGCGACGACGACGCCGTCCAGGAAGCGCAGCCGCGTCACGAGCATGCCGGCCAGCGCGATGCAGACCGTACCGCCCGCGAACAGCACGGCCCGGCCTGAGGTGTTGAGGGCCGTGACCGCCGACTCCTCGGGGTCCAGGCCGCGCAGGATGCCGCGCCGGTGCCGGGTGACGATGAACAGCGCGTAGTCGATGCCGACACCGAGGCCGATCAGGGAGGCGAGCAGCGGGGCGATGTCGGGGATGTCGGTGCTGTGGCTGAGCAGCTGGGTGGAGAACAGGCCCATGCCCACCCCGAAGATCGCGATGGCGATCGGCAGCAGCATCGCGAAGAACGAGCCGAAGGCCAGGAACAGCACGAGGGCCGCCGCGACGATGCCGACCATCTCCGACAGGCCCTGCGGCGGCTGCTCGACGCGCTGGATCGCCTGTCCGCCCAGCTCGACCTTGAGTCCCTCTCGCGCGGCGCCGTGCGCGGTGTCGACGACGTCGTGGATGACGTCCTCGGACACCTCGTTGGCCTGCTTGGCGAAGGTCAGCTGGGCGTAGGCGATCGTGCCGTCACGGCTGATCTGCGCCGCCCCTCGGGGACCGGTGTAGGGGCTGGTCACCGCGCCGACCCCGGGCATCTTCGCGATCTTGTCAAGGGCGGGCTGGATCCGGTCCTGGACCGCCTTGTCCCGCACCGAGCCCTGGTCGACCTTCCACACCACGGTGTCGGTGTCGCCCGAGGTGGTCGGGAAGGCCTTCTGCATCAGGTCGTACGCGCTCTTGGAGTCCGTGTCGGGGAGGGAGAAGACGTTCGCGTAGTTCGTCCCCGCCGTGGACGCCGAGAAGCCCAGGCCGAACAGTGCCCCCACCCACAGCAACAGGACCACCAGCCGGTGCTGATAGCACCACCGTGCCAATGCCGCCACGATCAAAGCTCCTTAGTCGGTCGTCGGTCGGTCCCCCAGGTCCTGGCACCAGGATTGGCGGTGCCGCTCGCGCGCGGAGGGAACCCGCCATGACTCTCAAGGAACTCCAAAGAGCGTTCCGGACCCCGCTGTCAGTGGCCCGTTCGATACTGGGGGCATGACGACGGCTCCAGGCACCGTGCTGGTGGTGGAGGACGAGCCGAGCATCGCGGACGTCCTCGCCATCGCCCTGCGCTACCACCGCTTCGAGGTGATGGTCGCGGGCACCGTCCGCGAGGCCCGCGCGCTCGCCGAGCGCACCCGGGCGGACGTGGCGCTGCTCGACGTCATGCTGCCGGACGGGGACGGGCGGGTCCTCGGGCGTGAACTGCGCGCCGAGCGGCCGGACCTGGCGCTCGTCTTCCTCACCGCACGCGACTCGCCGGCCGAGGTCGTCGGCGCCCTCGGCTTCGGCGACGACTACATCACCAAGCCGTTCAACATCGACGAGGTGGTCGCCCGCATCACGGCGGTGCTGCGCCGCACCCGCCCGGCGGACGTCCTGCCGCAGCGGCCGCCACTGCGCTACGGCGACCTGGAGCTGGACGAGACGACGTACAGCGTGCACCGCGCGGGCCGCAGCGTGGAACTGACCCCCACCGAGTACGCGCTCCTGCGCTTCCTGGTCCGCAACGGCGGCCGGATCGTGCCCAAGGAGCAACTGCTGCGGCACGTCTGGCAGTACGAGCACACCCCGCAGGAGTCGACCGTCGTGGAGACCTACATCAGCTATCTGCGGCGCAAGCTGGACGCCCTGGGGCCGCCGGTGATCACCACGCGGCGTGGCGTCGGATACGGGCTGGCATGAGGCTCGGGGAGAGGCTCGGCCGCCGCCGCGGCATCCACTCGCTGCGCGCCAAGCTGACTCTGGCGAACGTCGCCCTGCTCGCGCTCGGCATCGTCGCGGCGACGGCGGTCAGCCTGATGGGCATGCGGCACTATCTGATCGGCCAGATCGACTCCGGGCTGACCAAGACGCGCGCGTCACTGGGCAGTTCGCAGCTCACCCTGCGGCAGGTGGACTCGCTGGGCGCCCTCGCCCTGGCCCGGGACCGGCTCGTCGGTACGGACGAGCAGCCGCGGCCGGAGTCGATCTACACCGCCGTCGACGCCCGGTCCAGGCCCCTGAGTGTCTTCGGCACCGCCCCGACCACCGCCCAGCGGGGCCTCGCCGCCGCCGTGCCCGACCCGCGCGCCCTGGAGAAGGACCCCGCACCGCACGAGGTCACGGTGAACGGCGCCACCTACCGCGCGACCGCCACCCGTCTCGCCGACGGCACGTACGTCCTGCTCGCCACCTCGACCGAGGCCCTGCACCGGGGCATCGGCAAGGCCCTCAAACTCGACCTGGCCGTCGGGACACTGCTGCTCACGCTCCTGTGCTGCCTGACGATGCTCAGCGTCCACCGCCGGATGCGGCCGCTGGAGGACATGGTGGAGACCTCCTCGGCGATCGCCGAGGGCGATCTGACCCGGCGCGTGCCCTCCAGCGAACATCCCACGCAGGAGGTCGAGCAGCTGCGGTTGGCCCTCAACTCGATGCTGCACCAGGTGGAGTCGGCGTACCGCACGCGCGAGCACAGCGCGGCCCAGCTGCGCCGCTTCGTCGCGGACGCCTCGCACGAGCTGCGCACCCCACTGTCGGCGATACGCGGCTATCTGCAGCTGTACGACAAGGGGATGCTGAGCGATCCGGACGAACGCAAGCGGGTCTGGGAGCGGGTGCTGGCGGAGACCGACCGCATGGGGCGCCTGGTGGACGAGCTGCTCACGCTGGCCCGTCTGGACCAGCAGCCCGAGCTGCGCTTCCGCAACGTCGACGTCAGCCGCCTGGTGCGGGACGCGGCCGAGGACCTGCGGGTGCAGCAGCCGGAGCGGCCCATCGAGGTGGCGGCCGACGGCTCTGTGCTGGTGAGCGCCGACGAGTCGGGGCTGAGACAGGTGCTCGGCAACCTGGTGGGCAACGTCCGCACGCACACGCCGACCGAGGTTCCCGTGCGGCTCGGCGTGGAGCGTGAGGACGGGGTCGTACGGCTGAGTGTCGCGGACGAGGGTCCCGGGCTGTGCGAGAAGGACGCGGCGCGGGTCTTCGACCGGTTCTTCCGGGCGGGCGGGGGCGCGGGCAGCGGGCTGGGCCTGGCGATCGTGCAGGGGGTCGTGCAGGCGCACGGCGGCGAGGTGGCGGTGCGTACGGCGCCGGGCGAGGGGCTCGCGGTGACGGTCACCCTGCCGGCGCGGAGGGCGGCGGCGGTGTCGTAACGGCCGTCGGGCCGGAAGCCGGTCTCACGTGGCGGACAGCACCAGGGCCCAGACGGTCTTGCCGTGCCGTCCCCGGGTCCACACACCCCAGGCCGCCGCGACGGCCTCCACCAGGTGCAGTCCGCGGCCGGTCTCCTCCCACTCCCCCACCACCCGCAGGCGCGGCTCGAGTTGACCCTCGTCGGACACCTCGATGAGACAGGACCCGTCGGCGAGGGCGGTCACCGCGACCTCGAACTCACGCTCTCTGAGCGGTCCGTGGCGTACGACGTTGGTGGCCAGCTCGGACACCAGCAGCAGCGCGTCCGTCAGCGCCGGGTCGTCCGGGCCGTGTCCCCAGTCGGCGAGATGGTCCCGCACCCGGCGCCGCGCCAGGCCCACGGAGGCCGGGTGCCGGGGCAGCCGGAAGGAGTTGCGTCTCAACACGTTTGCTCCTCACCCCGCCCACACCTCCGTCACACCGTCCTGCGTGGGGAGGATGCCCTGCGTCGCGGGGGCGAATGTCCCAGCCTGTGAGATCGGGTCAGATCCAGTTCAGGCTCCACAAGCGGAACACTCCGGTCCCGTCGTCCAGGTACTGGCTGCCGCCGACGTCCTCGGTGCTGAGCACGTACTCCTTGCCCTGCCACAGCGGGATCACCGGCACGTCGCGGGCGATGTCCTGCTGCAGGGCGCTGAAGTCGGAGGCGGCGTCACCGCGGTCGGCGAACTGCTGGCTGTCCTGGATCAGCCGGTCGACGGCCCTGCTGCTGTAGCCGGTGTTCATGGTGCCGTCCGTGCCGACGAGCGGGGCTCCGAAGGTGTCCGGGTCCGGGTAGTCGGCGACCCAGCCGACGGCGTACGCGTCGAGCTTTCCGGTCGCCCAGTGCTCCTGGAAGTCGGTCCACTCGTAGCCCTTGAGCGTGACCTTGAACAGGCCGCTCGCCTCCAGCTGCTTCTTGATGGCCTCGGCCTCCTCCTGGGAGGAGCCGCGGTTGACGGCGTAGCCGTAGGTGAAACGTACCGGCGTCTTGACGCCCGCCTCACTGAGCAGGGCCTGCGCGGCCTTGGCGTCGGGCTTGGGGTAGGCGTCGAAGAACGACGTGGTGTGGCCGGTGATACCGGTCGGGATCAGCGAGTACAGCGGGTCGACGGTGCCCTCGTACACCGTGGCGGCCAGCTGCTCGCGGTTGATCAGCCAGGCCATCGCCCGGCGGACCAGGACGCTGTGCAGGGGCGAGCCCGCACGGGTGTTGAGGTAGAGGTTGCGGGTCTCGGAGCTCTCGGACTCGGAGAGCCGCTGATCGGGGTCGCTGGGCGACAGACCGGACAGCACCTTGGGCGGCAGCTGCCGGGTGGCGACGTCGACGTCCTTGGCCTTCCAGGCCTTCTCCAGGGCGTCGGAGTTGGTGTAGTAGAGCAGGTCGACGGGGCGCGCCGCGCTCTTCTCGGCCCCCTTGTAGTGGCCGTTGGGCGTGAGCACCGCCTTCTTGTTCTTCTGGTACGACGTCAGCTCGTACGGTCCGGTGCCGTCGGCGCCGGGGTCGGTGCGCAGCCGGGTCTTCGGGTACTTGTGGCTGTCGACGATCGAGCCGGCGCCGGTGGCGACCTTGAACGGGAAGGTGGCGTCGGGCGAGGACAGATGGAAGGTGACGGTCAGGCCGTCGGCGTCCACCGACTTCAGCGTGCTCAGCAGGGAGACCGGGCCGACCTCGGACTTGATCGCCTTGACGCGGTCGAAGGAGTACTTGACGTCCTCGGCGGTCATCGAGCGGCCGCTGGGGAAGGTCAGCCCCTGGCGCAGCGTGCAGCGGTACGTCGTCAGGGCGCTGCCCACGAAGTCACAGCTCTGCGCCGCGTCCGGGACCGGCGCGGTGCCGCCCGGGTCGAAGGTCAGCAGTGACTGGAAGACGTTGCTGAACAGGGCCCAGGAACCCGCGTCGTAGGCGCCGGCCGGGTCGAGCGCCGTGACGGCGTCCGTCGTACCGACCGTGATGGTCTTGCCCTTGTCCTCCTGCGACGGCAGCATCTGCCAGCCGCCGACTCCCACGCCCGCCAGTACGAGCAGCGTCGCGAGAATCCGCATGCGCACGGAACGCATCGGTATGCCCTCTCCGGGCCTCCGCGGGCCCCACCCCACACATGCCACTCCCCTGGTGGCGCGGCTCACCTAATCACAGAGGTTTCAACCGGGGGAAGAGGGATTTGTCGAGTTGAGAAAGAACTTACCGCAAGGGGTTTCAGCCAGGTTTCACAGCTTGTGCACAGGGTCCGCGCAGGACGGGTTCCATCCGGCTCCGCCGTCCGTCACGCGCGCGTGGAGGCCAGTTCGATCACCGTGATGTCGGACGGCGCTCCCACGCGCGTCGGGGGTCCCCAGGCACCGGCGCCACGGCTGACGTAGAGCTGGGTGTCGCCGTACCGGTCCAGGCCCGCGACGGTCGGATTGGCGGCCGCCGCGATGAGGTTGCCGGGCCAGAGCTGGCCGCCGTGGGTGTGGCCGGAGAGCTGGAGGTCCACGCCGTGCTTGACGGCCTCGTGGATCTGGACGGGCTGATGGGCGAGGAGCACGCACGCGCGTGCCGGGTCCCGGTCGCCGAGCGCCTTGGTGAAGTCGGGGCCCTGCCCCTCGCTCTCGCACGCGAGGTCGTTGACGCCGGCGAGGTCGAACCAGGGCAGTTCCGTACGGGCGTTCTCCAGCGGGTGCAGACCGAGCCGCCGTACCTCCTCGACCCACTGCCGCGCGCCGGAGAAGTACTCGTGGTTGCCGGTGACGAAGTAGGAGGGCGCGTTCAGCCGCGACAGGGGCGCCGCCGCCGGACCCAGGTTCTTCACGCTGCCGTCCACCAGGTCGCCGACGACCGCGACGATGTCCGGCTGGGTGGCGTTGACGGTGTCGACGACCTTCTGGGCGAAGTCCCGGCCGAGGACCGGGCCCAGGTGGATGTCGCTGACGACCGCGATGCGGTAACCGTGCGCCGCGCGCGGGAGCTTGGCCAGCGGCACGGTGACGCGCTTCACGCGCGGGCCGCGCAGTACGCCATAGGTGCCGTATCCGACGGTCCCGGCGGCGGCCGTGGCGGCGGCCGTGGCGAGGACCCGCGAGACGAAGAGTCGGCGGGAGGGGTCGGGGG